>JAGQUM010000091.1 GCA_020438485.1 Thermoleophilia bacterium | reverse complement strand
GGCGACCCGCCCGCCGCGCTCGCCGGGCTGGTGCCCGCCGGCACCGTCGCAGGCGACGCCGACGCGCCCGCGGGGGCCCCGCAGCACGCGGCCGAGATGGCCCCGGACGGCTTCGCCGCCGTCCTTCTGGCCGACCCGGACCGCCCCCGGGGGGACGCGACGCTGGCGGTGCGTCTGCCCGGCGGGCGCTTCGTGGCCGCGCCCGCCGCCGGGCAACTGGCGGGTGACGAGATGCTGGTGCAGGGCGCCGCGACGGCCGCGGCCCGCGTTCTCATGGCGGTCACGTCCGGTGACGACGCCGCGCGGGCCGTGTGGATCGCGCCCACCACCACCGCCGGCGCCGGCACCGCCGTGCTGCGCTACGCGCCGGGTGGCGGCTGGACGCGCGAGCCGCTGATGAGCACCGGCGGGGCGGTGTATCCGGTCGGCCTGGCCGCCGCGTCGCCGGACCGGGCATGGCTTCTCGCCCGGACGGGCCCGGACGCCGGCGCAGCGCCCGCGCTGTTCCACCGCGTGGTGCGCGACGGCGCCCCGGCCTGGGTGCCGGTCGCGCCCCCCGAACGCCCGGTGCTGGCCGCTGCCCCCGTGGGCGTCGACGGGGTCGCCGTCGCGGCGCCCCCGGCCGACCCGCTGACCGTCACCGACGACGCCGTGTGGGTGGATCTGCGGGTCCGCGCCGGGGGCGCGACGCGCGACGCCGTCGTGCGCCTTCGCCCCGACGGCACCGCGGCCGCGACGTGGTGCGACCTCCCGGCCGCCCCGCCGATGTACGGACGCGACCCCGCCCCCGCGTGCGACCACCCGCTGGGGTTCGCGCTGCCGTCCGCGCCGCGCGGATACCGGTCGCTGGCGTTCCCGGCCCACCCCGGCGCCCCCCTGGGCGCGCGCGTGATCTCCGGCGCGTTCCCCGCCGACGCGCCCCCCGGGCCACGGCGCGAGAGCGCGGGCGGCGGCGGGTTCGCCGCCCTCGACGGCGACGTGTTCGTGGCCCGCGACGGCATCGGTGACCCGGGGCCCGATCCCACCCGGGCCATCGCGGCCGCTCCGGACGGCCGGGTCGTGGTGGGCGGCGGCGCGGCCGTCGGGGCGTACGGCCCGGTGACCGCCGCGCCCGCGGTGCGGGCCCCCGTGCCGTCCGACTACCTCGACACCGTCGTCGCGGCCAGCCCCGACCCGGCCGGCGGGGGCCGCGCGCTCGCCGTCACCCGGGCGGGGATGCTCGCGCTGTACGTGCCCGACCGTGGCTGGACCGGCGTGCCGTCGCTGACGCCGCCGTCCGAGGGGTCCGCGGGCCGCTACGGCGTACCGCGCACCGTCGCGTGGGCCGCGCCGAACCGGGTCCTCACCACGGCGGGGGGCGTCGTCGCGCTGATGGACGGAACCCCGGAGCCGTGCTGCAGCCCCGCGCCGGCGAACCCCGCCGGGACGGGGCACGCCACGGACGCGACGCCGCCGGCGGCGAGCGGCGCGGCGCCCGGGCCGCCGGCCCCCGGGGACTCCGCCCGCATGCCCACCGTGCCCGACGGCCATCGCG
>JAGQUM010000055.1 GCA_020438485.1 Thermoleophilia bacterium | reverse complement strand
CCGCGCCGCGCCGCGCACGTCGCCCGCCGCGCGGCATAGCGCCCCGCGCGGCGCCCCCGGGTGGCCGTCCACCGCCCGCCGGGAGCACCGGCGATGCGCTAGCCTCCGGGCTTCATGAGCAGCGCACCGCCACGCCTCGTCGCTGCGATCGACGTGGGCACCAACACCATCCGGATGCTCGTGGCGCGGCTCGTCGACGGGGCGCCACACGCGGTTGCCTCCGCGTCGTCCATGACGGGCTTGGGGGCCGGGCTGGGCGCCACGGGACGCATCTCCGACGATGGCCTGGACGCCGCCGAGCGCACGCTGCGCCACATGGTCGCCGAGGCGCGGGCGCTGAACGCCGACGACATCATGGTGGCCTGCACCGCCATCGCCCGCGATGCCTCCAATGCCGACGAGCTGCTGGAGCGCATCCGGCGGGCCACCGGCGCCGAGCCCCGCGTGCTGTCGGGCACCGAGGAGGCCAACCTCACGTTCCTGGGGCTGCTGAGCGCCGGCGCATCCGAGCCGCTGATCGCCGGGGACCTCGGCGGGGGGAGCCTGGAAATGATGGGCGGCCGCGCCCCGTCACCGGACTGGGCGGTGTCCCTGCCGCTGGGCGTCCGTCTCCTGACCGAGCGGTTCGCCCCGGGCGACCCGGCGTCGCTCGATCTCATCGGCCCCATCGTCGCCCACGCCCGGCAGTTGATCGACCCGGTCGCGTCCCGGTACGAGGCGGGCAGCGTCGTCATGGCGGGCGGCACGGCGCTGGCGCTGGCGCGGCTGGCCAAGCGAGGCGACCTCGACCGCGACGCGCTGGTGGGGTGCGTCGAGCTGCTCGCCGCGAAGCACGCCGACGACGTCGCCGTGGAGGCCGGCATCGAGCCCGACCGCGTGCGGATGTGCTTCGCCGGGGCGGGCGTGGTGGAGGCCGTACGCCGCGCGTTCGGTGTGGAGTCGATCGTCGTCAGCCCCGCGGGGCTGCGCGAGGGCCTCGTCATGGAGGCGTGCATTTGAGCACGGACGCGGGCGGTTATCTGCGCCACTGGGGCCTGACGGAAGCGCCGTTCCAGCTGGAGCCCGACGCGCGCTTCGCGTACGAGCGCGGCGACCACCGCGAGGGTCTCGCGCGCATGGTGTTCGGCCTCACCCAGCTGGGAGGCCTTGTGCAGATCACGGGCGAGATCGGCTGCGGCAAGACCATGCTGGCGCAGAGCCTGCAGTCGCTGCTGGCCGCCGGCGGACGCCGCGTGGTGACGGTGGCCAACCCGCCGCGCACCGCCGCGGCGCTGCTGTCGGCCCTGCTGGTGGCGGCGGGCGACGAGCCCGCGTCGTCGGCCGCCCGCGCCGGTTCCCGCCTGCGCGGCCTGCTGGCCGGCGCCCAGGACGCGGGCACCCCCATGGTATTCGCCGTGGACGAGGCCCAGCGCCTCGACGCCCGCGCGCTGGATGAGCTGCGCCTGCTGACAAACCCCGGCGACGGGCCCGCCGCGCCCACCGTCCTGCTGGGCCAGCCGGAGCTGAGCGCGAAGGTCAACCGGCAGCGGCAGGTGGCCCAGCGGGTCGTGGTGCGTTTCCACCTGCAGCCGATGGACGCCGACGAGGTGGACGCGTACGTCCAGCATCGCGTGCGCGTGGCCGGCCGGCGCGAGCGTCTGTTCACCAAGCGGGCCACCCGCGACATCCACGCCGACACCGGCGGCGTGCCGCGGCTGGTGAACCTGCTGTGTGCCAACGCCCTGTTCGTCGGCGCGGGGCGCGACGACGACCGCATCGACGCCGACACGGTCCGCGACCTCATCGAAGACCGCAACCGGTCGCTGGCCCTGGCCGACGGGGGCGGCACCGGGTGACCGACGTCAGCTACCAGGCCATCCTGGGCGGTGACGCGAACCGGCGCGCGCCGAGGTTCGCCGCGCTGGGCGACGACGCCATCGCGACGCCCGCCAAGAAAGCCACGAAGTCGCTCACCGTCGCCGTGTCCAAGAAGCAGCGCGCGTGGCTCGACCAGGTGGCCGCCGAGAGCGGCCGCGGCATCGACCGCGACGCCGTCGTGCGTGCCCTCATCGACCTGGGCCGCGAGCTCGACGTGGACTGGGCGCTGCTGGCCGGGGACGACGCCATGAGAGCCGCCGTGCGCCACAGCGTGCGCGTGCGCCGCGCCGACCGCGAGATCTGACGTGGCAGCGTGGCCGGTGAGGGGCATCACGCCCAAGAGCTCGTTCCGCGACGCGGCGGGCCGCACCATCCTCACGCGCTGGCGCGAGATGATGAGCCACCGCGACGGGACGCTCGCCGGCGACGACATCGAGGACCTGCACGACATGCGCGTGGCGTCCCGCCGCCTGCGTGCGGCCATGGACGCGTTCGCCGGGGCGTTCCCCGAGAGGTCCTTCGCCCGCAACCTGAAGGTCGTCAAGCGGGTCACCGACACGCTTGGGGCCGCCCGCGACCTGGATGTCGCCGTCGATCACCTCCGGGAGCTGCTGCCGACGTTGGACGAGGCCGACCGGCCGGGCGTGGAGGGCCTCATCGCGCGGTACCGGGCCGAGAGAGAGGGTGAGACCGCCCACATCGCGCGCCTGTTCGACCGGCTCGAGCGCGACCGCTTCGGCGACGCGTTCGAGACGTGGATCGCCGAGCACACGGGGGTCACGGCGAAGAAGCTCAACCCGGGTCCCGCCTGATGGCCCGGCCGCGCCCGGTCAGGGGCGTCAAGGCAGGCGGCCGCCTGGCCCCGAACGCGCGGCGCGTGCTGGCGGTGCGCATCGGCGAGGTCTACCAGTACGACGGCGACGTGGCCGACCCGGCCAACGTCACGGAGCTGCACGACATGCGCATCGCGTGCAAGCGCCTTCGGTACCTGCTGGAGATCTTCGGCGCCGCGTTCACGGCCGACCTCTCCCCCTTCGTCGACGAGGTGAAGGCCCTGCAGGACGTGCTGGGCGATATCCACGACTGCGACGTGCAGGTGCCCATGCTGGAGGAGCACCTGCGCTGGCTGAACGCCCGCGAGGGCGAGGCCGTGGCGGCGGTGCTGGCCGACGGCCCGCTGGGCGGCGCGCCCCCACGCGGGGCGGCGCGCGTGGAGGCCGCGTACATGAGTTTCAGGGACCGGTTCGACGGAGCCCGTAGGGCCGACGAGCGGCCGGGCCTGCATACCCTCATCGCGATGCGCCGCGCGCGACGTGATGTCCTGTACGCCGAGTTCATCGAGCGGTGGCGGCGCCTGAAGAAGGAACGCTTCCGGGCCCGGCTCGAGGACGCCCTGGGCATCGGGTGAGCGCGGCGCGCGACACGCGCCTCGCGTTGATCGGCGACGTCCACGGCAACGCCGCGGCGCTGCGGGCCGTGCTGGCGGCCGTGGCCGACGCGGGCATCGCGCGGGGGGTCAACGCGGGCGACCTGGTGATGCGCGGCACGCACCCCCGCGGGGCGATCAGGCTGATCAGGGCCACGGGCTGGCCCACGGTCATCGGCAACACCGACCAGAAGGTGGGCCGCGGCAACCCCCGCCCCGTCGGGCACCCCGCCTCCGAGCGGCCCGGGTCGCGAAGCTGGACCATCCGGCGCCTGGACGACGAGCAGGTGGAATGGCTGGCCGACCTCCCCGACCGCGTCGAGCTGGACGTGGGCGGCTTCACCGTGCTGGTCACGCACGGCCACCCGGGCGACCTGTCCGTGGTGCCGGACGTGGACACCCCCGCCACCGACCTCGTCAGGATCGCGAAGAAGCTCCGTGTCGACGCCGTGGTGACGGGCCACACCCACCGCCCGTTCGCCCGGCGCCACGGGGGCACGCTGTTCGTGAACCCCGGGTCGGTGGGCGAGGGCACGAAGGACGACCTGCGCCCCTCGTGGGCGTGGCTCGAGGCCAAGGGCGGCCGCCTGGTGGCCCACCTGGAGCGCGTGGACGAGCCGCTGGCCCCGCCGCGCTCCGCGTAGGGCGCTCGGTCCGGGACGGGCGATCAGGGCAGGCGGAACACGATGGTGACCGGCGCGCCCGACGCGATGGGCGGCGGCGTGGCGCCGGCCTGCCGCTCACGCCGGGCGAGCACCCGGCGGCGACCCGCGTCGGACGGGGCGGCGACGGCCGCCATGACGGCGCGGGCCAGGGCCCGGTCGCCGGGCGTCGCAGACACCGACGCGGGTCGCGCCACCACCGCCCGCAGAGCGCGCCCGAGCTCGTGCGGCGGACCGGCCGCCAGGACGGACGACACCGCGTACGCCGGCACCGGCGCGCCCGTCGCCACGGTGCCGTGGCCGAGCACCAGGCCCCGGGCGCGCGTGGCCGCGAACGCGGCGGCCAGCCG
>JAGQUM010000054.1 GCA_020438485.1 Thermoleophilia bacterium | reverse complement strand
TAGCGGCGGCGCAGCCGGCGCCGCGCGGCGCGTACCCGCGCCTGCCCTCCCGCGGGCAGCCTGCGCAGGCCACGGCCGGCCGCGGCGCGGGCCACGACGGGCAACTCCGCCGCCAGCGCGGCGGGCATCGCGAGGCCCCACGGGATCAGCGACACGTCCCGCACCCCCACCGCGTCGCGGGTGAAGTGATCCTTGTAGCCGGAGCCGACGCCGAGGTCCACTGCCGCCACCCCGTTGGCGGCGGCGTCGCGCACGAGGCCGGTGAGACTCACCAGGCCGGGGGAGTGGCGTGCCCACGCCGGATCCCAGCCGCCGTTCCAGTAGGCCGCCGCGTTGCCGGCCCGCACCGCGACGTGGACCGCGATGGCCCGGTTGTCGCGCGCCAGCACGTGGATCCGCATGGCCTGAGGGCCCAGGGACGCCGCCGCCTCGCGCATCATCCGCCGGCCCGCGTCGCCCGCCAGCGGGGACCGCGAACCCCAGCGGGACGCGTGCAGGCGCAGGAACTCCTCAAGGGCCCACCCGTGGCGTTCGGGTCCGGCCATCCACGCCTCGGCGCCGTCTGCGGCGAGGCGTCGTTCCGCGCGCGCGATGCGTTGGCGAAAAGCCCCGCTGCGCAGCTCCCACCACGGGGTGTACCCCCGGTGAAGGCGCACCACGGGCACCCTCTCCGTTACTCCGGCCGCCCGGAGGGGCTGCGTGCGCCCCGGCCACGCCTCCCGCAGCGCGTCGGGGAGCGGGTCGTCGTCCTGTACGGCGGCCAGGTCGAGCCGCGCGGTACGCCGCCCAGGGGCGCAGGCCGCCAGACAGGCGAGGTCATCGGGTCCCGCGGCGCGGTCGGCCAGCGCGACGCCGCGCACGGCCATACCCGCTCCCATCGTCGAGAGGCGGTCAAACGGGCCCCGCCGGTGCGAGACGGCGGGAACGATGGCGACCAGGCGGGATCCCCGCCACGCGGTCGTGACGTGCAGCCGCCCGCCGGGCGGCGCCATGTGGTGCCACCACGCCAGCAGCCAACCCGACAACGCGAGCGGCCGCCCGAGGGCGGCCGCAAGAGCATCCCATTGCGAACGAATCTCGAGGAGGCGACGCTCCTCGGTGATCAGCTCACCGTGGGGGTGAAGCGTGGGCGAGACGGCCTACTGCAGGCTCATCACGTACGCGATGACGTTGGCCTCGTCGGTGGGGTCGGTCACCAGGCCGGGGGGCATCGCGCCCTTGCCGTTGACGATGCGGTCCTTCACGAGGGCGGCGTCGAGGCCGGCCACGCCGGCCAGCTTCGGGCCCACGCCGGCGTCGTTGCCGCCGTTGGGGTGGCAGCCCTGGCACGTGCCCTCGAACAGGGTCTTGCCAGCCGCGGCGTCGCCGCCCGAGGCGCCGGCGTCGGTGCTGGCCGCCGTGTCGGTGCCGGCCGGGGCGGCCGTCGTGTCGACCGACGCCGTGCTGGTCTTGCCGTCCTGGTCGGTCTGGACGGCCGTGTTGGCCATCGTCTCCGACCCGGCCGGGGTCGACGCGTCGGCACCCTTCGAGTCGTTGCAACCCGCAAGGGCGCCCGTGCCGGCGATAGCCATGATGGCCAGGAGTGCCGCCGTCTTCTTGGTCTTGCGCATTCCGATTACTCCTCGGGTACCGCGGACAGGTGCAGGCATCCTACCCACAGAATCCGGCGGTCGCGAGCGGGTGAAGGCAATATGGGTGTCATGCCCGAGCAGTCGTGCCGAATGACCCGCCCAACCCGGGCGCCGAGCGCCCCGTGATCCGCGCGCTGGCGGGGGACGCGCCGGCCCGCGGGGAGGGCTCTCGCGTGGACGAGACCGCGGTGGTCATCGGCCGCGTCGTGCTGGGACGCGACGTGTCGGTGTGGCCCACGGCGGTGATCCGGGGCGACACGGAGACGATCAGCGTCGGCGACCGCTCCAACGTGCAGGATGGGGCGGTGCTCCACGCCGACGCGGGCGTGCCGTGCCGCGTGGGGGCGGGGGTGACCATCGGCCACCGCGCGATCGTCCATGGGTGCACCGTGGAGGACGGGTGCCTGGTGGGGATGGGCGCCATCCTCATGAACCACGTCCACGTGGGCGCGGGCAGCATCGTCGCCGCCGGCGCCGTGGTGGCGGAGGGCACGCGCGTCCCGCCCGGCTCCCTGGTCGTGGGCGTCCCCGGGCGGGTGCGACGTGCCACCACCGAGGCCGAGCGCGCCGGCATCGCCCGCTCGGCCGACCACTACGTGTCGATGATCGCCCGCCACGAAAGCTGAGCGCCGGTTACGCGGCGACCCCGTCGCGTCCGGCGCTCTTCGCCCGGTAGAGGGCCGCGTCGCTCGCGCGCATCACGACGCCGGGGTCTCCGCCGCACGTCGCGCTGCCGATCCCGATGCTGACCGTCACGCCGGTCACCTCGCGGGCGACGCGCGTGCGCACGCCCTCGGCCACCGTCATCGCATCCGAGGGCGTGCACGCCGGCATCAGTACGACGAACTCGTCGCCGCCGAGGCGGGCGACAGTGTCGCCCCGGCGGACGCCGGCCCGCAGGGCGGCGGCGATTCCCTGGAGGACGGCGTCGCCCCCCTCGTGGCCGCGGGTGTCGTTGACCTGTTTGAAGTGGTCGACGTCGACGCTCAGCACCGACAGCGGTTCCCCGGAACGGTCGCCGCGGGCGCAGGCCTGCTCCAGCGCCACCGCGAACGCGCGGCGGTTGGCCAGCCCTGTGAGCTGGTCCTCGTGGGCGAGCCTCTCGACGTTGCGCATGATGGCGGCGTTGGTGCGCCGCAGGTGGTGGATGACCGCGCACGCCATGCTGAACGCGATGGCCATGCTGGCGCTGTCGATGACCCAGCCGTCGCCGGTGGGGATGTTCGCCAGCGCGAGGGCGTTGAAGGTTACGGTGGCCGCGAGGGCGGCGAGGGTCTGCACCGGGTTGAGGAAGAGCGCGGCGTACACCACCGGCCACAGCAGGAACAACTGGGCCCCGGCGGACGCGTCGTGCGTCGCGTAGTTCTGGAACGCGACGACGCCCGCGATGGAGGCCGGGGCAAGGGCCATCTCGGTGGATGTCACCGTGCGGGGCAGCCACAGGGCACGCGCGCCGAGCGCCGACAGCAGTGTGACGACCCCGGCCATCAGCAGGGGACGATCCGAGTCGAAGTCGCTGAACACGACGCTGAACAGCGTCAGGAAGCCGGCGCCCGCCAGCAGGAACGCCCCCGCCGCCCGCGCGGCGGTGTGGGCGTGCTCGGGTACCGCGAGGAGCTTCCGGACGATGGCCATCACATCATCATCGGTGCCGCGGGGCTTCGTCCGAAGCCCCGCGGCCCGTGGCGTGACACTTCTTCACGCTGCGTGGGACCGCGCCCGCGCTCGTTCGTTACGTGAGCGTGTACTCGGGACCCGAGCCGCCCTCCGGCGGGGTCAGGCGACCGCCCTTGGCGGTGATGGCGCCGCACTGCACGCAGTTCGACGGGTTCACCCGCACGGTGACCGTGCCGTCGGAGGACGCGTCCTCGTCCACCTCGTACACCTTGGCCGGGCACATGTACTCCCACGCGACGCCCAGCGTGCGCGGCACCTCCGTGCGCACCCGGATGTGGCTGGGCTGGTCGTCGCGGGTCTTGTTGCCGCTGGCGAACACGCTCGAGAGCTTGTCGAAGATGAGCTTGCCGTCGGGCTTCGGGTACGCCTTGTCGCCCAGGAACATGGGCTCCTTCGCGTCGGCGACAGGGGTGATCTTCTTCGGCAGGTGGCCCATCGAGGCCGTCGCCATGCCGTGGATCGCGCCGCCGATCAGGAACCCGCGCTGGAAGCCCGGCCGGATGTTGCGCACCTTCCAGAGGTCCTTCCAGACCTCCGAGTCCTTGATGCGCTTGTCGTAGCCCCACAGGCCCGTCGCCTCGCGTGCGGTGCCGGCCTTGAGGGACTCGAAGATGGCCTCGGCAGCCAGCATGCCCGACCGGATGGCGTAGTTCACGCCCTTCAGCGCGGCCATGTCCACGAAGCCGGCGGAGTCGCCGACGAACACGGCGCCCGGAACGTGCAGGCGACTGGGCAGCCCGTACAGGCCGCTGCCGGGAATGGTCTTGGCGCCCCACGCCACGCGCTTGCCGCCCTCGAGGATGCCGCGGATGAGGGGGTGCGTCTTGAACTCCTGCAGCAGGTCGTGCACCGACAGCGTCGCGTCCGCGTAGTCGAGCCCGGTCACGAAGCCGAGGGACACCATGTTGTCGCCCATGGGGTAGAGCCACGACCCGCCATACTCACGGTACTTCTTGCCCAGACGCAGCGGGAAGCCGGTGGTGTGGATGAGGACGTCGAGCGGCTTCTCGACCTCCCACACCTCCTTGACGCCCAGCTCCCACGTCTGCACGGAGTCCTGGTTGAGCTCGTAGTGGCGGCGCAGGACGCCCGTGAGGTGGCCCGGCGTGCCCTCGGCCAGCACCGTCACCTGGGCGTGCAGCTCCATGCCGGGCTCGAACGTGCCCAGCTCCTCGCCCTCCCGGCCGCGCCCCTTGTCGCCGGTGACCACGCCCTTGACGGTGCCCTGATCGATGAGCACCTTCTGGCAGTCGGTCTCGGGCAGCAGGTAGACACCCGCCTCCTCGGCCTTCTCGCTCATCCAGCGCGCCAGCTGCGACACCGACACCACCCAGTTGTGGTGGTTCTTCATCTGCGGTGGGGGCGGCACGCGCAGCTTCGCGCTGCGGGTGAGGAAGTACACCGCCTCCTTGGAAACCTCCCAGTAGTGCGGGATCTCCGACGGGTCGAGGTCGGGGAACAGGTCCTTGATGGGCTGGGGCTTCATCACGGCACCCGAGAGCAGGTGCGAGCCGGTGGTCTTGCCCTTCTCGGCCAGCGCGATCGGTACCTCGCCGAGGCTCTCGGCCAGCTCGGGGTCGCCTTCCAGCAGCTGCCCGAGGCGGATCGCGGTGGCGAGGCCCGCGGGGCCGCCGCCCACGATGAGGACGCCGACCTCGATGCGCTCGTCCTCGCCCGCCGTCGGCAGGGCGATGTGGGACGCGGTCTCGAAGAGCGGCGGATAGTCGGCAGGCGTGATGCTCATGGGGCCTCGTGAGGTCGCGGGACGGGCACGCGGCGTGCCCCCTACGGGTTGCTGGCCAGTGTAGCCCGCCCGAATAGCGCGCGGGCGGGACACGAGACCCGGTTTTCGCCATGCGCGCCGTCGCGGCGCTCAAGTCCGGGCCCATCCTGCCGAAACGGGCGGCACCAACGACCCCCGGGGAACCCCATGGTTGACGACGTCCGGCTCTCTATCGAGCAGCGCACGCAGTTCCTGGACCTCACGGCGGCGGACCGCGCCGCCCTTGCCGCCGCCGGCGAGCGCCTGCTGGCGGGGCTCGACGACCTGGTGGCGCAGTTCGAGGCGCGCCTGGAGCGTGCGCCCGCCCAGCGCAGCGCCCTCGAGCGCACCACGGACGCCGCGGCGCGGGGCGAGGCCGTACGCCGGCACTTCACCGACCTCGCGACGGGCGAGTTCGGCGAGAAGGTGCTGCACCGCCGCGAGCGCCTGGGCAAGGCGTACGTGAAGATGGGCTTCCCGCCGGAGTACCACCTCCTGGCGTACCAGTCGTACCTGGAGACGGCCATCGACCGGCTGATCGTCCGCGGCACCCCGGACGTCGCCGCGCTCGTCGCGTTTCAGAAGGCCGTGCAGCTCGACAGCACCGTGGTCCTGAACGCCCAGTTCGACGCGCAGGAGTCCAGCATCCGGCAGGAACTCGCCGAGATCCGCGAGCGGGAGGCCGAGGTACAGGCCGAGACGGCGCGGCTGTCGCGTGAGCTGGCCGAGGCCGCGCAGGCCGCGCGGGCGCAGGCGGAAGGCATCGGGCGAGCCGCGATCGACCTGAGCGCCGAGATCGAGTCCGTCGGCCAGCAGGTGTCCATCGCCGACGAGGCCGCGGGTTCCGGCGCCGACACGGTGCGCCAGGCGGTCGCGATGACCGAGGAGACCCGGGGCGGGGTGGTGCGCGTCGGCGACGCCACCGTGGGCCTGGAGCGCGGTTCCGAGGAGATCGCGCGCATCGTGGACCTCATCCGCGGCATCTCCGACCAGACCAACCTGCTCGCGCTGAACGCGGCGATCGAGGCCGCGCGCGCCGGCGAGGCGGGCCGCGGCTTCGCGGTCGTCGCCGACGAGGTGCGCCGACTCGCCGAGAACACGCAGCACTCGCTGGGCGACGTCGACCAGAAGGTGCGTGACAGCCGGGGCCACGTGGACGACGTGCGCGTGGCGGCGGGCGAGACCGGTGAGCGCGTGAGCGCCCTGGCCCAGAGCACCGAGGCGGTGGCCGTGAGCTTCACCAGCATCCGCGACGCCGTCCAGGCCAGCACCACCGGCATCGAACAGATCGCACGGGCCGGCCAGGAGATGGCCGCGGCGTCGCAGGAGGGCGCCGCGTCCAGCAACGTCGTGGCGTCGCTGGCCGAGGAGCTCGCGTCGCTGGCCGACCGGCTGCGGGCCTCCGCCTAGACCGGGGCGAACGTCAGGCGGCGTTTCGCGAGGTCGGCGGCGGTCAGCCGCACCCGCAGCGCCGTGCCCGGGGCGGCGGGGGGCCGCATGCCCATCGCGGCCCGGGCCGGCGGGTCGCGGAGCTGGATCCGCACGCCGTCCTCGGTGGCGCCGGTCACCACCGCGTCGAACTCCGCGCCCACGCGCGGGGCCAGCAGGAACGCCTCCACCAGGTCAAGGGCGGCGGCGTCGGCCCGCGCGGCGCGCGAGTCGGCAGCGTTCATGGCCTTCGCCAGCTCGCCCCACGCCGTGACGGGGGCCGGCGCCCCGGCGTCCAGCGCGACCAGCGCGTCCAGGACGTGGCGGTCGGCCATGCGTCGCATCGGCGCCGTGGCGTGGGAGTACGCGGCCGCCACCGCCGCGTGGAAGGGCGGGCGTTCGGGGTCGAACGGCGCGTAGCCGGCGCCCGCCGCCGCCCGCGCACCCCGGCGTAGCTCGGCCGCGGCCTCCGGCGACGGGGCGTGGGCGTGCGCCAGCGCGGCGGGCCCCTCCTCGTCCGGCACCGTGAACCCCAGCGCGACCGCCGCCGCCCGCAGGCCCGCGATGCGCTCCGGATCGGCGGGGCCCATGTCGCGGAAGAGCCCGGTGCGGGCGGCCACCAGCTTCCGCGCCGCGACGATATTGGCGGCCAGCGACACCTGCTCGTTCCACTCCTCCGAGGGAAGCCGCTCGCGTACGTCCAGCCGGTACCCCGACGGGGCGGCGGGGTCCGGAGCGACGGTGGCCTCCGGCAGGTCGATGCGCGTCGTACCTCGCCGCTCGCCTGCGGCCGCGAGGGCCTCGCCCATCGCCCGCAGGTGCGGCACGGTGCGCGGTCCCACGTCCTGGTAGGCGAGCTTGTCGGTGGAGCGCATCAGGGCGGGCTCCACCCGGCCCTCGCCGATCTCGCCGTCGGCGCCGACCGGGATGGTGAACAGCACGCACGGTCGGTCGACGTCCGGCAGCAGGCTCGCGGCGCCCTCGGTCAGCACCGCCGGGTACAGGAGCGTGCGCCGGTCGGGTAGGTAGATCGTCTCGCCCCGTGAGCGGGCCTCGGCGTCCACCGGGCCGCCCGCGGGCGCGTACAGGCCGATGTCCGCGATGGCGTACGACAACACCCACCCGTCACCGTCGGGTGCGATGTGGAGCGCCTGGTCGAGGTCCGTGCTGCCGGGCGGGTCGATGGTGATGAACGGCAGGTCGCGCCGGTCGGCGCGGCCGGGCGGCACGGGGACCGCCGCGGCCCGCTCGGCAGCGTCCTCGACGTCGGGGGGGAACACGCCGGGCAGCTCCAGCTCGGCCCGGATGGCGTCGAACCCCTGGGCGAGGGTGGCGGGGGCGGTGCCGGCGATCCGTGGCGTCCTCATACGCGCGGCAGGCTAGCGGCGGGGCGGACCTCACGAGCGTGACGGGTCGGTAAAGCATTCGCGCGCGAGGCGTCGCCCGGGGCGAGAATGGGGCGAGAAACCGAGGAGGTGCCCGAATGCCGTACCTGCGCCCGCCCCTGTTCGTGCGCAACGTGTTCAACCCCATCGCCATGCGCTTCGGCCTGGGCGGCTCGGAGGCGCTGGAGGTCACCCGGCGGCGCTCCGGCGGCGTGCAGCGGGTACCCGTCATCCCCGTGACCGTCGAGGGCGTGGACTACCTGGTGTGCCCGCGCGGGGAAACACAGTGGGTGCGCAACCTGCGCGCGGCGGGCAGGTGCCGCGTGGGCAGGCACGGTCGTGAGCGCGACTACACCGCCGTCGAGGTGCCCGTTGCCGAGCGCGGGCCGATCTCGGTGGCCTACAAGGCAAAGGCCGGCAGGGCCGTCAAGTCGTTGTACGAGCGGCTGCCGGACGACAAGGACCACCCGGTGTTCCGCCTCACGCCCGCGTAGCTGGCAGGCCGTTGGTCAGCGTGAGGCGCTCGGGCACCGCACGCCGACCGGTGACCTCCCCGTGGACGCCGTCCGGCTCGGCCGGGCGATGGCCGACGCCACGCGCGCGGGGCCTGGACGTGTCGTGCACGAACGCGCCCAACCACTCGGGGTGCCGCGCGGCTGCGGCATCGACCCGACGCGCCGCAGGGACGCGCGAGACCCCCGGAAAGGCGTGAACCCCCGCGCCGGCGGGGGTTCACGGAGTGGAGCTAAGCGGATTCGAACCGCTGACCTCCTGGGTGCGATCCAGGCGCTCTCCCAGCTGAGCTATAGCCCCTCGCGGTCCACGCATCCTAGCGGACCTTCGCCGGGTTGTCGCGGTGACGTCGTTGTCACGGCCGCGGCCGCTAACGTGGGGGCGTGATCGATCTCCACAACCACCTGCTGCCGGGCATCGATGACGGCCCCCGCACCCTGGCCGACTCGCTGGCGATGGCCCGCCTCGCCGTCGCCGCCGGGATCACCCGCATGGTCTGCACCCCGCACGTGCTGCCCGACGCGGCGCCCACCCCGCAACAAATCGCCCAGGCCGTCGCCGCGCTGCGCGGCGAGCTCGACGCCGCCGGCATCGCGCTTCAGATCGACACGGGCGCCGAGATCGCCGTGGACGTGGCGTTCGAGCTCGACGACGACGCGCTGCGGGGCTACAGCCTCGGCGGCGGCGGCGTGTGGGTGCTTCTCGAGATGCCGTTCGAGGGGTGGCCGCTGCGGCTGCCGCAGTTCCTGGCGGACCTGGAGATGCGGGGATTTCGCGCGGTGCTGGCCCACCCGGAGCGGGCACGGTCGGTGCAGCTGAGCGTCGACCGCCTTCGCGATCTCGTGGGCCGGGGGGCACTGACGCAGATCACCGCCGAGGCCGTCACGGGGGAGTTCGGCCCGCTGACCCGGCAGGTGGCGCGCACGCTGGTTACGAACGGTCTGGCCCACCTCATCGCGTCGGACGCGCACTCCCCCACCAGGCGGCCACCGGGCCTCTACCCGGCCCTCGAACAGGCGGCGCGGTGGATGCGCGCCGAGCCGGCGGAGCTGGGGTGGATGGTGACGGATGGTCCCCGGGCGGTGCTCGCGGGGAAGCCGGTGCGGCCCCCCCGCCTGGGCGTCGGTCCCGACCCGCGTCCCGCGCCGCGGCCCGAGGTTCGCGACGAGCGGCCGGGCCGCCCGCCGCGGGACGCCCGCCCGGGGCGTCCCGGGCGACCGCCCGAACCGCGCCGTCGTCAGACGTCCAGGTAGCCCGCGGGACGCTGGTCCGGGTTGGCGCGGCGCGCCTCCACCGATCGCAGCGTGGCCTTGAGGCCGTCGCCCAACGGCATCCGCGGCGTCCAGCCCATGACGTCGGCCGCCTTGCCCACGGCCAGGGCGCTGCGCTGGAGTTCGCCCAGCCGTGCGGGGGCGAACTGGGGCTCGCCGGCGCCGAGGCCCTCGATGAGGTCCAGCACGGTCACCTCCTCGCCGCACCCCACGTTGAAGGCCTCGCCGCTGGGGGCGGTGCGGGCCGCCAGGAACGCGCGCACGACGTCGCCGACGTAGACGTAGTCGCGGGTCTGCCGGCCGTCGCCGAACACGGTGGGGGCCACGCCGTCGAGCATGCGGCCCGCGAAGATCGCCACCACCCCGGCCTCGCCGTGAGGGTCTTGGCGGGGGCCGTACACGTTGCCCAGCCGCAGAACGACCGCGTCGGAGCCGTACAGCCGGGCGTAGAGCCGGCAGTAGCCCTCGCCGGCCATCTTGCTCATGCCGTAGTGCGACATGGGCCGCGTATCGGAGGTCTCGGGTGAGGGCACCGGCAACTCCGGGTACTCGCCATACCCCGCGCCGCCCGTGGACGCGAACACGACCCGTGCTCCGGCCGCGCGGGCGGCCTCCAGGACGTTGACGGTGCCGATGACGTTCACGTCGGCGTCGTAGCCCGGGTTCTCCAGTGCCTTGCGCACGTCGGCCTGGGCGGCCAGGTGGAAGACCGTGTCGGGGCGGATCTCCGCGGCCAGCGCCTTCAGTGCGTCGGCGTCGCGGATGTCCATCTCGTGGAACACGGCGTCCGGGTGCAGCTTGTCGCGGGTGCCGTTGGAGAGGTTGTCGACCACGTGGACCGTGGCCCCCTCGGCGATCAGCGCGTCGGTGAGGTTCGATCCGATGAACCCCGCGCCACCCGTCACGATTGCTGTCGACACACGCCCTCCACGCACTCGGAAACCGGACACTCGTCTGTGGGCGCGCGTCCCGCGCACCCATCGCAGGGTGCCGAATCGCCGGCGGGGTGGCAACGTACGAAGGGATAGTGTCTGGCGGCCCCCCTCGGCCACCCCGCGCCCCGAAAGGAGCGGTCACGCCCACCGAACCCTACCACGGCGGCCCCCGGCCGCGGGTGTTCGCCCGCCTGGCGAGCGACGCGCAGCGCAAGGAATCCACGTTGGTCGCCCCCGGGTGGGTCCGCGTCGCGGGGTGGCTGATGGCGGTCGCGACGTTCGTGCTCGTGATGTACGTGGCGGGCGTGGTACGGCCGTGGGAGTAGGGCGGTTCATCACCTTGGAGGGCGTGGACGGATCCGGCAAGAGCACGCAGGCCGCGCTCCTGGCCGACGCACTCGAGGCCGGCGGCGTCAGGGTGGTGAGGACCCGGGAGCCCGGTGGCACCCCGCTGGGCGAGCAGGTGCGCGCGCTGCTGCTGGAGACCCCGCCGGGGGCGATGGGCGCCGTGGCCGAGGCCTGCCTGTTCGCGGCGTCCCGCGCCGAGTTGGTGCGCCGGGTGGTGCGGCCCGCCCTGGCCGACGGCGCGTGGGTGGTGTGCGACCGCTACCTCGAGTCGTCGCTGGCCTACCAGGGGGCGGGCCGCGGCGTGGGGCTCGACGTCGTGCGGGCCATCAACGCGGCGTCCGTCGACGGGTGCGCCCCCGACCTGACGGTGCTGGTGGACGTGCCCGTGGACGTCGCCGCGGCACGGCGCTGCGCGGGACCCGACCGCATCGAGGCCGAGGGCGACGAGTTCCAGCGGCGGGTGGCCGGCGGCTACCGGACGCTGATGGGCGACGCGGCCGGGCGCATCGTCGCGGTTGACGGCGACGCGGGGCCCGACGAGGTACACGCGCGGGTGATGCGGGCCGTGCGGCGGGCGCTCGGGTGACGTCGATGGACGTGGACGTCCCCGACCAGCCCCTCGCCACGCGCGTCCTGCGCGGCGTGGTGTCGCGCCCCCATGTGCCGCAGCAGTTCCTGATGTTCGGGCCGCCCGGCACGGGCAAGCGTGCCGCCGCGCTGGCGCTGGCGCACCACCTGATGGGCACGCCCGCCGACGAGCGGGGCCGCCCGCACCTGGACCTGTCGGTGGTGCGCGCGTCGGGCCAGCAGATCCTGCTGGAGGACCTGGAGGAGGCGCTGCGCGACCTGGCCGCCCGTCCCGTGGGCGCAGCGTGCCGGGTCGTGATCGTGGAGGGCGCCGAACGGCTCAACAACCCCACGGTCGGCAACCGGCTGCTGAAGCCCCTGGAGGAGCCCCCGCCGGGTTCGCGCGTGATCCTGGTGACCGACCGTGCCGAGGACCTGCTGTCGACGCTGCGCTCGCGCTGCGTGCCCGTGCCGTTCCGGCACCCCGGCTGGCGGGCCGTGGCGCGCCGCGCCGCCGACGAGGCCGGCCTGCCGGGAGACACCGCCGAGGGGCTGGCGCGCTCCGTGGGCACCCGGGCGCTGTCGGCGGACCCGTTCTTCCTGGCGATGCACGAGATCGGCGTCGAGGTGGGGTTCGACATCCTCGAGGGCAGGCGGCCCGGCGGACGCGTGATCGCGGCGGCCCAGACGGCCATGGAGGGCGCCGCCGACCGCAATCCCTCTGCCGAGCTGGAAGCCCTGCGCGCCACGGCCGCCGAGATGGAGGGTAAGCGCGGCGGCAAGACGGCGGCGAAGAAGGCTGACGACCAGGCCAAGCGCGAACGGCGCCGCGCCATCACGGACGGCTGGGGCTACGTGCTGGCGGCTGCCGCCGGCGTGGTCGCCGACGGAATGGCGTCGGCGCTGGGCCTCGAGACACCCTCCCGGCACCCGCACCTGGCGGCCCGTCTGGCGGGGGCGGGGGCGCCCGCCGCGTTCTGCGCCGCCGCACTGGAGGACCTCGAGCACACCCGCGGGGAGCTGCGGCTGAACCCCACCGTCGACGTGGCGGCCCGGGCGCTGATGGCGCGCATCGACCTGCTGCGCGCGGGGGCGCGCCCGGCCCCCGTGCCCGGACGTATCCCGTACGTATGACCGGCGGCGACGCGCGCACGCCGCTGGTGCCCGGCTCCCGGGGCGTGTGGTTCGGCGTGGCGGGTGTGGCCGTCCTGGTGGCAATCGCGCTGGTGGTGGGCACGTCGCGGCGCGACAACGCGCCGACGATCGTTGAGGCCGAAGCGGCGCTCGCGCTGGTGTCGGCCATGCCTCGCGCCGCCGCCGCGGACCGGGGGCCCGACCTCTCCGGGGCCACGCCTGCGGCGGCGGCCGAGCGCGCACAGCGGGCGAGCGACGCCCGTTGGGAGACGGCGCTCTCCCAGGCGACCACGCGCTGGGAGGGCCTGCCTCAGCCCCTGCCGCGTGAGGCCCTGGCGATCCTCGCGGAATCCCCCGCCCCGCGTGGGATGGCGTATGCGTACGGCATCGCCATGACGAACGCGTCGCGCGTGCAGGACGTGCTCGGCATCCGCGACGCGGTGTCGGCCCGGGCGTCCGGGGCCTCGGCCGCCGAGCGGGTGGACCTGGCGTCGGCGCTGCGGCGCCAGCAGGTGTGCCTGGCCGGCGTCGACCTGGCCGCCGCCTACGGGGCAGACGTGCTGACACCGTCCCGGGTCAGGGCCCTTCTGGACCTGGGGCTGGTGCGCGGGACACGCGACACCGGCCTCGACGCGGCGTTCGCGCGGGGCGCCCGTCGTGGGCGCCCCGCGGACTGCTCCCTGACCTAACCCGCGGCCGGGGCCGGCGGCGACGCCGGGGGGCGCTCGCCCTCGCCGGCCTCCAGGTGACGCCGGAGGCTCTCACCCTCGATGTCGAGGTTGGGCAGGACCCGGTCGAGCCACCTCGGCAGCGCCCACGCCCGGTCGCCCATCATGGCCAGCACGGCCGGCACCAGCGTCATCCGCACCAGGAACGCGTCGGCGATGATGCCCGCCGCCAGCCCGAAGCCGATGGTCTTGACGATGGCGTTGGGGCCCAGGACGGCGAAGCTCACGAACACCCCGATCATGATCAGCGCCGCCGCGGTCACCACCCGGGCGCCGTGCTGGAAACCGTCGACGATGGCGTCCAGAGGCGTCGCCCCGTGGACGTGCTCCTCGCGCATGCGCGAGACCAGGAACACCTCATAGTCCATCGCCAGGCCGAACAGGATGCCGATCAGCAGGATGGGCAGCATGGCCATGATCGGCCCCGCCTTGTCGACGCCGAACAGGCCGGCCAGCCAGCCCCACTGGAAGATCGCCACCGTGACGCCCAGCGCCACGGCGACCGACACCAGGAAGCCGAGCACGGCCTTGAGCGGCACCAACAGCGACCGGAACACCAGCGTCAGCAGCACGAACGCCAGGCCCACGACGATCGCCAGGTACAGCGGGAAGACCGCAGCCAGCTTGTGTGAGACGTCCACGCCCAGGGCGGTCTGGCCCGTGACGTACACCTCGCCGCCGGCGCGTTCGGCGACCGGCTTGGCGGTGTCGCGGATGGTGCCCACCAGGTCCTCGGTGGCCGCGTCGGACGGCGCGCTCTTGGGTACCACGGTGATCACGGCGTAGCCGTTCTTGTCGAGCTGCGCGGCGCCGTCGGCGATGGCCTTGCGGTACTCCGCGACGGCCTTGGCATCGTTGGGGTCGGGCGGGTCGGGGATGGGCGACACGACCGCCGCGACGTCGGTCCTGATGCCGTCGAGGCTCCGGACCACGGCCTGCACCGCGGCGCCCTTGTCCGGGGCGTCCTTCACGTCGACCACCACCATCAGGGGGCCGTTGGCGCCGGCGCCGAAGCCCTCGGTAATGAGGTCGTAGGCCTCGCGCGGGCCGCTGCCCGCGGGCTGGCTGCCGTCGTCGGGGAACGCCAGGCGCAGGCTCAGCGCGGGCACGGCGAGCACCGCCGCCAGCAGCAGCGCGCCCACCACCGTGGCGGCCTTGTTGCGCGTGACCAGCTCGCCCCAGCGGCGGCCCATCGTGTTGACGCGGCCCTCCGCGTCGGGATCCTGCTCCTTCAGGCCCGGCAGGCGCAGGCCCACGATCCACCTGCCCACCACGCCGAACAGCGCGGGCAGCAGCGTGAGGGCGATGAGCACGGCGATGGCCACCGTGGCGGCGGCCGCGATGCCCATCTCGGTGAGGAAGCGGATGTTGACCACCGACAGGCCGACCAGCGCGATGATCACGGTGAGGCCCGCGAACACCACCGCGCTGCCGGCGGTGCCGATGGCGATGCCGGCGGCCTCGTCCTGCGGCTTGCCGATCTTCACCTCGTGCCGGTACCGCGACACGATGAACAGTGCGTAGTCGATGCCGACCGCGAGGCCGAGCATGGAAGCGAGGATGGGTGCGGACGAGCCCAGGTCGACGAACCCGGACGCGGCGATGATGCCCATGTTGCCCACCGCGACGCCGATGATCGCGGTCACCACCGGCATGCCGGCGGCCACCAGCGAGCCGAACGTGATGCTGAGGATGAACGCGGCCACCAGCAGGCCGATGAGGCCGCTGGCGCCCTCCTCGGGGATCTCCTGCAGCGCGTTGCCGCCGATCTCCACCCGCATGCCGGCCTTCTCACCGGGTCCCGCGGCCGACTTCAGCGCCTCGGTGTCCTCCTCGGGAAGCGAGAAGCCCTGCACGTCGTAGTGCACCGTGGAGTACGCGATGGTGCCGTCCTTCGACACGGCGCCCGTGGTGAACGGGTCGGTGACGTTGGTGACGTGCGGCGACTTCACGATCCTGATCGTCTCGGCGATGGCCGCCCTGTTGGCGGGGGAGTCAACCCGCTGGCCCTCGGGGGCCACGAACACGATCTGGCCGTTGGCGCCGTCGGGCGCCGCGTCGGGGGTGCGCTCCTTGATGAGGGCGAACGCGTCGGTCGACTCCAGCCCGGGCAGCGTGAACTTGTCGGACGTGGTGCCCTTGAAGGACACGGCGCTGGTCACCGCGACGCCAATGATGGCCACCCAGGCCACGATGAACAGCCACTTCTTGCGGTAGGCCATGCGGCCGAGCCGGAACAATTGCCAAGCCATCTACGCGGTGTCCCCCTGGTCGGTTGCGGGCACGCCGAGCGCGGGGAGCACCACGGCGTCGATGAACTGGTGCAGCGACGCCGCGGTCACGGCCTCGCCGGTGAGGATGTCGTGCAGCAGGGCGGGCCCGGCCATGGCCGAGACCACGTGGGCGACCGCGGGCGGGGCGCCACGCACCTCGCCGCGGTCGACGGCACGTCGGAGCGCGGCCCCCAGGCGTCCGGCCTCGTCGGACACCACGCGCCGGTGCAGCGCCTGCGCCAGCTCGGGCTGCTCGCGGCACGCCCGGGCGAGGCCCAGCACCAGCGCGATGTCCGGGCTGTGGTCGGCCACGAACGCGTCGGCCCACCCGCGCAGGTCACCGCGCAGCGAGCCCGTGTCGGGCGCGTCGGGGTGCTCGGCCGGGCCCTTTTCGCACTCCAGCGCCGACACCACGAGGTCGAGCTTGCCGTCCCACTGCCGGTACAGCGTGGCCTTGCTGCACCGGGCGGATTCGGCGACGTTGTCGAAGCTCAGGCGCTCGTAGCCGCTCTCGGCGAGCTCGGCGATGACGGCGGCGTAGATCTCGGCGGTGCGTTCGGCCGTAAGGCGGCCGCGGGGCGCGTGGGGAGGCGGCGTGGACACAGGTCCAATCGGTGCGGTGTACGAAACGGTTTCGTACCGTAGCAGGGTTCGTCCGCCCCGCAAGGTGCGTCCGCGTCAAAGGCTCGGGTCGCGGCTGGGAGCCCGGGCCGAAAGGCGCTATGCTTCCGTGCCGCCCGCGCGTGCGCGGCGCGCCGACGTAGCTCAGTTGGTAGAGCACTTCACTCGTAATGAAGGGGTCAGCGGTTCGAGTCCGCTCGTCGGCTTTTCCTGCCACCCCGGGGGCCGGGCTCTGGGGCCATCGGGGGGCGCGCCGCGGCGGGCCCGAGCGCGTCGCGCAGGAACTCGCTCGCGGTGCGATGCCACGTACGCGCACGCAGGAGCATCCCGTGCCCGTCGCGGATGTCGTCGATCAACGCCACGCGCGCGCCCAGCGCGCGCAGGTGGTCGGCCGCGAGCAGACTTCCCCGGCGGCTGGTGATGCGGTCCCAGGCGCCGTGCAGCAGCAGGGCGTCCAGCCCGGCGTGGGGGCGGATGGCGGGCAGGTCCCGCAGCTCCACCCACGTGGCCGCCGTCACCACGGCGCGTAGGCGGGGATCGTCCAGTACCAACAGCGCCGTGCGCCCGCCCATGGAGTGGCCGAACACGCCGATGGGCGTGCCGGGAAACCGCCGGGCCAGGTCGTCCAGGGCCCAACGGGCGTCGCTCACCGAGCTGCCCTCGTTCCAGCCGAGCATCCGGTAACGCAGCATCTCCACCCGTAGGCCATCGTCGCTTCCGGCACGGGCGACCGCTTCGCCGACCACCCGGGCCCGCAGAACGGCCGGGTCGTAGCGGCGCGGCCGCCGTGTCCCGTTCTCTGCCCCGCCGTGGAGCATCAGCACCACCGCGCGCGGGTCGGCGGGGCCGCGTGCCCACCACAGCTCGGGTGAGGGCTCAGCCACTCGTGGCGCCGCCGATCGCGTGGACCATGGTCAACCGCCGCGCGCGCCGCCCGCCCGGGCACACGCGGAGCGTCCGCACAGGGCTTCCCCGTTGCCGGCCGCCATGCTCGGCCGGGAAACGCACCGCGCGGGGGCTCTCGACCAGGGGCCGGGCGTGGCGGCTGGGCGCGCCCTCGTCGGCCAGCCGCACGTTCTCGTCCACCAGGGCGCATCCGGCCCCGGCGCCGCGGGCAGCGGGGGTCACGTTGAGGTGCAGGTGCGCGCGCCAGCGCGCGTCGTCAAGCGCGCCGACGCCCCCGCGGCGGCGCGCGCGGCCGCCGGCGACGTCGCGCAGGCTGCGGGCGGCGAACGCCGCGCCCCTCGGGAGGCGCCACACGCGGTGGGCGCCCACCGCGTCGTCAAGGCACGCGCCCTCGCGCGGGAACGCGTCGGAGCCGAACGCGCCGCCCCACACCCGGGCGGGTGCGTCCTCGTCGGCGGCGACGAACAACGCGCCCGCACCCCCCGGCGTCGCGAGGCGGACGCGGGCGTCGGGTGCGGGTTCGTGCCGGGAAACCATCTGGGTCCGCCTTCGGGAGCTGCGGTGTGGTGCCCGACCACTCTGCCACGGCGCCGGTTGCGAGCCCGGGGCCCCGGGCGTGTCAGTCGTCCGCGCTCTCGTCGCGGTCGTCGGCGGACGGCTTCTCGCCCTGGGTGGGCTCCAGCGTCTCGGGGGAGCCGGGGCCCGCGCCGCCGCCCTGGTCCTGGCTCTCCTCGGGGCGGCGGCGGATGAACTCCTCCTGCGAGATCCCTTCCCGGTTCTTCTTCGGCGTGTCGGACACGTCGTCTCCTTTTCTCGACCTGGGCACTCCGTACCCACCCCGGCGGAATGTGATCCGCGGGCGTCGTGGCTTTGCGCCGGACGTCCGCGTGCCGGGCGGGCGAAACGCCACCCGCCGCCCTCGTGCACCCGCGCCGGCGCCCACGGCCCGCGTCGCGTCGGCCACGTACCTCAGCAGCGACGGTCGTTCCACCGCGGCGGACGACCGTCGTCCGCGCCCGGCCACACCCTCGCTTCGTCAACGCCGGCATCGTCCCCCCACAGCCTCCGCCGCAGGCCCGACGCCCGCACGATGGGACGGGCGATGGCGGCCCGCACCTGGTCGGCGGCGCCCACCACGATGACCCGCTCGCGGGCCCGGGTGACCGCGGTGTAGAGCAACTCCCGCGATGCGATGCGGGACTCGACGGGCGGCACGATCACCGCCACGGTCCCGAACTGGGATCCCTGGCTCTTGTGGGCTGTCATGGCGTACACGGGCTCCGCGTCGGCCAGGCGGCCGGGCCGCACGCCCACGAGGCCGTCGCCGCGGGGGAACGCCACCTCCCTGACGTCGCCGCGGCGCACGGTCACGCCCGTGTCGCCGTTGAACAGGCGAAGCGCGTGGTCGTTGCGCGTGATCATCACCGGGGTGCCGGGCAGCCACATGCCGGGGGCGGTGCCCGCGGGTGAGGCCCAACGCTCCACGAGCTCTCCCCAGTGGCGCGCCCCGTAGGGACCGCGGCGGTGCGCGCACAGCAGGCGGAAGCCGTCGAGCCGGGCGAGCGCCGCCGTGGCCTCGCCGGCACGGCCGTGGGCGGCGAGTGCGGCGCCCCAGGCAACCGCCGGGTCGCGGACCGCACCCAGGTCGCCCACCGGTACGTCCGCGGCGTCCGCGTCGATCCACAACACGTCGGTGCGGCCGGCCGCAAGGACGGCGATGGCCGCGTCGGCGTCTCCCCGGCGGATCGCGTCGGCCAGGCCGGCGATGCCGCCGCCGAACCGGTACACGCGACGCAGGATGGCCACGCCGTCGGCCGTGGTGGAGGCGTCGGCCGGCTCCCCGGCCTCCCCACGGTCGGCGTCGACGGCCCCCGCCGCGCGCAGCGCCAGCAGCGTGGCGGCGCTCCGCACGGGGCGCTCCCGGGCGGGGCCCATGATGTCGCCCAGGACGGAGCCGGCCTCCACCGAGGCGAGCTGGTCGGGGTCGCCCACCAGCACCAGGCGCGCATCGGCGCGCAGGGCATCCACGAGGCGGGCCATCAGCGGCAGGGACATCATCGACGCCTCGTCCACGATCACGACGTCGTGCGGCAGCGGGTTGCCGGCGTCGTGGCGAAAGCGGGTCTGCGACCCCCACCGCGAGCGCAGCAGGCGATGCACAGTGCGGCCCTCGAGCGCCATCAGCCGGCCCCGGACGGCAGGCGCCACGGGCATCTCGCGGGCCGCGTCGTGCACCGCCTCCTGCATGCGCTGGGCGGCCTTGCCCGTGGGGGCCGCCAGCGCCACCGTCCGCGGCGAGACGCCGCCCAGCTGGGCGTCGAGCAGCGCCAGCATGCGGGCGATGGTGGTCGTCTTGCCGGTGCCGGGGCCTCCACCGATCACGGTGAGCCGCCGCATCACTCCCAGCGCGGCCGCCTCGCGCTGATCGTCCAGATCCTCTCTCCACAGAACGGTCAGTCCGCGGCCGAGGAGATCGAAGTCCACGCCCGGCGCGGGATGGGAGCGCGCGCGCAGCGCGGCAGCCAGCTCGCGTTCGTCGCGCCAGTAGCGGTCGAGGTACAGCAGGTTGCCGTCCAGCCGCAGGGCCCGGCGCGGGCCGTCGTCGGCGTTGCCCACGGCCACGAGCGGGCTGGCGGCCAGGGCGTCGCGCCACGCGGAGGGGTGCGGGAGAGCGGGTACATCCGCCCCCGCCGTCGCGGCCTCGGCCACGACCATCGCCCCCACGTCGGCGAGGTCGACGCACACGTGACCCAGCCGTGGCGCCCTCGCCGCCAGGGCCGCTGCCCGCAGCACGTCGTCGCGGTCCTCGCCCGCCAGCGCGCACAGGCGGGACGCGATCTGGACGTCGCCGGCGGCCAGCACCCCGGCACTCGCGAGGGCGGCGAGGGCGGGAGGCGGATGGGCGGCCACGCGCCCGTCGCACCCGGCGGCAGTCGTCACGTGGCGCCCCCCCGGTGGAACAGGGCGTCCGCGGCCGTCACCAGGGCCGACGCCGGGGTCCAGGAGAACACGCCGTGGCGGCGGCCATCGGCCGCGGCGCGCGTGGCGGCGCCGGACAGGCCACGCAGGAACAGGTAGTGCGCGCCGGCCAGGTGGCGCCCCGGGTCGTAGCCCGGCAGGCGCCAGCGCAGGTAGCGGTGTAGCACCACCTGGTAGATCAGCGCCTGCAGCACGTAGTGGTGCGACTGCATCTGCACCGCCAGCGCGTCGGGGTGGTAATCGGCCACGCGCGGGCGGCCCCCGGTGCCCAGCAGGTTGGTCTTGTGGTCGATCACGGCGAACCGCGGGCCGGGCAGGCGCACCACCAGGTCGAGCGAGCCCACCATGAATCCCCTCAGGAGGCCCTCCGCGCCCAGGGCGCGCAGCGCGTCGGGGTACGTGGCGAGAGGGTCCCCGGCCGGCAGGTGCGCGTCGAGCAGGTCGGCCAGGTGGGACGCGCGCAGCGTGCCGCGGGGGCGCTCGCCGCCGGTGAGCGGCATCTCGAAGTCCAGCTCGTTGAGGCGGTCGGCGGGGGTGACGTCGCGCAGGCGGGCCTCCCCCAGGGCGGGGCCGAGTGGGGTGAGGATGGCCTGGGCCAGCCAGCCCGTCAGCACCGCGCGCTCGGTGGCGTCCTGGTCGCCTGGCTGCGCCCGGGCGGCGCGGTCGAGCTCGCCGGCGAGGTCGCCTGCCGCGAAGTCCGTGACCTCCAGGATGCCGTGCACGCGCGAGCCGAACGCCGTGCCCGCGGGCAGGTCGTCCATGGGCAGCGGCTCGCCGGGATCCTCGGCGGCCGGGTCCGGCTCGTCCACCGTGTGGGGCGTCTCGGGCTCGCTCGCCACCAGGGCCTCGTATGCGCCCTCGGTGATGCGGCTGTAGCTGTGGCGGCCCCAGTCCCGGTCGATGTCGCGGCCGAACCGCGCGGCGTCCAGGGGGCCGGAGCCGGTACCCGCCGACGGGGGTTCGCCCGGCGGGGCCGCGTCCTCGGCGGCCTCCACGCTCACGCACCCGGGGCTGGCCTCGGCGATCGCGCGCAGGCGCGCCATCATGTCGTCGTCGCGGGGAACGGGGCCGGCGTCGTCGGGCACCGCCCCGTCCGCGCCGCGGTCGGCGGCGAGCCGCGTCAGCGGTCCGCGGCGAGCGTCGCGGTAGCCCGCCCACCACACGATCGCCTGATGGCAGGCGCGGGTGAGGGCGACGTACGCCAGGCGCAACTCCTCGCCACGCGCTTCGGCGACGGCGGCCCGGAGCCGGGCGGCCGCCCCCGCTCCGGCCGACCCGCCAACATCCAGCACGCGGCGGCCGTCGGCCGGGTCGTGCACCACGAAGACCGACTCCCTCTTGGGGGTGAGGCCCTGCTCCCACAGGAACGGCGCGCAGACGATGGGGAACTCGAGGCCCTTGCTGCGGTGCACCGTGAGCACCCGCACGGCCTCCCCGTCGGACTCCAGCAGCCGGCTGCGTTCCTCGCTCTGATCGTTCTCGGCGACCGACCGCATGTCCGCGAGCCACCCGGCAAGCGCGGCCGGGCCGAGCCCCTCGTCGACGGCCGCCTGGTGCAGCAGCTGGCCGACATGGCGCAGGTCGGTGAGGCGCCGTTCACCGCCGGGCAGGGCCAGCACGCGGGCGTACATGCCGCGGTCGCGGGTGATGGTGCGAAGGAGGGCCGCGACGCCGTTCCCCGTCATGACGTCCCGCCAGCCGTGGAGCAGCTCGTGCAGCTCCTCGCGGTCGTCCTCGGGGCACTCGGCCAGGCGGCGGGCGTCCCACCCGACGAACGGCGTGAGCGCGGCCGCGGCGGCCGCGGCGTGGTCGGCGGGGCGCTCCAGGGCCGCCAGCAGGCGGGCCCAGTCGACGGCCTCCGGCGTGGCGAACACGCTGCCCGTGCCCGCGATGACCGCGGGCACGTCGGCGGCGGCCAGGGCATCGCGCACCATGACGGCCTGGCCGTTGGTGCGGGTCAGCACGCCGATGTCGCTCGGGCGCACGCTCCGCGTGCCGATGCGCACGGATCCGGACACCAGGGCGGCCACCTGCCGGGCGAGGTCGTCGCACACCTCGCGGCGCGCCCAGTCCGCCGTCGCGTGCCCCTGGAGGGTGAGCCCGGCGCCGGTGCGGTCGCGGCGCACCACCCGCACCCGCAGCGCGGGACCCGCGCCCTCCAGCGCGGTGCCGTGGCGACCCGGGGCGGGCTTCACCGGCCCCACCGCGATGCCCTCGTCTCCCAGCCGGGCCCCGCCCAGCAGCGCCTCGAGCGCGCGCAGGAACGGCCCGTCGCTGCGCCAGTTCACCGGCAGCGTGAAGTGCGTGTGGGCGTGGCCGCGGGCGTGCAGGTACGTGTGCACGTCGGCGCCGCGAAACGCGTAGATCGCCTGCTTGGGGTCGCCGATCAACACCACCGTCGCCCCGGAAAGGCCCTGGCTGATGATGCGCCACTGCACGGGGTCGGTGTCCTGGAACTCGTCGATGAGCACCACGTCGAAGCGCGACTCCAGCGCGCGGCGGCACGCGTCGCCCGCCTCGGGGTCGCCCAGCGTGTCGGCCAGCCGTCCCTGCAGGTCGTCGAACCCCATCAGGCCCATCGCGCGCTTGCGGCGATCGAACTCGGCGCGGCACGCCTGGGCGAACCGCACGCGCGCCGCCACCCCCGGGTCGGGGTCGTCGGGGGGGACGACCGGTGCGTCCGGGTGGTACGCCGCGAGGCGCCCGATGGTCGCCGCGGCCGTCACGCCGAACGGGAGACCGCCGGGGGACCCGCGGCCGCGGAGGAACATGTCGTCCACGACGTCGGCCACCACGCCGTCGAGGTCGTCGGTGACCTCGACGCCGCGCGGCGCGTCACCCGCCACGCCCAGGCCGTCCAGCACGCGCTGGCAGAACCCGTGCGTGGTCTCGACGGCGGCCGCGTCGAACCCCGACAGGGCCGCGCCGATGCGCGCGCGCCGGGTACGCACCGCGGCGTCGCCCCCCTCCACCAGCCGCGCGGTCCAGGGGTCGGTCGCGTCGACCGGCGCCCCGGCCGCGTGGGCCTCGAGCACGTCGCGGGCCTCCACCAGCCGCGCCCGCACGCGCTCGCGCAGCTCACCCGTGGCCAGGCGGGTGAATGTCACCACGAGCATGCGGTCGATGGGCGTGCCCTCCGCCACGTAGCGGGCCACCAGCGACGCGATCGCGTGGGTCTTGCCGGTGCCGGCGCTGGCCTCGAGCAGCGTGATGCCGGTGGGCAGCGGGCCGCCCAGGTCGAACGGCGGCGGAGTGGTCACGCGTCGCCCCCCGCCTCGTGGGCGAGCAGGGGGTCCCACAGGCGGTGGGCGAGTCGCTCGGCGCGCGAGCCGGCCGCCGCGTCCCACCCGGGGCCGGACTCGGACGCGGCGGGGCCGGGGTCCAGGAGCTCATCCAGGCCGGCGAGGCCGCCGAACACCGTCGTCGCCTCCGGCTCGGCGTTCTCGCCGGCGAAGCGGTCGCCCTCCCACGCGCCTCGTGCCTCGTCGTTCTTGCCCCTGGCCAGCGCCTCCGACGTCCTCTCGGCCATCGGCAGCGGTTCGCGCATACCGCGGTCGTACAGGTCGACCAGCGTGCCCAGCGCCTCGGTCGCCGCGCGCCGTCGGTCGCCGTCGGCCGGGTCCAGCGGCGCCAGCGCCGCCCGGCTGCCCTTGCCCACGATCAGCGCCTGCCACGGGTGCGACGGATCGTGGGCGGTCAGGGCCGCCAGGCGGGCCCACGCGGCCAGGCGCCGCTTGGGCTTCACGCTCGACGCGCTGGCGTCGAGCAACACATCCCCCCGCACCCCACCCACGGCCCCCACGACCCGGCGGCCGTCCGGCAGCGTCACGTCCACCTCGACCGTGCGGGGGGGAACGTCGCGCACCGTCCCGCACGCGCCGAGGATCGCCTCGACGTCGCCGCGCACGTCGCCCATCACGCCGTCCGCCAGGTCGCCCGGGGGCAGGAAACCGCGCCGCCGCTCGGCCAATTCCGCGTCCTCGGCGCTGGACCCCCCCAGCCGCGCGCTCAGCATCCTGTCGCGCACCGTCCACTTCTCCAGAGCGTTGAGCTGCATGGGCAGGGCGTCGCCCGGGCCCTGGGCCGACCACTCGGCGTACACGCCCAGCCGGCGGGCGAGGAACGCCCTCATGGGTGCGCCCAGAAAACTCACCAGCGCATCCAGCTCGATCACCTCGGCGGGTTCGGGCTCGAGCGGCCCGTCGAGGAACGGGGGCACGGAAACCGCGCCGGCCTGGAGGGCCTGGGCGCCCGCCAGGCAGACGGGGTCGAACCCCCACGGGCCGGGTACGCCGAGGCCGCCGTCCATGAAGTTGCGGGCGTCGAACGGCTGCAGGGGATGCCGCACGGTGATCGCGCCGCTGGCGCGGCCGCCGTCGGGCGTCGCCACCGCGGCGTCCACGGCGTCGCACAGCTCCAGCACGGGCACGGCGGGCGGCAGCGCGGCGTTGGTGCGGGCGTCGCTGCCCGTGTACACGATCACCAGGTGATCGCCGGCGGCCATCAGGGCGTCCAGCAGCAACTGCCGGTCCTCGCCGCGCACGTCCTGGTCGCCCACGCGCGGGTCGCGGGCCAGGATGTCGTCACCGTCGACGTGGCCTCGGCGGGGGAAGGCGCCGTCGTCGAGTCCCATCACCACCACCACGCGGTGGGGCACCGAGCGCATGGGCACCAGCGTGCAGACGGTGAGGCCGCCCGTGCGGAAGCTGGCCCGCGTGGGGCGCCCGCGCAGCCTGTCGGCCATCAGTGAGACCAGCTCGGCGCGTTCGAGCGCCGGGCCCCGCCCGTCGGGCACCTGCCCCGCCAGCTCGTCAAGCAGGGCGTCGAGCTCGCGCCGTTGCCACGCCTGCGACGGCGGGACGTCGGTCAGCAGGTCGGCCGCGCGCCCGAGCGCCGCGCACCACTCCCCGAGGCGCTGCGGCCCCGTGAGCGCGTCGACGCAGCGGCCCAGCCGGTCGGCGAACTCCGCGAGGCGGCCGGCGAGGTCGATGCCCTGGGCTCCGACGTCGTCCAGGGGCAGCACCCCGGACACCAGCGCGCCATCGTCGGCCACGGCGACGCCGGTGAGGATGCGATCCAGGCCGAAGCGCCACGTGTTGGCGTCGAGCGTGCCCAGCCCGAACGGCTCGCGCCCGGCCGCGTCCAGGCCCCACCGGATCCCCGCCTCGCGCACCCACGCGTCGACATGCTCCAGGTCGTCGTCGTCCATGTGGAAGCGACGGGCGACCGGTGTGCGGGCCGCCAGGTCCAGCACCTGAGACGCCGTGACGCGCGAGCCGGGCAGCTCCAGCAGGCCGGCGACCACGCCCAGCACCGGGTTGGTCTGCCGCAGCGAGCGGTCGGCCAGGCGCACCCGGATGTCGGGAACGCCCTCTTCCGCCCGATCGCCGTCCGCGGAGAACACCGCGTTCACCAGGGGGGCGAACTCCTCCACGTCGGGGCACATCACCAGCACGTCCCGGGGTTCCAGCGTCGGGTCGTCGGCCATGAGGTGAAGCACGGCGTCCCGGGCCACCTCCACCTGACGGGCGCGCCCGTGGCACGCGTGGATCTGCACAGAGCGGTCTGCCCGGTCGAAGAGGGGCGCTCGGCGGGCGAAGGCGGTCCGGCGTTGAGCCGGATGGCCGTCTGCAACCGTCCCAGCAGCGTCGCGGCGGGCTCGGGGTCGGCGTGCGGCACGTCGGCGTCGGCCCCGGCGCCCAGCGTGAGCTGCATCTCGCGGGCGTCGCGGCCCCACGAGGCAAGCAGCGGATCCGCGACCATGGCGGGCGTGGGGTCGTCGCGCCGGGTCGTGGGCGCCGGGAGGCGGGCGGCATCCACCCGCGTCCACAGCCCGGGGGAGGGATGCAGCAGGAACAGGTGCACGTCGCGGGCCCGGGCGAGCGCGTGCAACACCCGCACGTGCGCGGCGGGAAGACGGGTCAGGCCGAACATCGCCAGGCGCTCCGGGAGGTCCACGACGGTGGGATCGGCGGCGAGGCGCGCGCACGCCGGCTCAAGGCGCTCGGCGGGGCTGGGGACCCCCAGGTGGGCGCGCACGTGGCGCCACAACTCGGCCTGCCACGCCAGGTCCTCGTGCAGGGGCGCGCCGTTGCCGTCGGTGTCGTCGCGACCGGCCCAGGCCAACAGCATGTCGGGCCGGTGGACCGCGTACCGGTCGTACAGGTCGGCGAGGTGGCGCAGCGTGGCGAACCGGCGGGCGCGGCGGTCGGGGTGGCGCTCACCCGAGCGGCCGTGGCCGACGTGGCGCGCCAGGGCCGACAGCCACGCCTCCCCCATGAGGCCCTCGGAGACCTCGATGAGGGGCCAGGCGAGCCGGTCGGGATCCCACGGGTCCCCGGCGGGATCCGCGTCGCCGGCGGCGGCCAGCGCCGTGCCCACGATGCCGCCGGGGAACGGGAACGTCACGTTGGCGCACACGCCGTCGCCGGAGGCGGCGCCCAAGCGGGCGGCCAGCGTCTGCGACAGCCAGCGCTCGACGCCGCGGCTGGGCACGCTCACCGCCTCGGGGGCGAACGGGTCGGTCTGGGGTCTCGCCAGAAGCTCGGCGAGCGCGTCGGCCAGCGTGTCGGCCCGCGTGGCCCGGTGGACGGTCAGCATGGCGGGGGAGGGGGAGGGGTCATGTGGGGAGGCGCCGTCGGGACGTATCCGCATTCTTACGCGCGGGGCCGCGGTCTTTCGCCGGTCGGTCGGGGGGGTTTGGTGGGCCTGCCCGGCGGGGCGCAAGGGGAGTGAACGCCCCGCCGGAGGTCGTTGGTCATTACGCGTGCTTCGAGGTCAGCCCGCCCTCGTCGAAGCACAGCTGGTAGCCGGCGACACAAGGAGGGCAGGCCCCGCCGCACGAGCACGGGGTCTCCGCCGGGCTGCCGCTTCTCGACCGCGGTGGGGGTCACGTGGCCTCGTCGGGGAGGGGATCGACGCCCACCACTCGCGGTCCCGGCGGGGATTTCTTACGCTTACGGGTAAGACGGCAGCGCCGGAGACGAGACCCACAGGCATATGGACGACGAGGACGCACGCGAGCGCCGCATGATGCGGGAGGACCTCGAGAAGCTCTTCACGCTCCAGTACTCGCGCATGGCCGAGTTCGTGAAGCTCGAGCGGGGCCTGTCGCGGGATGCCCGCGACGACGTGCTCCACGACGCGTTCGTGCGCCACTGCAAGGAGGTCCGCGACGGCAAGGACTACGCGGGCGTACCGCTGAAGGCGGTGGCCCGCCAGTTGGTGCACTACGCAGCGCTGGACTACTTCGGCGACAGCGCGCGCCGCGGCGAGCGCGAGACGCACCCCGAGCGCGGGTTCGACGTGCCGGTGTGGGACCGGCGCCCTGGCGTGGAGCTGTGGGACCTGTGCCGCCGCCTGGCGGGGCTGCCCGTCGTGCAGCGCAGGGCCGCCTGCCTGTTGTACGGCACGGGCCTGGAGCACGATCAGGTGGCCGAGAGGCTGGGCATGACCCGCAACGCCGTCGACCAGGCACTGTTCCGCGCCCGCACGCGACTGAAGGCGAGTTGGGATGGCTGACGTCAACGCCCTGTTCGACGAGTTCGCGATCCGCCGCGCCCGCGGCGAGCGTCCGGACATCGACGACTACCTCGACCGGGCCGGCGACGCGGCCGCGGAGCTGGCCGACCTCATCGAGGGGCTGCTGATGTCGGCGCCGACGCCGGCACCCGCGCCCGAGGACGCCGTGATCGTGCGGGCGCTGCTGGCCGGCCAGCCTCCCATCCAGGCGTTGCGCGCCGCGAAGGGCGTGCGGCGCGAGGCCGTGGTGGACCGGCTGCGGCGCGCCCTCGGCACGCCGGAGCGGCTGCGGGACCGGCTGCGCGACCGCTACCACGACCTGGAGGCGGGCCTCGTGGACGTGCGCGCCGTGGACCGGCGCGTGATCGACGCCGTCGCGGGTGCCCTGGGTATGGCGGCGTCCGACCTGCCCGCGTGGCGGCTCGGCCCGGCCGGCGAGCAGGCCGAGTACGCCATGGCGCGGTCGGCGCTGCCCGTGGAGCGGTTCGACGTGCCGGACGTGGCGGGCCACTCCCCGCCCCCCGATCCCGAGGCCGCCGAGCTCGACCGGTTGTTCGGGCTGTCGTGAGCCCGCCGCGTCCCGGCGACGAGCGGGCCGAACGCCTGCTGGCCGACCACCTGGCCGCCTTCTCCGGTGCCTCGGCGCCGGTGCCGGTGCTGGACATCGCGGAGGACCTGCTGGGCCTGCGGGTGCACGTCCGCCCGGGCCTCGACGTATCGGGGATGCTGGTGCCCTCCCGCCGGGTCGTCTACCTGAACGCCGACGAGCCGCCCGCGCGGCGGCGGTTCACGCTGGCGCACGAGCTGGGCCACTGGGTGGTGCACTGCGCCGGGGCCTCGGTGCCGCCGCGGATCCTGTGCCGCAGCGACGAGACCACGGGCGCCGCCGACGCGCGCGAGCGCGAGGCGAACGTGTTCGCGGCCACGCTGCTGATGCCCCGCGCGGGTTTGACGGCCGCGGTGGCCGAAGGGGCGACGCCGGACGACCTGGCGCGGGCGTACGACGTGTCCGGCGTCGCGATGGCCTGGCGGCTCTACAACCTGGGTTTGGGTCCGGAACCGTCGCGGGGCTGAGTTCGCGTGCCGCGCTCGACGCGCGGGCCCGCTCCGGCGGCGTTCATCTCCGCCGCGATCTGCTCGGGCGGGGTCGTCCTCGTGTCCCACAGACCGTTGAACCGTAAGCCCGGTGGGGGAGTGTGCAGAGAGAACGCGACGAGCTCGTCTTCGTCGCGAGCGTCACGGTCGTCGCGGTCGGTCCGGATCCCCCTCGAGGTGGGCGTGGGCGGCCAGGGCGGCGCGCGCCAGGCGGTCGCCGTCGGGCCCGGGAAGGCCGAGGGCGGCCACCAGCAGGCCCGCGGGGTGGTGGTGTGAGTAGACGCGCACCCAGCGCCGGGCATCGGGGGGAATCCCCGCGGGCAGCACTCCCAGGTCGCGCCGGTCGAGCTCGACCTCCAGCAGTGCGCGGGTGGCCGCGTCCAGGCGACGGCCGCCGACGGCGTCGCGCAGGGCCCCTGCGCGCACCGACTGGATGCCGCGGTCACGCACCAGGTGGTCGAGCTCGTCCAGCGTGACGAACCCGAAGGGGGGCGGGTGACGAGACGTGTGGAGCGCACGCACGCGGGCGACAGCGTCCCGCAGGAAACGTCGCGGGGTGTCGGCGCCGGACACGTGCAGCAGCAGCCCGTGCGCGCGCTCGGCGTCGGCCACCAGTTCGACGGTGTCCACGTCGCCGTGCGCCGCACCCCACGCCGTGGCCGCGAACCCCTGGAGGGCGGCGGCGATGAGTTCCTCGCGGCAGCGCATGTGGTGCTTCACGCCGGCGGTGGCGTGCTCGGCGATCCGGGTGAGCGCCTCGGTGGTGTCGACGTCGTCGTTCATCACCCGGACATCACCCCGCCCGTTGTGCGGTCTTACGGCGCTCAGGTCGGGTCCCTCGTCGTCGCGTAAGTGGCGCGAGTGGCTGTGCCCGATCGTGTCGATCGAGTCGGCGCCGAGCGGGACGACTGCCTGCCGCAGTCGCCCTGGCCCGCCCGGCCGACGACGCGGAACACCCACGCGCCGCCCAGCCTCGGCGGCAATCGTGGTCTTGGCTGTCACGGCCGGCCGTGGGAGGGTCCACACATGAACACGTTCGACCCGGTGGTACTCACCCTTACCGACGACGCGTCGGTGCGCCTCACGCGGGTGCCGTTCGGCGGGCTCATCTCCGAAGCGCGGCTCGAGCGGTTGCTCATCGAAACCCCGGCGCTGGCCGGCGAGGATCTGCTGGTTCTGGGCAATCAGCTGGCCGAGTTCGACGAGGACCGCGACCGGCTCGACGTGCTCGCGGTGGATCGCGACGGCGAGCTGGTGCTGATCGAGTTGAAGGTCAGCGACGACTTCCGCACCACCGACCTCCAGGCCATCGCGTACGCGGGTGCGTACTCGCAGCGTCCCACCGACGACCTAGCCGACACGCTGGCGCAGTGGTCGATGCGGCGCGGCCGCCAGGGCTACGAGGACGGTACGCGCGCCCACGAGGCGGCGCGCGAGGAGATCACCGAGTTCGCCGGACTCGACGGCTTCGACGATTGGGAGCCCAGCGAGAAGGTGCGCATCAAGCTGATCGCCCCCGGCTTTCCGCGGCGCGTGCTCCACAACGTGCGATACCTGGGCGACGTCTACGGCATGCCCATTGAGGCCATCGAGGCCCGCCTTTACCGCGACGAGGAGCACCACACGCACCTCACGGTCAACCGGCTGCTGCCGCTGCCCGCGCAGGAGGAGTTCGACCTCACCCGGCGCATCCAGGCCGAGCGTGTGAGCGCCGAGAACCGGTCGCGCCAGAAGCGGCCCAGCGCCCTGAAGGTGCTGCTCGACGAGGGCATCGTCAAGGTGGGTGACACCCTCTACGTGCTGCCCGTGGCGCTCAGCGTGAAGAACCGGCACGTGCACGACAAGGAGGGGCCCGCGTTCCGGGTGGTCCTCGTCAGCGAGCACGGCGGCCGCCGCGTGAGGTGGACCCCCACCGGCCGGGACGAGGACGCCCGGGACCTCGTGCCGTCGGCCGTGCCGTGGGCCATCGACGCGGAGCTGTGTGGCTGGGAGGGGCCCGAGTACGGCAGTGCCGTCGCGCCGCACTTCTCGCTCACCCCGGGTGGCCCCGACCTCGAGCAGGAACTCGTGTCGCGGGGCCTGTGGTGAGGCGCGACGCCGGGGTCAGCCCGCGTGATCCGTGCCCGCCGGCCGGTCAGCGCCCGACGTCGCGCACCAGTTGATCGGGGCTCACGGCGAACGGGTCGACATCGCTGCGCACAGGGCGGGCCGCGTGCACCTCGGCGGCCACGTCGCGCAGCCGTGGCGAGGCCGAGTACCGGCGGCCGCGCCGTTCGCCGTGCGCGACCAGCAGGCCACTCCCCACCATCGCCCTCAGATCGCGGCTGGCCATGAGCTCGTTGATCTCCCCGCCGTCTCCCGTCGCGACCGCCGCCCGGTACGCGGCGTTTCGCAGCCGCATCCCACGAGCCGCGTCCATCAGCCCGGGCACCGCACGCTCGGGCAGCCGGTGCTCGCGCGCGAGCTCCTCGCAGCGCACCCATAGCTGCTCCGTCGCGCGGATGCGGCGCAGGTGCGTGTGCGCCTGGCGGTAGTGGGCGGTCAGGCAGAAGCGCACCCATGGGCGCGAGTCGGCACCCGGGTTCCATCGTCCCCGCCCGACCTCGGAGAGGACGTCGTAGTACGCGCGGGTGTTGCGGCCGAGGTACTCCTCGATGCTTGAGAACACGGGCGAGACCACCGACCGCCGGGCCAGCACCAGCGTCTGCAGGCAGCGGGCCATCCGCCCGTTCCCGTCTCGAAACGGATGGATCATCACCAGGTTGAGATGGGCCATCGCCCCCGCCACCATCGGTGGTGATCCGTCGTCGGCCAAGGCGAGCACAAGCGCGTCGACCAGACGCGGGACGTCGGTGGCGGGCGGCCCCTCGTAGACCTCCGCCCCCGACGCGCCGTCACGCACCCAGATCGGCCCCCTGCGCCATGCGCCGGGGCTCTTGTCCAGTTCGTGTCCCAGCATCATGAAGTGAAGCGAGCGAATGATGCCGTCGTCGACCCTGGCCGCGGGGTCGGCCGCCATCTGCAGCACGTAGGTCATGGCCTGGCGGTAGCCGAGCAGGGCGGCGGCGGTCTCTTCGCCGGCCTCGAGGGGTTCTCGCCCATCGACCGCGTCGACCACGTCGTCGAGCGAGGCGTGGATGCCCTCGATGCTGTTGGAGGCCCGGACCCCGCGGGCGAACTGGACGCGCCGAAGCCCCCCGACCCAGCGGCGGGGCACGGCGAGCGACCCATGCATCCGCTCGCGTAGATCCTCGATGGCCGCGACCACGCCACGCTCGTGTTCGTCGAGCAGGGGGGGCGGGTAGATCGGATCGACGGGGGGCATGACAGTTATTATCTATCATTACGCGTCGGTGGGACGAATCGCGGGCCGGCCCGACCACGAGCCTCGGGAGGCCGGTGGCCGTGGGCACACGCGTTCGGCGCTCGGCGGAAACCCACCAGCAGCCGTCGCCACGACGATGACAGATTGTTTCTGTCAATCCATCATCGGCTCGCCGATGGCGGGCCGCGGGTCGGGGGCCCCTGCCACGGAGCGGGCGGCCCGCGATGCCGGCCACGATCCACTCGCACCACTTCCGGCACGCTCGTCGTCACGGAGGTGGTGCGGGTGGGCGCGAATGATCGTGGCGATCGAGCGGGCGCCGGGCACGACGGCCTCGCCGCCATCGGGAGGCTGAGTCCCGGCTGCCGCCGTTCGGGGAATGATCGATCGCCTCCCGGAACGGGAGCCGTCGGCGGCTATGATGGCCCCCCGCGGAGTGAACGAGCAACGATGGCGCGACCCATTCCCGAGGAGGGCCTCGTCACGGCCCCGATCGGCCGACCGCATCCCCTCCTCCCTCGTCCGCTCCGCGTCAGACGGCCCGGAGGCCCTTACGATGCAGGCGGCACGTCGGTCGCCCCGGGCGCCGTGGAGCCGTCCTGCCCCCCGGCCCGCGCCGGCTCGCCCCCGGGGGGGTCCTCGTCCTCGGGCATCCGCGCCCCGTCGTCGACCTCGGGGCCGAAGTCGATCTCGGCATCACCGCCCTCCGCCAGGCCCGGGTACGCGTCGTATCCGCGCAGGTAGAGCGTCACGGTGTTGACGATCCCCATGAACGGAACCGCGAAGATCGCGCCGGGGATTCCCCAGGCGTAGCTGCCGACCGCGACGCCGATGATCACCGCGATGGGGTGGATGGACACCGCCCGGCTCATCAGCAGGGGGCCGATGACGTTGCCCTCGATCTGCTGGACCGCCAGGACGATGACGGCCATGACGACGGCCGCCGCCACGCCCTTCGTGACCAAGGCCAACAGCACCGCGACGAGGCCGGCGACCACGGCGCCCACGATCGGGATGGCCGCCGCGAAGAACGTCAGAAGCGCGAGGGGCACCACCAGCGGTAGGCCCAGCGCCCACGCCCCCGCGCCGATTCCCACCGCGTCGATGGCCGCCATGAGCAGCTGTGCGCGCACGTACGAGCCGACGGTCACCCAGCCGCGGCGAAACGCCTGGTGCACTCGCTGGCGCACGTCGCGGGGAAGCAGGCGCATGTGCCACCGCCACACCCGGTCGCCGTCGGCCAGCAGGAAGAACGTCACGACCAGGCAGATCATGCCCCCCGCCAGGATCCCCGTGGCCCGGTCCGCCGTCGACACCGCCCCCGATGTCACCGTGCCCCGGTTGCGGTCCAGCCAGCGCTGGGCCTCCGCGTACAGGTCCTGCAGGGGCTCTCCCTCAAGATCGAACGGTCCCGTTGTGAGCCATCGCTCGACCTCCCGCAGGCCATCCTCGGCCTGCGCGCGCAGTTCCGAGAACCCGTTGACGGCCTCATTGCCCGCGACGGTGAGCAGGCCCGCCACCGTAGCCACCGTGCCCAGCAGCGCCAACCCGGCCGCCAGGCCCCGCGGCAGGCGCAGCCACCGCTGCATGGCCACGACGACGGGGGTGAGCAGGGCGGTGAGGAGGATCGCGACGGCCACCGGGATGATGACCGCGGACATGCGTGATCCCAGCCACAGCACGCCCCACGCAGCAGCCGCCACCACGATGGCGCGCCACGCGATGTCGGCGGAGATCACCAGCGACCGGGGGACGTGCGGGACGCCCGCGCCCACCTCGCCCATCTCTATCCTGCGGGCCGGCAGGGCGTTGGCCGCCCGCCGGCGGGCCATGTAGCGGGCGATCCGTCGCCGGCGGGCCGTCACCGCGTCCGGCACCGGCCCTCCACGCGCCGCGGTGACGCCGGGCCGAGCGCGCGGCCTCCCTCGCCGCCCCACGGCATCCGTGCTCGGCGGCGATCGGGTGACCCGCCGCGGGGCGGCGCCACGCCGCGCTGGCCGCCGAAGCGTCCGCGGGCGCGGGCGGCGGGCCGGCGTCTTGCGTTGCGTGGTCGTCCGGAGGGAGTGCGTCGGGCCGGCCGGCGGGACCCGCGGGGACCCGGGCCGGAGGGTGATCCGGGCATGCGGTCTGCTTTCCCCGCTCTCCGGTCGGGGAAACCCGGGAGACGCGGGTCGAGCACCTCGGGGGCGTGTTCGAGGTGAACTGACCACGCCGCGGGCGACGGGCGAGCCACGGCTCGCCGGCTCCACCTCCACCACGCGGTGATGGCCCCGTCGTCGGCCAGGGGCGCCATCGCGTCGGCCCGATGCGGCCCGCCGTCGACGGTGACGCTCACGACCCCACCCCCTGGCCCCGCCGGGCCGCTCACCCCGAACACGTCGACGCGGCGGCGATCGGTTCCTCGCGGCGGCGCAGGTGGTGCCGCACGCCGGCAGCGGCGTGCCCGGCGAGCCGCGTGAACACCACCGCGGCGTCGGCGCCGTGGGTCACCCACAGCTCAGGCCTGGAGGCGCACCGTCGGTCGCCGCCCCGCGCGCCGCGTGCGGGTACGGTGCCGTCATGGGTACGGCCGTTCACCGCGCGCTCGAGTCGTTCGTGACGTTCACCATCGGCACGCGCCGCCGCGCCGCGGCGACCGTGCTGGCGTGGATCGCGCTGGCGGGCGTCATGGCGTTCGTCGCCCCGGCGCCCGACTCGGTGCGCGACAACGCGGGCGGCAACGACCCGCCGTCGGGAGCACCGTCGCAGGTTGCCGAGCGGACGCTGCGGCGGGAGTTCCCGGGGTCAGACGCCCTCCCTGCCATCATCGTGGTGCGCGGCGACGACGCCGCGGCCCGCGCGGCGGACGTCACCCGGGCGGTCGCAGGCCTGGCCGCCCGCGGCCCGGCGTCGGCGGCGC
>JAGQUM010000053.1 GCA_020438485.1 Thermoleophilia bacterium | reverse complement strand
CCACGACGGCCGCGCGCCGGCGCGCGCGCGGCGCGAACCCCGCGCGGCAGATCGCCGACGCGGCGGCGGCGGCCTGGGGAAGGGACGTCCGCGAGGACCTGCTCGAGCGCGTCAGCGACGACGGGCCCCAGCGGGGCAGTGGGCGCGACGCGCGGCGCCGGCACGTGGCCGGGGCGTTCCGCGCCACCGGCCCCGCTCCGGGGGAGGTCTGGCTGGTGGACGACGTCGTCACGACCGGCGCGACGCTGTCGGCGTGCGCGCACGCGCTGCGCCGGGCCGGCGCGCGGCGGGTGTGCGCGGTGGCGTTCGCGCGCGTCACCCACGACGGGCCGCGGCGCGTGGCCGCCGGGGTGTGACGCGGGGTACCATGAGCCACGGCAATCGACGACCGGAGGTCCGGATGCAACTCCAGGTCAAGGGCAAGAACATCCCGGTGACGGACGCGCTGCACGAGCACGCCGAGCGCAAGCTCCAGCGCCTTGCCAAGGTCCTGCCCCCGTGGGACGAGCCCCCGTTGGTGGAGCTCGAGCTGTCGGTGGAGAAGAACCCCAAGATCGACAAGGCGCAGATCGCGGAGATCACGGTGCGCACGAAGGGGTCCGTCTTGCGCGCGTGCGAGCACGCCACCGACATGTACGCGGCCATCGATCAGGCCTCGCGCAAGCTCGAGCGCCAGGCGGTGCGCTACCGCGAGCGTCGCCGGCGGCGGCGAGGGGCCGACCACGAGCCCGAGCGGATGGAGCCGTTGCCCGACGACCTGCTGCAGCACGCGTCCGAGCCCGCCCCCTCGCTGGTGAAGCGCAAGGAGTTCACGCTGGAGGCCATGTCCAGCGACGACGCCGCGCTGCAGATGGACATGCTGCACCACGACTTCTTCGTGTTCCGTGACGCCGACAGCGGCGAGGTCAACGTGGTGTACCGGCGCAAGAACGGCGGCTTCGGCCTGATCGTCCCGGTGGAGGCCTGAACGGTCGCCGCGCCCGGCCGGGGTACGCGACCGGCCGGGCGCGGACGCGGGTCCGCGGGGTGCCGCGGGGAACGGGGGCGATGCATCGACCGACGGAGGCCGCGCCACGGCGAACGTGGTGAGGGCCTGTTCGTGATCGAGGGCGCGCGGCCCCGGCCACGTCTCCTCCGCGTCGCGCGGGAAGGCGTGACCCCATCGACGCGGAGGGGCGGCCACTGAGCGTCCCGCTGGTGAGGCCCGGCATTCACAAGCCGGACCCCCGACCGCCGGGGGAATGAATTAAACCGTCACGTGAATCCTCTTGACGTCGGCGAGTGGGGGAATGAATTGCACCGCTATGTAAGTGCTCTTGACGTGGGCGATTCGGGGGGATACTCCTTGCACGAGGGGCTGACACCCGCGTTGCGGGATGCACCAACAACGTGATTGACTGCTACCACGCTATTTCGTCGCCGTAGGGATGGCACCGCTGTGTCGACATCAACGACAGCGGCTTCCGTACGACAGGAGTTTCCCGCCGAAGGCGGCGTCCGGCGGGCAGGCCACAGGGTATGCGTGCGCCCAGGTGAGCGGTGGGGGCGGTTCCAAGGGTTACGGTGACTACTCGTGGACACCGGTGGTGCACTTCAACTCCAACAACTGGGCGGTCATCGACAACCAGTGGCCCGAAACGGGTGGGGGCAGCACAAGGCCAACACCTACCTGTGTTGCTAAGGGATTGGGAGGCGTAAACGACATGAGATCACCATCACTTGTCTTTGGTGTCGTCGCGGCGGCGGGCACCATCGCCGCCATCGCGGTGGGAGCGGCGACAGCCGGCAACGGCTCCGCGCCCGCCACCGGCGACGGCTCCGCGCCCGACGACGTGCGCCTTGCGGCGAAGCGGGCCGGCGCGGCTGACGTGGGGCCCGCCACCACCATCGGGCGCTTCTCGGTGTGGTACACGCGGGCGCCCGTGGACGACATCGTGAGCGTGTCCGATGAGTCCCTGGGAGGCATCGGGCCGCCCGAGAGGCCGGAGCCCCTGACCATCTCGTGCGGCCGCCCCGAGCCGGGCGAGAGCCTGCATCTGTGCGGCGGCACCAGATGGCAGGGCTCCCCACCCGTCCACGTGGGCACCGCCCGTCCGGACGTCACCCGGGTGGTGGGGAGATTCATCGACGGACGCAGCGCCACGGGGGATGTGGTGAATGGCCTGTTCGTGATCGAGGGCGCGCAGCCCCGGCCGCGGCTCTTCGGCGTCGCGCTGGAAAGCGTGACCCCGATCGGCGCGAAGGGGCGGCCGCTGGGCGCCCCGCAGGTGATACCCGGTGCGCACGAGCCGGACCCCCCGCCCGCCGAGTGACGTGAGGGCACCGTTCGGGGCGTGCGTCAGCGCCGACGCATCGCGAGGTGCGGGAACGCGGTTCCCCGCACCTCGCGATCCGTAGGCGGGCCCTGAGAACCCGAAAGGCCGGGGTTCGCGGGCGCTGGGGCGGCGCGGCAGGAGGCGGGCGCCGAGCCCGCGGGTGCCCGCCGCGCAGTGGGACCGCGCCGTGCGCGACAGCCCGGCAGACACCGGATTCGCGAGGCGACCAGCGGGGTCGCCGGTCACGCGTGGCGGAGCGGCAGCTCCGTGTTCCTGCGCGCCGGGCACCGGCGTCCGCGCCGAGCGGCTGACGCCGCTCTCCCGACGCGCACAACCCCACCGCTGTCCGGGCGTGGGCGCGGAGAGCGGTGGGCCGGTTCCCGCGGATGCCGCGACCCGCAGGATGCCGCTCGCACCCGCCCGCCGCGACGACGCCGGATCGCCGCAACCGCGATGCCTCACGGGTCCGGGTCGCCACCCGGGCGGCCGACCGTTCGTGACCCGTGACCGTCGTGCGGCCGTGTGTGTGCGCCGACGCATCCCCGGCGCATCGCGGGTGGTCGGCCCCCCCGCCCCTGGCTCCGGCCGCTGCCCCCGCCGAGCCCGTCCCCGGGCCCCGATCGACCGCCCGGCGTGGCGCCGTTGCTACGATATGGGGTCGCAAACACCGTCCCGCGTCCGGACGGCCGACCCCAAGGGCCCCATGTCGACCGATCTGCTGAACCGCGTCCTCCGCTTCGGCGAGGGACGTCAGATGAAACAGATGCTCCAGCGCGCCGCGAAGGCGGGGGAGCTCGAGCCGCAGATGGAGAAGCTCAGCGACGACGAGTTGAAGGCCAAGGGCGCCGAGCTGCGCGAGCGGGCGCAGTCGGGCACGTCGCTGGACGACCTCATGATCGAGGCGTTCGCGCTGGTGCGCGAGGTGGGCCGCCGCACCATGGGGATGCGCCTTTACGACGTGCAGTTGGTGGGGGCCCAGGTGCTGCACGACGGCAAGATCGCCGAGATGAAGACCGGCGAGGGCAAGACCTTCTCGGGCGTGCCGGCGGTGTTCCTCAACGCGCTGCTGGGCCGGGGCGTGCATGTGGTGACCGTCAACGACTACCTGGCGAGCCGCGACAGCGAGTGGATGCGCCCGGTGTACGAAGGCCTCGGCATCACGGTGGGCGTCATCCAGGCCAACATGGACCCCGCCACCCGCCGCGCGGCCTACGCGTGCGACGTCACGTACGGCACCAACTCGGAGTTCGGCTTCGACTATCTGCGCGACAACATGGCCGTGCAACTCGCCGACTGCGTGCAGCGCGACCACTACTTCTGCATCGTGGACGAGGTCGACTCGATCCTCATCGACGAGGCCCGCACGCCGCTGATCATCTCGGGCATCCCCGAGGCCGCGGCCGACACGTACTACCGCTTCGCCCGGATCGTGCCCACCCTGAAGAAGGGCACGGACTACGAGGTGGACGAGAAACACCGCTCCGTGGCCCCCACGGAGTCGGGCGTCGACAAGGTCGAGAAGGCCCTGGGCATCGAGAACCTGTACCTCGACGTCAACGGTGGCCTGGTCAACCACCTCATCCAGGCGCTGCGCGCTCACGCGCTGTATCGCAACGACAAGGAATACATCGTCCGTGACGGCGAGGTGCTGATCGTCGACGAGTTCACGGGTCGCGTGCTGGAGGGGCGCCGCTACTCCGAGGGCTTGCACCAGGCCATCGAGGCCAAGGAGGGGCAGCAGATCCGCGAGGAGAACCAGACGCTCGCCACGATCACGCTGCAGAACTTCTTCCGCATGTACGAGAAGCTCTCGGGGATGACGGGCACGGCCGCCACCGAGGCCAACGAGTTCGCGAAGATCTACAAGGCCGACGTGGTGAGCATCCCCACGCACCGGCCCGTCGCCCGCCTGGACGAGGACGACTACATCTTCAAGACCAAGGACGGCAAGTACCAGGCCGCCATCGACGACATCGCCGAGTCGCACGAGAAGGGCCAGCCGGTGCTGGTGGGCACCATCAGCGTGGAGATCTCCGAGCAGCTCTCGGGAATGCTTACCCAGCGGGGCATCCCCCACAACGTGCTGAACGCCAAGCAGCACGAGCGCGAGGCCGACATCATCAAGGACGCTGGCCAGACCGGCGCCGTCACCATCGCCACGAACATGGCCGGCCGCGGCGTCGACATCAAGCTGGGTGAGGGGGTGCCCGAGCTGGGCGGCCTGTACGTGATCGGCACGGAGCGCCACGAGAGCCGCCGCATCGACAACCAGCTGCGCGGCCGCTCGGGCCGCCAGGGCGACCCCGGCCGCACCCGGTTCTACCTGTCGGCCGAGGACGACCTCATCCGCATCTTCGCCGGTGACCGCATCTACAAGATCCTCGACCGCCTGGGCGGCGAGGACGACGTGCCGATCGAGTCCAAGATGCTGTCGCGCACCATCGAGGGCGCACAGAAGAAGGTCGAGGAGATGAACTTCGGCGTGCGCAAGCGCGTGCTCGACTACGACGACGTGCTCAACAACCAGCGCACCGTCATCTACCGCGAGCGGCGCAGCGTGCTGGAGGGTGAGGACATGGCCGAGCACGTCCGCGACTGGCTCGCGGAGGTCGTGGTGGACGTCGTCGACCAGCATGCCGAGCCGGACGCGCCGCCGGCCGACTGGGACCTCGACGCCCTGTTCGCGTCGCTGCGCACGTACTGGCCGGTGTCGTTCGGGCCCGAGGAGGTCCCCGAGACGGGTGAGTTCACGCGGGACGACCTGCTGGACCGCCTGGAAGACGACATCATGGACGCGTACGACGCGCGCGAGGAGCACATCACACAGGACGTGATGCGCGACATCGAGCGCTGGGCCATCCTGCAGCGCGTCGACACCCACTGGCGCGAGCATCTGTACGCCATGGACTACCTGCGCGAGGGCATCCACCTGCGCGCGCTGGGCCAGAAGGACCCGCTGTCCGAGTACCGGATGGAGGGCCACACGATGTTCGACGAGACCATGTCGCTCATCAAGCAGGACTTCGTGCGCACCATCTTCCGGGTCGAGGTGGAGGCCGCGCCGCCGCCGCTGGAGGCGCCCGACACGGCGCAGATGGACTACAGCTACCAGGACGAGCCCATTCAGGGCGTCGCCACGGCCGCGGCAGAGGCCGCGCAGGAGGGCATCGCGCCGGCCGAGGACGAGGACGAGGACGACGCGCCCGCCCAGTACGCCGTGGAGCAGCGTACTGTCAGCGACCAGGAGCGCATCGGCCGCAACGACCCGTGCTGGTGCGGGTCGGGCAAGAAGTTCAAGAAGTGCCACGGGGCTGATCAGCCCGCGTGAGCGCCGCCGACCTCGACGCGCTCGCCCAGGCCGTGAACCGCCTGCGCGAGCGCCACGCAACGCTGGCTCGGTACACCGACCCCGACGAGCTCGAGCGCCGTCAGGCCGAGCTCGAGGACCGCATGCAGGCGCCGGGCTTCTGGGACGACCCCGCGGCGGCGTCGCGGGTGGGGGCCGAGCACGCGGCCGTGCGCGACCGCCTGGCGGGCTTTCTGGGCATCGCGGGAGAGCTCGACGACTTCGGCGAGCTCATCGCCGTGGCCCGCGAGGGAGACGAGGCCGACGACCCGGCGTTCCTCGGGGAGATCGCCGACGGCGTCGCCCGCGTGGACGACCAGCTGGGTCGTCTGGAGGAGGCGCGCCTGTTCTCGGGCGAGCACGACCAGAGCGGCGCGATCGTGTCGATCAACGCCGGCGAGGGCGGCACGGACGCCCAGGACTGGGCCGAGATGCTGCTGCGCATGTACGTGCGCTGGGCCGAGACGCGCGGCTTCGCGGCCGACGTGAAGGAGTCGCAGGACGGCACGGAGGCGGGCCTCAAGAGCGTCACGTTCACGGTGGACGGCGCAAACGCCTACGGCCTGCTGTCGGCCGAGCGCGGCGTGCACCGCCTGGTGCGCCTGTCACCGTTCGACTCGGCCCACCGGCGCCAGACGTCGTTCGCGGCGGTTGACGTGGCCCCCCTCGTGAGCGACGACGTCGAGGTGGACGTCGACGACAAGGACCTGCGGGTCGACACGTACCGGGCCTCGGGCGCGGGCGGCCAGCACGTCAACAAGACCGAGTCGGCCATCCGCATCACCCACATCCCGTCGGGCATCGTGGTGCAGTGCCAGAACGAGCGCTCGCAGATGCAGAACCGCGCGACGGCCATGTCGATGCTGCGCGCCCGCCTGGTGCAGCGCGAGCTGGAGCGGCGCGAGGAGGAGGCCGCGAAGGCCCGCGGCGAGAGCATGACCATCGGGTTCGGCAGCCAGATCCGCAGCTACGTGGTGCATCCGTACACGATGGTGAAGGACCTGCGCACGGGCCACGAGGTCGGCAACGCGCAAGGCGTGCTCGACGGCGACCTGGACGGGTTCATCCGGGCCGAGCTGGAGCGCCGGGCGACCCCGGCGGAGGCGTAGGGACCGTCGCCCGGCGGCGGCAACGGAGCCCCGCGCGGCAGGAGTCGTCGTCCGCGCGGCGAACACGCATCCGCCGCTCCACGCGAGCGGGCGAGCCGTACGACAAGGTGTGTAAATCTGACGTGACAGTCCCGGGGAACACCGATCGACGCCCGCGCGCTCAGGCGCTGCGACCATGCGCCGAAGGGAACGTGTTCCCGGTGATCCGGTCCCGATCCCTTGTGACCGACGCATCTCCCGGAGGTGCTACGACGTGAGTCCCGACCCAGACGACGCGAACGCGCCCCGCACGGCCACGGCCCCCGACGGGGCCGACATGGCCGCCCGCGCGGCCGCCGAGCCCGAGATGATCACCCAGGAGGAGCGCCGCCAGCGCCGCCGCGACGGTGAGCGCCGCATCGACCGCCGCAGCCTGCTGCGCCCGGGCGACGGCCCCATGGTGATCTTCGAGAAGGTCACGAAGAAGTACGGCACCGACACGTACGCCCTGCGCGACGTCAGCGTGTCGATCGACGCCGGCGAGTTCGTGTTCCTCGTGGGCCCGTCGGGTTCGGGTAAGTCCACGTTCATCCGCATGCTCACCCGTGAGGTCGCCGCCACGTCCGGCCGCGTGACGGTGGGCGGGCGGGACCTGTCGAAGCTGCGCCGCTCCAAGATCCCCCAGCTGCGCCGCGGCATCGGCTGCGTGTTCCAGGACTACAAGCTGCTGCCGGGTCGCACCGTGTACGAGAACGTCGCATACGCCCTCATGGTGACCGGCGACGACCAGCGCTCGATCCGCCGCAAGGTGCCCGAGATCCTCAGCCTCGTCGGCCTGGCCGACAAGGGCGACCGCCATCCCAACGAGCTGTCCGGCGGCGAGCAGCAGCGCGTCTCGATCGCGCGCGCCTTCGTGAACCACCCGCGCCTCCTGATCGCCGACGAGCCCACCGGGAACCTCGACCCCGAGACGTCCATCGACATCATGCAGTTGCTCTACCGCATCCACCGCACCGGCACGACCGTGGTGATGGCCACGCACGACCGCGAGCTGGTGGACAAGATGCAGATGCGCGTGATCGCCCTGGAGGACGGCCGCATCGTGCGCGACCAGCGCCAGGCCCGCTACGCCCGGGTCGAGACGCCCATCGGGGGTGTCCAGTGAAGCCCGGGTTCTTCTTCTTCGAGGCGCTGCGGTCGATCCGCTCGAACGTCGCCATCGCCGTCGCGGCCATCGTGACCGTGATGATCGCCGTGTTCATCCTCGGCACGTTCATCCCGTCGTTCCTGTACGTCCAGTCCACGGTCGACAAGCAGAAGGACCGCCTGGACGTCAAGGCGTACATCTCCGACAGCGCCACCGACCAGCAGGTGAGCTCGCTGCAGAACCACATCAAGCAGCTGCAGCAGCAGGGCCTGGTGAAGGACTTCCAGTACGTCTCGAAGGACGAGGCCGTGAAGGACCTCAAGGAGCGCCTGCGCGACCCCTCGATCCTCGAACTGCTGCCCAGCAACGTCATCCCCGCGTCGTTCCGCATCCAGCCGGTCGACCCCAACCGCAACGCCGAGATCCGCAACGCGATCGTGGAGGAACCGGCCATCGACCATACGATGGGCCGAGGCGGAGAGCGGGGGGTGACGTACGCGAAGCAGACCACCGACCGGCTGCTGAAGATCGCCACGTTCATCCAGTACGCCGGCCTGGCGCTGGTGAGCATCCTCACCGTCGCCTCGGTGCTGCTGATCGCCAACACCATCCGGCTATCGATCTTCGCCCGGCGTCGCGAGGTGGAGGTGATGCGCCTGGTGGGCGCCACCAACTGGTTCATCCGTTGGCCGTTCGTGATCGAGGGGCTCATCTGCGGGGTCGTCGGCGCGCTCATCGCCATCGGGCTGCTGTGGGCCGGCAAGGTGTTCATCGTGGACGCGTTCGTCGAGCGCAACGACAGCCTCACCAAGGCCGAGGGTTTCCCGATCAGCTTCCTCGCGCTGGCCGCGCTGCTCACCATCTCCGGCGCCGTCGTCGGGGCGCTCGGCAGCGGCATCACGTTGCGGCGGTTCCTGAAGATCTAGCCCGGGCCCCCCGCGCCCGGGTCGTGCGTCCGGGCGCGGGGGCGCGTCTATGATCGACCGTCAGTGAGCACGCCGCCTCAGGGCCGACGGCCCCGCCGCCTCGTGGGCGTGGTCCTCGCCGCGCTGGCCATCGTCGCCGCGTTCGCCGTCGGTGTACTGGTGGGCGGCCACCCGCGCGCCACCGGCCTCAGCGACCTGCCGCCGCCGGTGCGCGGGTGGGTGCTGGGCGCCACCGACGACCCCATCGGCTCCGAGGTCCGCGCGCTGCTGGAGGACGGCTACTACAAGAGCGTCGACAAGGCGGCCCTGGAGAAGGGGTCGGTCGCGGGCATGGTGGCGACCCTCAAGGACCCGTACACCTACTACCTGACCCCGCAGGACTACGCGGCGATGCAGCAGCACCTCGATGCGACGCTCACCGGCATCGGCATCTCGGTGGCGCGGCGCCCCGAAGGCGTCACGATCCTCGACGTCTATCCCGGCGGGCCGGCGCTGAAGGGCGGCCTGCGCCGCGGTGACGTCATCATCAGCGTCGACGGCGACAAGGTGGTGCCCGGGCCGACGCTCGACAAGGTGGTGCACCGCATCCGCGGCAAGGAGGGAACGCCTGTGCGGGTCGGCATCCGCCGCAAGGGCGCCGCCGACAAGGTGTATTCGCTCACCCGCGCCAAGGTGCGGATCCCCCTGGTGCGGTCCCGCGTCGTTCGCCGCGGCGACGTGGCCGTCGGCTACGTGCGGCTGTCCGAGTTCGATCGCGGCGCGGGCGGGGAGGTGCGCGACGCCGTCGCCGCACTGGGCAAGAAGGGCGTGCGGTCGTTCGTGTTCGACCTGCGTGGAGACCCCGGCGGCCTGGTGGACGAGGCGGTGGGGGTGGTGAGCGCGTTCACGGACAGGGGTAGCGCGGTGGTCACCACGGAGGGGCTTCACCGTTCCAGGGAGACCCTCAGGACCACCAGGGATCCGGTGACGTCGCTGCCCGTCGTGGTGCTGGTCGACCGCAACAGCGCCAGCGCCAGCGAGATCGTGGCGGGCGCCCTGCGCGACGAGGACGACGCCACGCTGGTGGGCACCCGCACGTTCGGCAAGGCCCTGGTGCAGACCACCCGTGAGCTGCGCAACGGCGGGGCGCTGCGCTACACCACGGCCCGCTACCTGACGCCGTCCGGGTTCGACCTGGCCAAACGCGGCCTGCCGCCCGATGTGAAGGCGCAGGACAACCCCAAGACCCCGGCCGACGAGGCGCTCAACAGGGCCGTGGCCGTGGCGGCCGCGAAGGCCAAGTGAGCCGCGGGGGCCCGGCCACCCAGTTCGTGGGCGTCATCGCCGGCGCGGGCCGGGGGGCCGCCGCCGAGCCCGCGTTCGCGCCCGGCGAGCCGGTGCCGATGGGCGCCAAGCAGCGCGGCGAGGCCCGCGTGGGCGACCTCGTGCAGGTCACGGTGCGCGGCCGCCAGGGCAAGGTGGTGCGGGTCTTCGGCCCGTCCCGGTCGCCGCTGGCCGCCATGGCGGCGCTCCTGGCCGACGACGGGAAGGGGTGGGGCATGCCCCGCCGCGTCGACGGGGAGGCCGCCGAGCTGGTCGAGGGCGACCCCCTGGCCGACCCCGGGCGCCGCGACCTGACGGCGCAGAGCGTCGTCACCATCGACCCGGAGGGCGCGAAAGACCACGACGACGCCATCGCGGCCGCGCCGGAGGGTGACGGCGTGCGCCTCTGGGTGCACATCGCCGACGTGTCGCACTATGTCGCGCCCGGCGGGCACATCGACGCCGAGGCCGAGCGGCGCGGCAACAGCGTGTACCTGCCGGGCACCGTCGATCCCATGCTGCCCACGCGCCTGGCCAACGACCTGTGCAGCCTTCGCCCCGGCGTGGTGCGCCGCGTCGTGACCGCCGAGATGCTCGTCCACACCGACGGGTCGGTGTCGGACACCCGTTTCTACCGCGCGGCGATCCGGTCGGAGTGCCGCCTGACGTACCCGGACGTCGACCGGTACCTCGCCGGCGGGGCGCTGCCGGAGGACGGCCTTGCGCCCACCGTGGACGCGGCCCGTGAGGCCGCGCGCCGGCTGCGCGCGCGGCGCGACGCGGCGGGCGGCCTCACGGTGGGGGGCGGCGAGCCGCAGTTCTCGCTGGCCCCGGACGGCGTCACCGGAGTGCACGTCGAGGAGCAGACCGAGTCACACCGCATCGTCGAGGACTGCATGGTGGCGGCCAACGAGGCCGTCGCGCGGCACCTGATCGCGAAGAGCGTGCCCGCCCTGTTTCGCCACCACCCCGACCCGGACCCCGCGCGGGTGCAGAGGCTCTACGAGCGCCTGGACGCGCTGGGCGTGGCCACGCCGCCGCTGAGCGACCGCGAGATGGGGCCCGCCGAGTGCCGTCGCGCCGCCACGGCGGCGGGGGAGGCCGTCGGCCGCCACGTCGCGTCGCTGGCCGCAAAGGGAGACACCCGGCGCGGCACCGGCCTGTGGACCCTGGTGCTGCGGGCGCTCGGGCAGGCCTACTACACGCCCGCGCACGTCACGCACTCGGGGCTCGCCAGCGCCGCGTACGCGCACTTCACGTCACCGATCCGCCGCTACCCCGACCTGGTTGTCCACCGCGCATTGCTGCACACCCTGGGCGACGACACGTCGCTCGCCGGGAAGGACGTACTGGAGGTGGTGGGCCAGCAGAACTCCGACTCCGAGCGCGAAGCCGCGGCCCTGGAGCGCCGCGGCGACCGCATCTGCGCCGCGATGTACGCCCAGGCCCTGTTCCGTCAGGACCCCGAACGTGTGTACCGCGGCGAGGTCACCGGCGTCGTCCCGGGCGGGGTGTTCGTCAGCTTCGGCGTCGCGCTCGAGGGTTTCCTGCCGGCCAAGCGCATCAGCGACGAGCCGCTGGTGCTGGATGCGTTGGAGATCGCACTGGTCGGGGAGTCCAGCGACCGTGGCTTCCGCCTCGCAGACGCGTTGGATGTGAAGATCTTCGACGTGCAACCCCTGCGCGGGCGCGTGTCGCTGGTGTGGGTCAGCGAGGCAGCCCCGCGCGTGGTGGGCCTGTCGCGGGCCCGGCGGCGGCAGATTCCGAGAAGGCGGTAGGGGGAGCCACGGAGGCCGGCTCCCGGTCCGTGAGGTCCGAGGGACGAGGCGGATGGGCGGCTGCGTCTCGACGACGGCTCGGGCACGCGGAGATCCGGCGAGCTCGAGCGCGTCTCGTCGAGCTCTCGTCGACACGGGACGCCGCGCCGTCGGCCGTCTCGCGTGCCCCGTGGCGGCTGTCGACGCGTGGCGCGGGGCGCGCCCGATGGCGCCGATGGAACGCCGCGGAGGGCTCTCGTCGCGCCCGGCGACGCCTGCCGGGCCGCGGTCATCGAAAGCCTCGGCCGGCAGGAGAGCTGCGGCGGATCCCCGTCCGCCCGCCCGGAACCAAGCCCCGGCAGGCCACGCCGGGCTGAGACCGCGGGCGCGCGCCCGGCGCCGCTGGGCCGTTCGTCCCCGACCGGGGCGACGTGCGGTTACTCCACAGTGGACGACCGGAATTTATTCGGTGAATCATCGAACAAATCCCGTCGAGAATGGTGGCCGGTCACCCACCGCGCCCAACCCGGTGGCGGTGAACCCGCCACCGGCCCGACGCGAGGAAACGGAGGTGCACGCCATGATGCGAGAGGAATCCGGCAGAGGGCGCGCCGCAGGACGCCCGAGGTACGTACTGGCCGTCGCGGCCGCCGCCGCGCTGGCCGCGGGGATCGTCGGGTGCAGCGACGACGACTCGTCGAGTGGCACGGCGGCGTCGACCGGGGGCGGCGGGGCCGAGACCCCCACGTCCACCCTCCCCACGCCGCCGCTGGCCGAGGGTGTCGCGCTGGACGACGCCCAGTTCCACCGGGCCTCCGAGATCTTCTTCAAGCAGTGCGCCGGGTGCCACGGGTCGCTGCGTGCGGGCGCGACCGGCCCGCCACTGGACCCCGGCACGATGCGCCGTCGCGGATCGGTGGCGATCGAGGCGGTGGTGCAGAACGGTCTGCCCGGCGGCATGCCGCCGTGGGGCAAGGCGGGGTTCCTCTCCAAGGACGAGGTGGCCATGATGGCCCGCTTCCTGCAGATGGACCCCCCGGAACCGCCCCAGCTTCCGCTGGAGGAGATCGAGACGACGTGGGACCTGAAGGTCCCCGTGAAGGAACGTCCCACGAAGCCTGAGACCACTCGCGACTGGACCAACTACACCGGCGTCATCCTGCGCGACGCGGGCAAGGTGGGCATCTTCGACTCCGACACCAAGGAGCGCGTGGCGCTGCTGAACACCGGCTACGCCGTGCACATCCTGCGCTCCAGCGCCACCGGACGGTACTTCTACGCCATCGGCCGCGACGGCAAGATCACGCTGATCGACCTCTGGTACAAGACCCCCAAGGTCGTGGCCGAGGTCAAGGGCTGCATCGACGCGCGCAGCGTCGAGGGCAGCAAGTTCAAGGGGTTCGAGGACAAGTGGATCATCGAGGGCTGCTACTGGCCCATGCAGTACGTGATCTACGACGGGCTCACGCTGAAGCCCCAGAAGGTGGTGCCCGTCCCCACCGAGAGCATCGACGGCCAGAAGCTCAAGGAGGTTCGCATCGCCGTGATCGCGCCGTCGCACGCGGCGCCGGTATGGGCGGTCGCGCTCAAGGAATCCGGCTACGTGGCGATCGTGGATTACTCCAAGCCAGGCTTCCCGATCTCCAAGATGATCGCTGCCCAGCGCTTCCTGCACGACGGCGGGTTCGACCACACGGGCCGCTACCTGGCGATCGCGGCGAACATGCAGAACCAGATCGCCGTCATCGACGTGAAGGACCAGAAGCGCGTCGCGCTCATCGACACGGGCACGAAGCCTCACCCGGGGCGTGGCGCCAACTGGAAGGACCCGAAGTACGGATGGGTGATGGCCACCACCCACATGGGCGAGGGGAAGCTGACCATCTACGGGGCCGACCCCGCCAACCACCCCGAGTACGCGTGGAAGGTCGTGCGCAAGGTGAAGCTCCCGTCGGCGGGGACCCTGTTCCTGAAGACGCACCCCAAGTCACCCTGGGTGTGGACCGACGCGACGCTGGCGACATCCGAGAAGGAGTCGCGGCGCATCTGCGTCTACTCCAAGGCGGCGGGCAAGCTGCACAAGTGCTGGACCGCCACGAAGGCCGGCCGCGGGGTGCACTTCGAGTACAACAAGCAGGGCACCGAGGTATGGGTCTCCAACTGGACCCGGCGCGGCGAGTTGATCATCTACAACGACCGCACGCTGAAGGAGATCAAGCGCATCACGGGCCCGTGGCTCGTGACGCCCACGGGCAAGTTCAACGTGTACAACACCGCGCACGACATCTACTGACGGGTCCGCCGTGGCCGCCCGGGCTCACCCGGGCGGCCACGGCGCTCGCGTAGGGCGCCGGGCTTCCGCGATCACACCGCGGCGTCGTCCCCCGGAGACGGGTGGCCTCCCGGAGCCCGCGACGAGCGCGCGCGGGCGTCGCGGTAGAGCCGAAGGACCCGCTCCCGGGCGCCGGAGTGGTCCGTGACGGGGCCCGGGTAGTCCACGCCGATCACGCAGCCGGCCGCCTCCTGCTCGTCGGGGGTCATCCGCCACGGTTCATGGATGCGGGCCCCGGAGACCCCGGCCAGCTCGGGCACCCATCGGCGGATGTACGCGCCGCCCGGGTCGAACCGCTGAGCCTGCCGCACGGGGTTGAGGACGCGGAAGTACGGCGCCGCGTGGGCCCCGGTGCCCGCCACCCACTGCCAGCCGCCGTTGTTGCTGGCCGGGTCGCCGTCCACGAGCGCCTGCATGAACACGGTCTCGCCGCGTCGCCAGTCGACGTGGAGGTCCTTGACCAGAAACGACGCGGCCACCATCCGCACGCGGTTGTGCATGAACCCCGTGGCCGCGAGCTGCCGCATCCCCGCATCCACCAGCGGATAACCCGTGAGGCCGCGTCGCCACGCGTCCAGGCCGTCCGGGTCGTCGTCCCACGCCACGCCGCGCAGGGCGGGGTCGAGCGCGGCGCGGGCGACGCCCGGGCGGCGGGCCATCAGATGGTGGAAGAACTCCCGCCACGCGATCTGACGCCAGAACTCCTCCCTGCCGGCGGACAGCACGCCCGGCAGGCCGAGCGCCCGGCCGACCTGGGCCGCCGTGCACATCCCCAGCCTCAGGTATGCGCCCAGGTGCGACGTGGCGTCGGCGGCGGGATCGTCGCGGGTGTCGGCGTATCCGTCGGCGCCGCCGTCGCGTATGAACCTCACCAGAGCGTCGCGCGCCACGGAGGCGCCGGCGGGCGCGGGCGGGTCGCCGGCCGCTACGTCCCCGGGGTCCTCGCCGTCCAGGCGCGGTCCGTCGACGCGCTCAGGCGCGGGGGAGTGCCTGGGCAGGGGGAACGTCCGCCATGCCCTCCAGAAGGGCGTGAACACGCGGTACCCCTCACCGGACGAGCCGGGCAGGTCACCGGGGTCGACCAGCAGGTCGCCGCCCACCTCGTCCACGCGCACGCCGTCGCGGGCGAGCGCCGCCGCCACGCGCCGGTCGCGCGCGCGCCCCCACGGCGAGACCTCCGCGGCGTGCACCACGCGGCGAGCGCCCGCCGTGCGGCACACGTCGGCCAGCACGGCCTCCGGCGCGCCCGTGCGCACCACCAGTCGCGAACCACGGGCCCGCAGGTCGGCGTCCAACGCCCGCAGGCCGTCGCGTAGGAACGCCAGCCGCCCGGGGGCCCGGTGGTGGCGACGGCGCAAGAGCGCCGGGTCGCGCACCCACACGCACACCACGGGCCCGTCTGCGCACGCCCGGGCCAGCGCGGTGTTGTCGGCCGTGCGTAGGTCGCGGCGAAACCACACCACGGTGGGGCAGGCGCTCACCGAGCCGCCTCATACGCGGCGCGCAGCGCGTCGCTGGGGCGGGGCGCCCCGGGATCGGGGCGCGGCACGCCCAGGTGGGCCTCCCGAAGCTCGTTCATCAGCCCCTCGACGAACGCCGGGCCGCCGTCCTCCATGGCCCGCTGGCGCGCCGCCAGAAGCGGCGTCGTGGCGAGGTGCGCCCGCCCCCACGCGCCCAGCGCCACCAACACCGGCAGAGTCTGAATTCCCGCCTCGGTAAGGCTGTACCGCGCCCGCTGGCCCCGCCGCGCGTCGTCCCGCGTCAGCAGCCCCGCAGCGACCAGGGCCTTCAGCCGCGACGCCAGCACGTTCGACGCGATGCCCTCCTCCGACTGCGCCAGCAGCTCGCGGAAGTGACGCCGGCCGCCGAACACCACGTCGCGAAGCACGACGAGGGTCCAGGGGTCTCCCAGCACCTCGACGGCCGCGTTGATGGGGCACCCCGAGCGGGGCTGGTTGCGCGGTGCCGTGCGACACCTCCCGAGTGATTGCTCTTGACAACCACTCTAGCACGGGGCAGAGTGATTGCAACACGCAACCACCTCGGGGGAGGCTCCCATGGCCGGCCGCTTCGTCTACTGGATGAACACGTCGCTCGACCTCATGATCGACGAGGACCCGGGTGAACAGGGCGGCGGCGACTGGATGCGCATCACCGAGTCCCTTCACCGCGAGTTCAACGCGCGGGCCCGGGCGCTCGCGATGATGGTGCAGGGCAGGGTCGTCTACGAGACGATGGAGGGGTACTGGCCCGCCGCCGCGGGCGACGCGTCCCAGTCCGACGTGATGCGCGAGTACGGCCGCATCTGGACCGACGCGTCGAAGGTGCTGGTCTCGAGCACCCGCACGAGCGCGGGCCACAACACCCGGGTCGTCGGCGGCCCCGACGCGATGGCCGAGCTCGCCTCCCTCAGGGACGGGACCGACGGCGATATCGGCGTCGGCGGCGCCACCCTGGCCACTGCGCTCCTGCGCGCCGGGCTGCTCGACGAACTGATGCTGTTCATCCACCCCGTCGTCCTCGGCCGCGGCCGCCCGCTCTTCGACGTCCCCCACGAGCGCGTCGCGTGCGACCTGCTGGAGCAGCGGACGTACGCGGAGGGCGTCACCCTCCACCGGTACGCGGTCCGGGGAGCCACGGGCTGAGGACGGACGCCACGCGCGAGGCGGCCCTGGGCACATCCGCGACGGGCGTTCACGCGGCCTTCACATGCGACTGCTGAGGTGGGGGGACCGCCGTCCGACACGAGGGGAGCACGCCGCTTGTGGGTCACCGTCCCGCCGGGAATCGGGTACGGCGCGCTGGCCGCGCTGGTGGGTGCCGAGTCGGCCGGGCTGCCCGTCCCCGGCGAGACCGCGCTGGTCGCAGCGTCGATGCTTGCGGCCGCGGGGCACCTGAGCCTCTCGCTCGTGATCGCGGTCGCGACGATCGCCGGCGCGGCGGGGGACAACGTGGGCTACGCCATGGGGCGGCACCTCGGGCGCGACGCGCTGGTGTCTGACCGCGGCCTGCTGCGCCACCACCGACGGGCGGCCATCGAGCGCGCGGACCGGTTCTTCGCCCGGCACGGGCTGTGGGCGGTGTTCCTGGCGCGGTGGCTGCCCGGCGTGCGCGTGGCCGGAGCCATGGCCGCGGGGGCGTCGCGGATGCCGCTGGTGCGGTTCGCGCCGGCGAACCTGCTGGGGGCAGCGGCGTGGTCGGCCGCGACGGCGCTCGTGGTGTACGCGCTGGGGGCGCGGGCGGTGGTTCTGGTCCTGGCGGCGGGCCTGGCGATGGGTGCGGCCGCCGCGACCGTGGCGGTGGTCCGCCGCAGCGATCGGGCCCCCGACGTCATCGCCGCCGCGGCGGCGCGCGGGGCCGTGGCGCTGGCGCTCGCCGCGGGGTGGGTGGGCCTCGTGGCGGGCAGGTGTCACATGCCGGGGCGCGTCGCGCGGTGGGCGCGCACGCTTCCGGCGGCGTCCGGGTGCCGGGGGTGGGGCTCCGGCGCCAGATGAGGCGTCACGTCGGGGCCGTCCAGATGGCCAGGTAGCGCCACAGCGGGAGGCGGCGCACCACGGCGCCGGGGAGCTCGGCCTCCAGTTGCCGGCGGGTCGCCGCCCCGTCGAGGCGGGGGTCGACCTTGCGCGTCCCGGGCTCCCAGTGGGTGGTACCCCGGCGCGCAACATGGTGGATCCAGCGGTACCTCACCCACGCCGCGGCGCCCCGCGGGCCGCGTGCGCGCGCGATGTCGATCACGGCCAGGCGCCCGCCGGGGCGCAGCACCCGCCGGGCCTCGGCCAGCGCGCGCGGGGCGTCGACGTGGTGCAGCACCGCCACCATGGTCACGGCGTCGAAGGACTCGTCTGGGAACGGCAAGTCCTCGGCGTCGCCGAGCGTGAACGACGGGCCGGGCCCCGCGCCCGGCAGCACCGACGCGTCGGCGTCGAGGCCCGTCACGCGATGGCCCTCACCGGACAGGTAGCGGGCCAGCGTCCCCTCGCCGCACCCGACGTCCAGCACCCTGTCACAGCCGGCCACAACGCCCGCCAGCGCGGGGTAGTACTCGCTGTTGTGGTTCCACCGGTGGCGGAACGGGTGCGCGCCACGGTGGGCGTCTTCGCGTCCGCCCGGGTCTCCGGTCTCCGCCACGCTCGCCTCCGTCGCCGGCAGTGTCTGGACGCTACCGTCCGTGACCCCCGCCCGCGCCCCCGTCGGGTCCTCGCGCCGGGGGCCTCACCACGCTCGGGCCGCGGCGCGCAGCACGTGCAGCGCCGCGTGCACCGTCGCCGCGCTCTCGCCCCGGCGCCACGCCGCGTGGATCGGGCTGCGGGTGGGCGACGCCGGCCGCGCCAGTTCCACCAGCTCCCCCCGGTCGAGGGCGGTCTCGCACAGGTAACGGGGCAGCGCGGCGACCCCCGCGCCGGCGCACGCGAGGGCAGCCACGCCCCGGAGGTCGGGGACGAGCACCGCCGGCTCGGGGGACGCCGCGCCGAGCGCCTCCTCGAACGCGCGCGCCGTCACCGGCAGCTCCTCCGAGTACGCGATCAGCGGCATCCGGGCCACCGCCCCCGGGTCGGGGCCGCCCCGGCGTCCCCGCGAGGCCTCCGCCGCCCAGCGGGGCGCGCCCACCAAGACGAACTCCTCGAGGTACAGCGTCTCGTACTCGATCGCGCGGTGGTCGACGCGGCGCGTGGCGATCACCACGTCCGGAGACCCGCCCGCCAGGTCCTCGACCAGCGGGCCGGGCAGGTCGTGCCGCACCCGCAGACGCACGCCGCGGTCCACGAGCCCGGCCAGGACGGGCAGCGCCTTCACCGCCAGGAACTCGGCGGGCCCGCCCACGTGCAGCACGGAGCCCTCCAGCGGGTCGCCGGCGCCGGAGTCCACCACGCCGGCCAGCGCGTCGATGTGCGGCGCGACACGCCGCGCCAGGTCGTGCGCGGCCTGGGTGGGCACCGAGCCACGGGGCGACCGCGTGAACAGCGGGCGTCCCACGCGGGTCTCGAGGTCGCGGACGTGGGCCGAAACGGCGGGCTGCGTCAGCCCGAGCCGGGGGGCCCCGCGGGTGATGGACCCGGCGCGGTACACGGTGACGAAGCTGCGCAGCAGCTCGAGCTCCGATGCCATAACGCAGCTTATCTCCAGGGTGATGTTTCGTGAATTGATCTCTTGCCGGGCCGGACGTACGGTGGACCGCGAACGGGCACGCGACGAGAGACGGAGGGACGATGCCGAACGGGCGGTTCGTGCTCACGAGTCACGGGACGCAGGGCGGCACGGGCCGCGCGACCGGGTGGTACCCGCCCGGGGCGTCCCACCCGCACGCGGGGCTCGCAAGCCGGCGAGGGGGCGAGACCCCCACGGACCCGGGTGGTCGCGGCGACGACGTCTCCCGAGCGTTCCCGGGCGATCCCGCGGTGGGCGACGGGCTGCACTCCACGGCGGCGCAGGCCGACGCCGACCCGGCGGCACGCGACGCCGTGTTCCCGGCCGGCGGCCACGGGACGATGTGGGACTTCCGCGGCGATCCCGACCCGGCCGGCGTGCACGGCGGCGGCGTCGTGGGTGCCGTGTGCCACGGGCCGGCGGGGCTCACCGACGTGGTCCCGTTCCCGCCCCGGGACGCGCCGCGCGTCGCCGGCGCGAGGGCGGGCACGGCCCCGGGCTTCGCGGCGAACACGGTGGTGGCCGGTCGTCCGGTCACCGGGCGGAACCCGGCGTCGGCCCGCGGGGTCGGCGAGGGGATGGGGTACCTGCCGGGCGCGGCGACGACGGGGCGAGGCACACGATGAACACGCGTTTTCTGGGGCCGGCTCGGCTGGCGGTCTCGGCCGTCGGGCTCGGCGCCATGGGCTTCTCCGGGTCGTACGGCGCCGCGGAGGACGACGAGTCGATCCGGACGATCCGGCGCGCGCTCGACGTGGGAGTCACATTCATCGACACGGCCGACGTGTACGGCGACGGCCACAACGAGGAGCTCGTGGGACGCGCCATCGCCGGCCGTCGCGACGACGTGGTGCTGGCCACGAAGTTCGGCTTCGTCTCGTCGCCGCTGTCGCAGGGCCCGCAGGTGGACGGCAGCCCCGCGCACCTCCGCGAGGCCATCGAGGCCAGCCTGCGCCGTCTCGGCGTCGACCATGTCGACCTGTACTACCTGCACCGCGTCGACCCCCGCGTCCCCGTCGAGGAGACCGTGGGGGCGATGGCCGACCTGGTACGCGAGGGCAAGGTGCGCCACCTGGGCCTGTCCGAGGTGGGGCCCGCCGTGTTGCGACGCGCCCACCGCGTGCACCCCATCACTGCCGTGCAGAACGAGTACGCGCTGTGGACCCGCCTGCCCGAGCACGAGCTGCTGCCGACGCTGCAGGAACTCAACGTGGGGCTGGTGGCGTTCAGCCCCCTGGGCCGCGGGCTGCTGGCGGGTGCCCTCCAGGCCGGCGCCGAGTTCGGCGAGGGGGATGTGCGCGGGCACATGCCCCGCTTCGCGAAGGGCAACCTGGATCGCAACGCCGTCATCGCCGACGCCGTCGCCCGCGTGGCCGAGGCCCGCCGCGCCACCCCGGCGCAGGTGGCATTGGCGTGGGTCCTGCGCCGCTGGGACCGCATCGTGCCCATCCCGGGTTCGCGGCGCGCGGAGCGCATCGAGGAGAACGCCGCGGCGGCCGACATCGTGCTGAACGACGCCGAGATGACCGCCCTGGAACGGGCCGCGGCCCCCGAGCACGTGGCGGGCGACCGCTACCCCGCCGGCCTCCAGCGGCTGGCCGACCAGGGCCGGTGAGCCGGGGCCTCGACACCGTCGACCTGCCGGTCGCCGGGGGGCACGTCCTCCGCGTGAGGGTCGCGCGCCCCGCGGGCGCGGCGGCGGGCCCGCTCGTGGTGGTGCTTCACGAGCTGTTCGGCGTCAACGACGACATGGCGTGGGCGCTCCGCTGCCTCGCCGACCGGGGCTTCGTCGCGGCCGCGCCGGAGCTGTTCCACCGCACCGCGCCGCCGGGCGCTCAGTTCCCCAAGGACGACGAGGGGCGGGCCGACGCGTTCGTCCACCTGGGCGAGCTGACCCCAGAGGGCATCGTGGATGACGTGCGGGCGGTCCTCGACGCCCGCCCCCGTCTCGGGGCCTCCGGCGACCCCGCGGGCCTCCTGGGGTTCAGCGCCGGTGGCCACGCGGCGGTCATCGCCGCGGCGGCGCTGCCGGTATGCGCCACCGTGGCGATGTACCCGGGATGGCTGGGCGCGCCGGACGGGCCCATCCGCGCGTCGCGGGCGGCGCTGGAGCGCATCGCCGACGCGCGGGGGCGCATCGTGGTGGTGCTTGGCACCGCCGACCACGTGGTCGGCGCCGAGGAGCGGGTCCGCGTGGCCCGCGCGCTCGCCGCGCCGGGCGTGGACGGCCGCATGATCGAGATCGACGGGGCCGGCCACGCCTTCTTCTGGCCCGGCGCGCCCGCGTTCGACGAGGCCGCCCGCGACCGCGCGTGGGCGGAGGCGCTCACGGAGCTGCGGGCCCCCTACTCCCCGGGGTAGGACCCGAACGTCCACTGGTTGCCCTCGGCGTCGCGCACCGTGCACGTGCGGCCCCCGTAGTCCGGGCTCATGGGCTCCTGCACGGACGTGGCGCCCGCCGCCAGGGCCACCGCGTGCCGGTCGTCGACGTCCTCGTCGGTGGCGACGACGCAGTAGCAGCTGCCGACGCCGACCCGGTCCTCGAAGTCGCCCTGGCCCGGCTGCGAGCGCTCGTCCCTGGGCGAGCCGAACATGATGCCGCCGCGGTCGCCCCACGCGTACTGGGCGTGGACGATCACGTCGTCGTCGGTGGGGTCGGTGTAGACGGCGCGGCGGGTGAACCCGACCGCCTCGAGGAAGGCCATGGCGCGACGGGGGTCGGCGAAGGTGAGCGTGGTGAACAGCGTGGTGGTGGTCATGCGGCCAAGGTTCCCACGGTGGCGTCGCCCTCGTCTTGAACGATTGGGAACACCTCGGCCAGCGTCGCGGCGGGGGGCCGGCCGGCGAAACCGCGCCACTCCCGAGTGAGGTGCGCCTGGTCGGCGTACCCCGCGGCCGCGGCGACGTCGCCCAGCGGCATGCCGGCTCCGGCGAGCCGGTGCGCGCGCTCGAAGCGCGCAAGCCGCAGCGCCTCCTTCGGGGTCACGCCGAACTCGGCGCGGAATCGGGTGGACAGGTGGCGCCGGCTCCACCCCACGCGGGCCGCCAGCGCGTCGACGCCCAGCCGGCCCCCGCCGGCGACCACCAGCCGCCAGGCCTCGGCGAGATCGTCGGGCACCGGAGGACGGGACGCGCGCGCCAGGACGCCCAGCAGGCACTCGTCGAGCAGCCCGAACCGGGCCGGCCAGTCGGGGGCCTGCGTGATCCGCGCGTGGGTCGCACGGTCGACGCCTCCCGGCAGCAGTTCGTGGTCGGCGTTCGCACCGCGCAGGTCGCCGGCGGTCAGGCCCAGCAGGAGCCGCACGCCCATGGGCGACAGCCCGAGCTGGATGCCGTGCTGGAACCCGTGGGTGTGCACGATCGCCGGGCGCGTGTGAAGGGCCCCCGCCAGCGTCCAGAATCGCTGGCGGCCGCCGTGCCACTCCACGTCCAGGGGCTCGTCGAAGGCCAGGATCACGGTGACCGTGGTCGACGGCAGCCCGTGGTGGATCGCCCGCGGATCCAGGTCCTCGCGGAACCCCACGTAGCGGTCCACGAGGCCCGCGAGCGCGGGATGGGGACGGCCGACGACGCTCGTCATGCGCCCACCATAGGCCACACGGCTGACCCCGCGCGCGCTACCCTGTCCGGTCCATGACGCCGGGCAAGAACAAGGGCAGCAAGAAGAGGGGCGGCGACGACCGCTACCGCGACATCGCGCGCAACCGCCGGGCGTTCTTCGAGTACGAGATCATCGAGACGCTGGAGGCGGGCATCGCTCTGGTCGGCACCGAGGTCAAGGGCCTGCGCGAGCGGGGGGCGTCCATCGTCGACGCCTGGGTGTCCATCCGCGATGGCGAGGCGTGGTTGGTCAAGGCCACCATCCACGAGTACGCCAACGCCGGGTACGCCCGCCACGACACCCAGCGTGACCGCAAGCTGCTGCTGCACCGCCGCGAGCTCGACAAGCTGCAGTCGCAGCTGGCCGAACGGGGCCTCAGCCTCATCCCGCTGCGCATGTATTTCAAGGATGGACGCGCGAAGCTCGAGCTGGGCCTGGGCCGCGGAAAGACGCTGCACGACAAGCGCCGCACCATCGTGGAGCGTGAGACCCGCCGCGAGGCCGCCCGGGCGATGAAGCGGGGCTGACACCCGGGGCGGCCCGCCGGAGCGGGCCGCCGGAGACCGGGTGCTACTTGACCAGCCGCATGTTGCTGACGCGCAGCTTCACGGTCGGGCTCTGCCCGGCACGCCAGTCCTGCGGGAGCGCGCTCTGCAGGCCGAAACGGATGTACTTCACGTTGTTCATCCCCTTCATCACGCCCTTCGACGCGTGCGGGCGGCGCAGGTCGATGCGGACGTGCTGCACTTTGCGGCCCACGGCCAGGTTGCGCGAGTTCGTGAAGTGGCCGCCGGGGGTCACGATCAGGTACCAGCGCTGGCCCTCCTTGGACTGGCGCAGCACCTCGACCGTGAGGTCCAGGTAGCGGTACGCCTTCCAGTTGCGAGCCGCCCGGGAGGCGGCCTTCCGGGTGTAGAACGCCTCCACCGAGGGGGTCTTGCCGCCGGCGCCGAAGGCCGAGCGGCCGGCCGCGGTGTACTTGTTTCCCACCGTCAGCGTCACGGTCCCGGCCCGCTCGCGGACCGCAGCGGGACGTGCGGCCGCCGTGAAGCGGCCCAGGCCCGGACCCACCAGCGGGCGGCTGGGACGGGTCGGCAGGGAGGGCGTGGTCACGACGCCGCCACCGGCCTGCAGCGTCGCCCGGTCGACCGGCGCGGACACCGCGCCGATCGTGCCCTCGGAATCGAGGCTCACCTTGACCTCGCCGGCCACGGCGGGCACGTTCGTGAGCGTCCAGGAGCCGTCGGGCTTCGTGGTGGTCTCCAGCGTGCCGAAGCGGACGATCGCGCCGTGCACGCCGCGGGTGACCACGGACTTGCCGCGCGTGCGGCGGCGGCCTGTCTCGGCGGCCTGGGGGGCCACGATGCGGCCCGACAGCGTCGCCAGCGGACGGCCCGACAGGCGCGCCAGCACGATGCGGCGGGCGGCGTCGAGGTCGGCCGGCGAGTCGTCCACCACCGGCAGATAGCCCGGCCGGGCGTAGTCGCCGCAGGCGTCTCCCTCGTCGCCATCCGTGGTGCCCGTGAACGGCTTGGAGATCCCGTTCATCACCTGGGCGTACGCGGCGGGGTCCGCCGTCTGGAGCTGACGCAGCAGGCTGTTGTCCTCGGCGCCATCGCGCAGCGACTCGAGGCGCAGCGAGCCGTACGCCGGGCGCGAGGGGCTAGAGCCCGGCCAGATGAGGCTGGCCTCGCCGTTGCCGCCGACCGCGCGCTTGGCGGCGCCGCACTTGACGTCGGCCTTGGTGTGGCTGAGGTACCACGCGTCCGCGTTGGGCGACACGAAGTTGTCCTTGCCGCCCCAGTTGTTGAGCCCCCAGTAGAAGAAGCCCTGGACGCCCTCCTTCTGGGCCAGCCAGCCCAGCACCCGGGGATCGGCGCCCGACTTGTCGATGAGGACGTTCGGGGTGTACCGCTGCGTGTCGCTGCCGTACGTGTACCACCACAGGGTCTTGCCCTGGGACACCACGCGGCGGCTCGCGGCGGGGTCCTTGTAGAGGTCCCACAGCGGTGGGGTCCAGATGTCGACGGCACTGCCCATCTGGGCCACGGCCTTGGCCGACGGCGCCTCGGTCACCATCACGGGGATGCGGGGCGACGCGGCGTGCAGGATTGATGCGGCGCGGTTCACCACGGGGTACTCGGCCTCGGTCGGCTCGTCGACGACCAGCGAGTAGCTGGATCCCGCCCGCCCGCCGAAGCGGGCTGCGATGCCGTTGGCCGTGGCCTGACGCTGCGCGGTGGCCGTGTACGCGCGGTCCTCGCCCCCGGAGTACGTGGGCTGGTTGGGAAGGAACGGCACCTCCGTGCGGGCGAAGCCCATGCCGAAGTACGCGTCCAGGTTGGCGCTCGACCGGGGACCGAATGTGGCCGTGCCGGACGCCGCGTCCACGACGGGGTCCGCCAGCGGCGCGCGCCCCGGGCTGACGCCGCGGGCGCGCAGCATGGGCAGCAGGTCCCCGTACACGCCCTTCACGAACGCGGGGTCGTCGGGCGTCGTGCCCAGCGACTTCGCCAGGTTGATGGTGTGCAGCCGGGCGACGATCGGGAACTCGTCGCGGTTCGCGGTGGCCGGGGTGACGTCGACGCTCAGCGGGAACCGGCCCAGCGCGCCGAGGTCGAGGGCGCCGGCGTACGTGCCGGGCGTCTGGCCGGCCGGGACGTCCACCAGTACGTAGAGGGCCGTGGTCTCGCCGCCGGGCAGATCCACGCCGCCGTCCACCGGGATCAGCGGGTCGCCGTAGCGACCGTCGCCGTGCAGCGGGCCGATGCCGGTCGACGGCTGGGTGAGGCGAACGTACCCGACGCGGTACACCGACACGTTCGCGGCGGGGATGACGCCGGGGCCGGTGAGGTCGCCCACCGTGGCGGGTACGCGCACGGGGCCGTCGGGCCGGACGGCCACCTGGCCGCCCTCCTGCTCGCCGCGGGCGGTCAACAGGTTCAACCCCGCGTCGGCGTTGGCGGCGGGGGTGCTGTCGGGAAAGACGTGGTCGGTCGTCAGCGCGGGCCAGACCTGCGCCGCGCTCGCGGCGGCGGGGGCGATGGCGGCGGCGGCCAGGACCGCGCCGACCATCGGCGCGAGGCGAAATCGAGGCATGGACATCCCTGTCGAGGTGGTGGCGAGGGCGCGCGATCCGGCGGCCCTCCCATGTCATCGGCACGGGCCGCCGCCCCCTGCACCGCCAGGGCAGGACACGGGATGGCCAATTGCTCTAGGACGGCGGTTGACGGCCCACGGGGTCCCGCTACCATGTACCCACGGGCCCGATCCAGTTTCGACGGGGCGGGAGCGTGTCGGTAAGCGAGCCGCGGACCCGGAGGACCGCGTTATCAACCGGGAACACAACGTAGCTGCGGAGTCTTCTCCCAAGCTCGCTCTCGCTGCCTAACTAGCAGTCACTGAGAGCCATCGGCCTTCCCCCGGGCTGCGGGGGAGATCACCGGTGTCAGCCAGCAGCCCTGGTCCGTCGGCAACGGCACTCGGTCGGCGGGCGAGATTGAAGGAGCGCCTGGCACGTGGACGGTGGGTCGGAGGGGCCGCCGCGTGTGAGACCAATCCCTTCGACTGCGCTCGGAGAAACTGACACGTAAGCGCTTTCGGACGCCGGGGCAGTGCCGGCCGGGTCCACCTCCAACCGGGGGAGTTCAGGGGAACCTGGGCTCCCCCGCGTCGTTCGGCGGGCGCGCCGGGTGCGGCGCCGGCCCGTCCTCGCCGGCCGGAGACCGCGCGCCCCGGGAGACGGCGGGTCACGTCGAACGCGCACCTCTGAGGTCAGAACCGGTCGCCGGCCCGGCGGGCTCGGCGCGGGCACCGGGATCAGGGCGCCCGTCAAGGCGTCCGGGCCTGCGGGGGACGCTGCGAGACCTCGACCCAGCCGGGGACGCGTCGGTGTTCGAGGTCACCACCGATGACGGGCTTTCAGTGCACCGTCGTCGTAGAGCCGGGCGACACGCCGCGCCGATCGCCCGCCGCGGAGGTCCCGCGGGTGGCCGGCAGGGATGCGTCGGGCGCGACGGCGGGCGCCCCGGGCCGGCGGCGGCCCGGCTCTACGAGGACTTCACGAACCACCCCTCGCCGCCGATCAGCAGGCCCTCCTTCGGGTCCGGCACGCCCGCTGCGGAGTGGAACACCCCCAGGGTCTGGGTGACCACGGTGCCGTCGTCGTACGTGAACCGGATGAGGCTGCCGGGCAGCACGGCGTACACGCCCTGCTTGTCGGGGGGCAGCACCGTGCCGTCGGACACCGATCCGGTCCACGAGTGCACGGACGCCTTCTGGAACCGGCCGTTGGGGTACAGCCGCAGGTAGCCCGTGTAGTAGTTGCAGTACAGGGGGCACAGGCCGGTCATCCGGGCCGTGAACAGGTCCACGTCGAATGCCGCGCCGGCGGCCTGCGGGGCGGCCTCCAGGTACTTGTCGCCGTCCAATGTCAGGGTGTGGGCCTTCAGGTCGACGGTGCCCGCGACGCCGTCGACGCTCACGGCCCCCGTGGCGGGGGTGTACGAGGCGGCCACGCAGCCGTCGCCCGCGCCTGTCGCGGTGACGGCCGCGCACGCCGGGAACGCGCCATCGTCCAGCAGGCCGCGGTACGCGAAGCCGGGCGCGGCGAAGTACAGGCTTTCGTCGTACCCCGTGAGCACCTTGTGCCAGAACACGCGCCCTTCCAGGCGGGGAGGCAGGGGCGTCTGGGCGGCGGTAACCGTGCGCCGGGCCACCCCCGCCGCGCTGACGCTGACCGTGAGGCGCGCTGCGGCGTCCGTGGTCCTCACCCGCATGCGGCGGGTCACGGACCCCCGGGCGCGGATGGCGCCGATGACCGCACGGGCGGCCCAGCGCCCCCGCCCGGTCGAGATCTGCGCCCTGCCGCCGCCTGCGGCCCGCACGCTCACGACCACCCGCCGGCGCACCACCCGGGTGCTGTTGGCGACGCGCACCGAGCCGGTGGCCCACTCGCCCGGCGCGACCGACGCGCCCGGCGTCACCGTGACCCGCAAACCGGGGGCGGGGGCGGCCCCGGCCGTCGCGGCCCCGCACCCAACCCCCAGGATCGCCGCCACCACCGCCGAAAACACCCGACGCATCCCGCATCTCCCGTTCGCGAACACACGGACCTGAGCGACGACCGTACCCCCCGCGGGCCGCGGCGGTCCACCGCCCGGACGTCCGGGATGCGCCTGGACGTCCGGGCGGCACCCCGCACGCCGACGGCACCCCGCAGGCCGATGGTGGCGCGGCCCGGCCAAGACACGGCAAAGGCGGCGCCCGTGCCGGCGATCGGGCCCGCCGGGGGCGTAGAGTCGGGGTGTACCCGGCATACCCGGGGTTCCCTGGCCCGAAGGGGGTCGCCATGATGGCCAGCCTGGCACTCGGCCTGTTCGCCGTTCCCGCGGGGGTGCTGTTCGCGCCGCTCGCGCTCGTGCTGTTCGGGATGCGCGGGGGCGGGTGACCCCGACGCCCGGGACACTCACCGCGGCCGGCCGCCTTGTGATCGGTCCGCGCGGGGAGTGAGATACGGGTGCCCCACTTGTCCGGGGCAGTCTGCACGGGGAAAGGGAGAAGAAGCATGTCCCGCATCGACCACATCGCGTGCTGCGTCGACCAGAGCGAGGCGTCGCTGCGCGGCCTGCACCACGCCGCGCGCGTGCGCGAGCAGTCCGGTGCCGCCCGTCTGACCGCCGTCCACCTGATCCCGCCGCCCGTGTACGTGGGCGTGTACTACCCGCCGCCGGAGCCGCCGTCGCAGGACATCCCCGACTGGCTCACCGAGATGGTCGCCGACGTTCCCGACTGCGAGATCGTCGTGGTCGACAGCTATGCCAACTTCCCGCCCGCCGAGGCAGTGGCGTGGGCGAAGGAGAACGACGTCGACATACTGGTGGCGGCCAGCCACCAGGGCTTCTTCAAGCGCATGGTGATGGGGAGCTTCGCCGCATACCTGGCGTACCACTCCGAATGCCCCGTGCTGCTGGTACCGCCGCCCGTCCCCGACGAGCCGGTCGAGGCCGCCTAGGTACGGCCGCCCTTGCGCGCCTCGATGTACCCCAGGGCCACGCACATCGCGCCGATGGCGATGAACGCACCGCCGAACACGGACTGCCCGCCGATGAACGAGGCCACCGCGGCCACCAGGAACAGGACGGCGGCGATGTACCACACCTTGGACTGATCCACGGGGTCCTCCTCATCATCGGGGTGTCCCCGTGGCGTTACCCCGGTGAGCCGGCCCTCACTCGCCGGACTGCCCAGAATCGCCGCGGCGGGTGTGGCGCCACCAGAGCGCAGCACCCGCGACCGTTCCGCCGAGGGTGCCCAGGGCCTCGTCGCCCAGCGTGTCCTCGTAGGCCGTCGTCCTCTCGGTGCCGTGCCGGATGAACGCCCACCACTCGGCGATCTCCCACCCGATGGCCAGCAGGGCGCCCACGCCGGCGACCGTCAGGGCCAGCGCGGCGCCCGTGTGGCGCCACCCCCGGGCCAGCAGAAGGCCGATGCCCAGGCACAGCAGTAACCAGTTGGCGAAGTGGTTCGCATCGTCCCACCACCACACGCGGTCGTAGAGGTCCAGCGTGTTGCCGGTGACGTCGATCAGGAACGGCGCCATGATCAGCGCGAACGCCGCCCACGGCGGGTCGGCGGCGCCACCCCGCCGGCCCCGCAGCAGCCACCACGCCGCGGGCGCCACCAGCATCATCGCGGGGTAGAACCCCAGCCGGGCCCCGAAGGCCTTGCCCTCGAACTGGTCGAGTCCCGCGAACGCCCCCACCGCCAGCTGCGCCACGGCGACGACGAACACCGCCGCGGCCGCCCACGCGGCCGGCCGGCTCACTCGGGGACCGCGGCGGGGGTGTGCGCGTGGTGCTCCTCGCGGTGCACGATCACCCCGGGGAACAGGCGCCGGCCCACGATCACGACGAACAGCGCGATGGCGATGGCGGCCAGCGAGAAGACCAGCAGCGTCTTCGTGAGGCCGATGGCATCGGCCATGTAGCCGAGCGCGACGGTCGGGACGGTCCCCGCGTACGCGCACATGTACAAGACGGACATCAGCTTGCCGCGCTCGTGCAGCGGCACGATCAGCCCGCAGATCACGGTGCCGCCGAACAGGATGAACCCGTTGATCACGCCGATCAGCGCGGACGCCGCCAGCACGAGGGCGACGCTGTCGACCTTCGACGACGCGACGACGAGCAGCGACAGGACCGCCGACGACATGGCGCCGAACATGATTGCGCGGCGCGGGTCCATGCCGCGGGCCAGGAACGGCGCGAGGCCGCCCAGCGCGAGGGTCAGGAATCCGATGCCGCCCAGGATCGCGAGGTTGCGCTCGCCCAGCGTGTCGAACACGAAGATCGGCACCACCGACAGGAAAGTGCCCTCCACGAAGCTCATCATGAACGTGGCGGGCGCCACGAACGTCAGGAACCCCGCGGCCTGGCCCTCGGGCACGCCGATGCGGATGCGGAACGGGCCGGGATCGGCCCTGCGAACCAGCGTCTCCGACGCCGCGGTGATCGCGAGGATGCCCACCACCATCAGCGCGATGTGGCCCCAGAACGGCGTGTGGCGGGGGCTCGGTCCGTACTGTGCGGCGATGCCCGCCAGGCCCGGGCCAAGGCCGAAGCCCAGCCGGAAGAACACGCCGGCCAGCGCCGCCGCCAGAGCCTTGTTGTCGGCCTTCGCGTGGTCCACGACGAACGCCGCCCCGACCCCCAGGAAGCCACCGATCGCGAGGCCCTGCAGCACACGGCCCGCGAACAGCATGGGCACCGACTCGGCCAGCGCGAACGTCAGCGACGCCAGGGTCATCAGCGCCATGGCCGGCAGCATCAGCTTCTTGCGTCCGAGGCGGTCGCTGAGGTTGCCGGCGATCAGCATGGTCGGCACGACCGTGACCGTGTACGTCACGAACAGCAGCGTCACCGTGGCGGTGCTGAGCCCGAAGTGCGAGCGGTAGACGGGCAGCAGCGGGGTGATGGTGCTGGTGCCCATCGTCAGGACCATCATCCCGATGAGGGCGAGCCAGGAGCCGCGCGTCACCCGGCTCTCGCGGTGCGTCGTCGTCATGACGACCGACTATATCCGAGTGAGACACATAGCGCACAAAGCGCCTCAGTCTGGGCGTGCCCATCCGCGGGTGCCCGGCGGCCGCCGGGCACCCGCGGCGCGCGTGTCACGAGCGGCTGTCCCTCACCGTGTCGGCGGCATCCTGCGCGCCGGCCCTCACGTCGTCGGCGGCGGTCTGGCCCTCGGCCTTCACGGTCTCCGCCGCCTGCTGCGCGTGGGTCTTCACCGACTCGACGGCCCCCATCGCCGGCTCCCTCAGGTGCTCGCCCGCGTCCTTGGCGATGCGCTGCGCCTCGTCCTTCAGCGGCTCGGCGCGGTCCTTCGCGGCCAGCGCGGCGTCGCGCTCGCGCTTGCTGGACGGGACCAGCGACCCCAGCAGGAGACCGGCCCCCAACGCCACCAGACCGGCGGCCAGCGGGTTGCCCTGCGTCCTCTGGCGGGCCTGGGCCGGCGCACCCTGAACCGCGTCCCCCGCGCTGGACAGCGCGCTCGACGCGCCCTCCCGGGCCGACGAGGCGGTCTCCTGCGTGTGCTCGCTCGCTCCCATGATCATCTCCTTGGCTCCGCTCAACTTGTCTCCGACTTTGCTGACCTGGCGGCGCGCGACATTGCCGGGGGCCACGGACTCGCCCAGCGCGTTGACGTGCCGGCTCAGGCTGTCGCGCGTGTGCGCGATCTGCTGCCGGATCACCTCGGGGTCGTCGCTCACACTCACAGCGCGGCCTCCTCACCCTTCATCGCGGTCGGGATCTTCTTCGCCGTCTCGACGGTCCGGGGCACGCCGACGTCCCGGAGCGCCGACTTGCCCGCCAGCGCGAGGGCCGCGGCGATCAGGCCCCAGAGCACGGCCACGACCAGCGCCGACCATCCGAGCCCCCAGTCGGCTCCGGCCCCCAGCGCCCACCACAGGGCCACCGACAGGAACAGCAGCGCGAACTGCGCCCCCTGCGCCGCCCCGGCCATCATCCCGGCGCCCTTGCCGGCCTGCTGAGCCGACTGGCGCACCTCCGCCTTGGCCAGGGCGACCTCCTGCCGCATCAGCGTGCTGGCATCCTCAACGATGGCGCTGATGAGGGGGCCGGCCGACTTCAGGCGGCCAGGCTCCGCCTCGAGCAGCGGGTCGCCCAGCGGCACCGGGCGCTCCCGCGCGACGGTTGCGTCGCCGGCCCGGTTCATCGCATCGCCCCGCCGGACTGGGGCACGCCGGCCGGCCGCGCGGTCGCGCCGGGGTCGCCGGCGATGCGCTGCGGCGACGCGGTCGCGGTGTCGTCGTCCGCGCCGCGGCGGTCGTCGGCCAGGCCGCGGGTCATGCGGCCGATCAACAGGCCGGCCACGGCCGCGCCGGCCAGGAACATCCCGGGGTTGCTGCGCGCGAACCGCTTGACCTCGTCGACGACGTCGCCGGGCTCGCGGTCCCGGAGCCACGCCGACAGGTCGTCGGCCTTGTCGGCCCCCTGACGGGCCAGGTCGCTGGCCACGCCGTTGTACGTCCCGCCGTCGGCCATCTCGCGCAACTCCCTGCCGACGCTCTGGAGGCCGCCGGCCAGGCGCTGCTGCTGGGCCGAGCTCTGCGATGCCAACTCGGTGCGGGTCTGGTCCCAGACCTGCCGGGCCTGCTGACCCGCGTTCTGGAGCACCTGCTGGGTCTCGGCCTTCGCCGTCTCGGCCACGTCGCGGCCGGCCTGAGTGGCCTGTCCGGCGACATCGGACGCCTGCTGCTTCGCGACGTCGACGGCCGAGTCGTCCGACCCGGCGCTCACGGGGCGCGTCTCTTCCACGGTGCGACTCCTCTCGTCTCGACCGCGGAGGCGTGCGGACGCCCCCGCTCGGGAGGGTGCCTACCCGTGGCGCCGCCGGGGGAAACGTCGGCGGGCTCAGCCCACCCGCGGTGGCACCCCCGCGAGCATCCACTCGGTGATGCGGCGCGGCATCTCCACGAGCCGCGAGAAGCCCTGCGCGCGGACGGGCCGCCGCACGTGCCGGCGGCCACCGGCGACGGCCTTCGCGATGGCGTCCGCGAGGTCGTCGGCGTCGGTGTCGGGCAGCAGGTGGCGGAAACGGTGGAACGAGGCCCTGGTGGGAGGGTACGAGTTCACCGACTCGGCCATGTCGGTGGGGACGATCAGCCCGGTCTCGACGGTCGTGACGGCGATCGGCAGCTCCCGCAGGTCGGCCCGCAGGCCCGCCGACAAATGGGTCAGCGCGGCCTTCGTCGCCGAGTACGCCGCCAGGCCGGGGAACACGCCCACGCCGGCCAGAGACGACACGTTGACGATGGAACCGCCGCCCGCGCCGAGCATCCCGGGGATGGCCTGTCGGGCGAGCTCCGCCGGAGCCGTGACGTTGACGGCGATAAGGCGCTGCAGGTCGTCGGGCGTCATGTCGGGCAGGTGGCCGGCCATGTCGATGCCGGCGTTGTTGACCAGGATGGTGACGGGCGGGCCGGCCTGGGCCGCGGCGCGCGCGACCAGCCCGTCGCGGGCCGCCGGGTCGGCCAGGTCGGCCACCAGAACGTGCCCGTCGATCTCGTCGGCCAGGGCCCGCAACTGGTCCGCCGAGCGTGCCACCAGCGTCACGACGGCGCCCTCGTCCGCCAGGCGACGCGCGACCCGGGCGCCGAGCCCGCGTGACGCGCCGGTGACGAGGGCGTGGGCCTGGTCGATCCTCATTGGTGTCTCCTGCCGTGGGCGTGGTGCGGGGCATCATGCCTCGCGACGACGGCGCGCGCCACGGCGGGGGCACGTGGCTACACTGGCGCCATGCGCCTGCCCGCCACGGTGATGGGATCCCTCTTCGCGCTCGGCGTCTGGGCCGCCCCCGCGCTGGGCGCCGCCGGCAGCGGCAGCGGCGGCTTCGGCGGGGGCGGCGGCGGCGGTGGCTTCGGCGGGGGCGGCGGCGGCTACGGTGGCGGATACGGGGGTGGCTACGGCGCCCCGGTGATCGTCACCGGCAACCCCACGTTCCTGCTCGTGATCTTCATGATCTTCGCGATCGTGATGATCGTCTCGGCGTACAACCAGCACCGCCGCCGCCGGGCGCTGGCCGGTATGCGCGACCCGGGCGTGGCCGCCCGGCGCGACCGCAAGACCGAGCGGGTCAGGACGCGGCGGGTGGAGGAGGTGCGCCTGAAGTCGTACGTGGCGGCCGAGGACGACCCGGTGTTCGCGGCCGAGCGGGTCAACGGCGAGGCCGAGGCCCTGTTCCGGCAGATCCAGGTGGCGTGGGACAACCGCGACCGCAACGCGCTGGCACGGCTGGTCAACGGCGACCTGATGGTGGAGTGGTCGCGCCGCCTGGACGACTTCGACAGCCGCGGTTGGCGCAACCGCGTGTCGGTGCAGGGTCCCGTCCGCATCGAGTACGTGGGCATTACGAACCTGCCCGGCACGTCGGACGATCGCGTCGTGGTGCGCATCTCCGCGCTCACCGAGGACTACGTGGTCGACCGCTTCGGCAACACCGTGTACCTCGACGGCATGACGTCGACCACAGCCGCGATCCGCGAGTTCTGGACGCTGGCGCCGCGCGACGGCCACTGGATGCTGATGTCCATCCAGCAGGAGCTGGAGGGCGAGCACGAGCTGAAGGCCCCGATCATCGCCGAGCCCGTCGAGAACCCGGCGGCGTCCGATGAGGCACTGGTGGAGTACGCGTCCGAGCATGCGGTGGACCCGGAGCGCCTCGCGGCGCTGGCCGACCTCGACTTCGAGGGGTCGGCGCGGGCGAAGGCGCAGGACACCGCGCTGATGGACCGCCGGTACGACCCCGGGGTCATCGAGTCGGCGGCCCGGCGCGTGCTGCGCGCGTGGGCGGAGGCCATCGACGGGGACGACGACAACCTGCTGGCCATCAGCGACCCGGCCGCGGTCGCGCAGATGCTCTACTTCGGCGACCCCGCGGGACGCACGCGGCTGGTGGTGCGCGGACCGCAGGTGCGGCGCTTCCGCGTGCTGGCCGTGGAGCCCGAGAACTCGCCGCCCACCGTGACGGTCAGCGCCGACCTCATCGGAATCCGCTTCGTGCAGGACCGGGACACCGCCGACGCCATCGCGGGAAGCCAGGACCGGCCCGGCGCGTTCACCCAGACATGGGAGCTTGGACTCACCGACAGCGTCGACACGCCGTGGCGCGTGGTCAGCGCCGGGCGGCCGAGCTTCGGGTGACCCGTGGCGCCGGCCCGGAGAGGCGGGCTAGTGTTGGTGTGAATCGTTTTGCAACTCGGGGGAGGGGAACGACATGAAGGTCGCAATCGCCGGCGGCGGCATCGTCGGGCTGACGCTTGCCCGCCTGCTGCGGGCCCGGGGGTTCGAGCCGACGGTATTCGAGCGCATGCCCGAGAGCGTCTACATCCGGCGCGGCTACATGATGGGCTACCACGCGTACCCTCCCCTCGAGGAGCTGGGCATCCTCAAGGACCTTCGCCCCCAGGGTCGCGACATCGCGCCGGGCGCGGGCGGCGGCGACGCCGTGGCCATCTGCATCGAGGTGGGCAAGCTCATCCACGCGCTCGCCGACGGGCTGCCGGTGGAGTACGAACACACCGTGGCGGGCCTGCGGCGCGACGACGACGGCCGCATCATCGGCCTCACGGTGAAGGGACCGCCGAAGGACGGCTCGAAGTTCACCCCCCCGTCGCAGGGCACGTTCGGCCAGACCACCGAGGGCCCCCAGCTGATCGGGGGCGTCGTCAAGGACGAGAGCGTCGAGACAGCTGCGGACGACGAACTCCGCGATGTCGACGCCGACCTGGTGGTCGCGTGCGACGGAATGAACTCGCCCCTGCGCAACATGGCGGGCATGGAGGCCGAGTTCACGCCGCTGGGCGAGGCGGCGCTCTCGTTCATGAGCCCCGCTGTCGGATCGGTGTCGTTCGCGATGGGTTACATGTCGGACAACAGCCACATCGGAACGCTCAGCTGGCCCGAGGGGTCGGCGGGGTGGCGCACGTGCGACAAGGTCGGAGCCGAGGCCGCGCTGGCCCCGGGTGTCGAGGCCATCAAGGAGATGTGGGCGCGCCTGCTGCCCGAATCGGCGGCGGCCGTGGAGGGCGTCACGTCCATCGACCAGATCCGCTACTCGGAGCCGGTACTGATGACCACGCCGAAGTGGTGGATCCCGGGGCTCATCCTGATCGGCGACTCGGCCCACTTCTTCGGCCCCGAGACGGGCGTCAGCTCGGGCGTCGGCATGGCCGACGCGCACGCGCTGGCCGAGGCCGTCCGGCAGAACCCGGAGGACCCCGACGCGGCGTGCCGCGCGTTCGAGGCGTGGCGCTCGCCGGTGGTGCGGCCGCTGGAGGCCATGGACCCCGGCCGCCAGCGCCTGCAGGTGGCCGGGCCCGGACCCCGCGACGACGAGCGGTGGCCGCCGCCGGCGGCCGCGTGAGCAGGGAGAAGATCGACGATCCCCGCGTCCAGGTCGCGGTGCAGACGCCCAACGATCCGGATGCTCCGGGGCACGGCGAGCTGCAGGCGATCGGGGAGGGGGGCGACGACCGCCCCGCCGTCGCCGACCTGGCGCGCCGGGCGTGGCTGACCCAGGACGGCCAGGCCCGCGGCGCGCGCCTGGCCACCGTCGGGCTGGAGATGTACGCGGCCCACCCGGAGTTGGAGATGCAGAACGTCCCCACGATGTTCCTCGAGGGCGCCGTTCGCCTGCTGAAGGAAATCGCGGGGTACGCGCTGGCCGGCGGCCGCCTGACGGACGGGGACGTCATGCAGATGCGTGACTCCCTGCCGTGCCTGGTGGGGTTCGCCGAGGCGGAGGGCCCCGGCGGCCACTCCGTGATGCGGGTGATGCTCCTGGCCTAGCGGCCCAGCGTCTCGGCGGACGTCACCCGCAGCGCGGCGCCGCGCGACACGGAGGACTCGAGCGCTCGGGCCAGCCGCACCTTGGTGGTGCCCTTGGGCACCACCAAGGTCGCGGTGGCGACGCTGCGCCCTCGGCGCACGGCCGCGAGCCGCACCTTGCTGCGTACGCGGGCGGTCACCCGGGCGGCGCGCCGCCCCTTGGACGTGATGGCGCGCACCGTCACGGTCGGCGTGCGCGCGACGGACGACGTGGCGGAGTTCCCGGCCCGGTCGACGGCGCGTACCACCACCTTGCCGCTGCGGCCGGCGGTCCGGATCGTGGCCGACGTGGCTCCCGCCGCGGCGACGCGCCGCGTGGTGCCGTTCATCAGCACGTCGTAGCGGGCCACGCCGCTGCCGACGTCCTGCGCGGCGGTCCACCGGATCACGATGGCGGACCCGGTCGTCTTCACGCCGCGCACGCGGGGTGTCGTGGGGGCGGTGGCGTCCACCGTGAACGTCGCGGTGGGGCCCTCCGCCGCGTTACCGGCCGCGTCCACGGCCCGGACGCGCACGGAGTGCGGCCCGTCGGCAGCGAACACGTTCGCTCCGAGGCCGGTGGTGGTGCCCACGGTCGTACCGTCGATCACCAACTCGTAGCCGGCCACGTCGGGCGCGGTGCTGGCGTTCCATCGGATCGTGACGTCGTTGGAGTCCGTCATCGCGCCGGTCGCGGGGGTGGTCACCGGGGGGGCGTCCGGGGCCGTGGTGTCGGCCGGTGCCTGGGGCACCGAAAGGGCCCGCGACATGCTCACCATGCCGCCGCTCACGGTGGCGCCCGCCAGCGACGGCAGCGGCCGCACGCTGCCCAGCAGCAGGTTGCGGACGGCCGCCGGCGTCGTCGCGAGGCCCTCCCCGCGCACGACGGCCGCCGCGCCGGCGACGGCGGGGGCCGCCATCGACGTGCCGTTCATGTAGCTGTATCCACCGGGAACGGTCGACGCGATGCGGGCGCCCGGCGCGGCGGTGTCCACCAGTGTCGACGAGCGGTTCGCGAACCCGGGCAGCCCACCGGAGGCGTCCACGGCGGTGACGGTGAGCATCGACGGCTCGGTGCACGCCGCGGGCCACACGGGCTGGGCCGTGATGTCGCGGCCCGCGTTGCCGGCGGCGCTCACCACCGTCACGCCTCGGGAGGCGGCCCACTGGATCGCGTCGCACATCAGCGCGTCCGGGGTGTCGCCGCCGAACGACGCGTTGATCACGGTGGCCCCGTTGTCGACCGCGTAACGGATCGCCGCGACCGCGTCCGTGTTGAACCCGCCGGTCGTGTCCATGAACTTCAGGGGCATCACGACCGCGTTGGGCGCCACGCCGGCGATCCCGATGCCGTTGTCGGCCCGCGCCGCGACGATACCCGCCACGTGGGTGCCGTGCTCGTCCTGGGTGGGATCGTCGTAGACGCTGGCGTCGTCGTTCAGGAAGTCCCAGCCGTTGACGTCGTCGACGAACCCGTTGCCGTCGTCGTCCACGCCGTTGCCGGGGACCTCCCCCGGGTTCGTCCAGATGGAACCGGCGAGGTCGGGATGTGTCACCCGCACGCCGGTGTCGATGACGGCGACCACGACGCGGCCGCGCGCGCGGGTGGCGTCCCAGGCCGTCGTCGCTCCGATATCGATCCCCGCGGTGCCGCCGCCGACCCCGGTGTTCAGCAGCCCCCACTGCTGACCGCTCGCCAGGATCGGGTCGTTCGTGACCCCCGCCGGGGCCACGCGAAGCGGCACGTCCACGGCGGCCACGTCGCGCGTCGCGCCCAGCGCCCGTCGGGCCGCGCCGGCGGTCACGGGGGAGTCCACCGGGTACTCCAGCCACCCGCCGGGAAGCGGTACCGGTCGGCCCGCGTCCAGGGCCTCGCCCACGGCGGCGCGGTCGCCCGGACCCGTCCCGGGACGCATCTTCACCAGCACCGACCCCTGGTCGGGGCCGACGCTCTGGGCCACCGCGGGAGGCGTCGCCACCCCGGCCAGGGCGAGCGAGAGGACGATGTTCCGGGCGCGGCGCACAGGGTATTGGTCGTCGCGCCGACCCGCGGGCTACGTAGGCACAACCTCTACGCCGTGGGGGGTTGAGTTTTCCGGGGGGTGCAGCCGATATAGGCGGCGCCCGGCGCGTCAGGGGGACCCGGCGCCGAGGCCATCCCCGGGGCTGCGCAACGATGCCATTGGTCGGCGAGAACCCCTCCGGCTTGCGATCCTGTCCGAGGATGCTGCTAGCTTCCCAGACCAGTAAGCCGTCGGAACCGCACCTCCAGGGGGTTGTGATGAACAAGACCGAGTTCGTCGGTCGCGTCGCCAAGCGCGCCGATATGACCAACGCCGAGGCGCAGCGGGCCGTGCAGGCCGTCCTCGACGAGATCCAGGACGCGCTCAAGGGCGGTCAGGATGTTGCTTTCGCCGGGTTCGGCAAGTTCTCGCTGTCGCACCGGGCCGAGCGCGTGGGCGTGAACCCGCAGGACCCGAGCAAGAAGGTCACGATCCCGGCGCGCACGGTACCGCGCTTCACGCCGGGCGCCGTCCTGAAGTCCGAGGTCGCCTCGGGCAAGAAGAAGTAGCGACGTCCCGCGGGGCGGGCCGCGTTCGCGGGCCCGTCCCCGACCCCGGTGGCGGGGCGCTCGCGCGGCGGGTGCCCACCACGGCCGTCCACGGCGTGGCACGCGCCGCGCGATGCCTGGACGGGCCACGGCACCCGCTGCTATCGTTCTCGGACTCGCGGACGGCCGCACGGCCCGCTCGGCGGGCCGCCGGAGATGCCGGCACCGCCGTCAGGCGGGACGAAACTCTTGACTGGAGGCTGCGCCGGAGCGCGCATGTGATGCTGTTTGCCCCCTAGGCGCGGTCCGGACACGCGCCCGCCCGCAGGACCGTCCACCCGCATCAACGAAGCGATCCGTGCCGAATCGGTGCGGCTGATCGACCACACCGGCGAGAACCGCGGCGTGGTCCCCGTGGGGCGCGCGCTCCAGATCGCCACGGATGCCAACCTCGACCTCGTCGAGGTGGCCGCCGACGCGCGACCGCCGGTCGTGCGGATCATGGACTACGGCAAGTGGCGCTACGAGCAGGAGCAGAAGGCCAAGCAGGCCCGCAAGCACCAGAGCCAGATCGTCATCAAAGAGATCAAGTTCCGCCCGAAGATCGACCCGCACGATTACGCGACCAAGAAGGGGCACGTCGAGCGCTTCCTGCGCAACAAGGACAAGGTCAAGGTCACCATCATGTTCCGCGGGCGGGAGCTCTTGCATCCCGAGCGCGGAGAGTCCATCCTTCTTCGGCTCGCCGATGACCTCAAGGACTTCGGCACCGTCGAGAGCAAGCCCAACCTCGACGGCCGCAACATGGTGATGATGCTGAACCCCCTCAAGGATGGGCCGGCACCATCGGCGCGTTCGGGGTCGGACACCCCGGCCGCCGCCACCCCGGCCGCCGCACCCGCAAACAGCGAGACCGAGTAGAGATGCCGAAAGTCAAGACCCGCAAGTCCGCGTCCAAGCGCTTCCGCGTGACGCCCACCGGCAAGGTGCAGTTCCTGCCCGCCGGCCTGCGCCACAACCTGGAGCACATGTCGGGCAACGCCCGCCGCAAGAAGCGCGCGACGCGCGGCATGGCCGACGAGCACGCGGCCTCCATCCTGCGTCAGCTGGGGAAGCGCTGATGGCGCGCGTCAAGCGGTCGGTCGCGGCCAAGAAGAAGCGTCGTAAGGTCCTTAACCACGCCAAGGGCTACTGGGGCACGAAGAAGTCGTCGTACCGGCGCGCGAAGGAACAGGTGCTCCGGTCGTTCCAGTACCAGTACCGCGACCGCAAGGTCCGCAAGCGCGACTTCCGCCGCCTGTGGATCGCCCGCATCAACGCGGCCGCACGCCTCAACGGGTCCACGTACGGCGAGTTCATGCACGGGCTGAAGCTGGCCGACATCCAGCTGAACCGCAAGGTCCTCGCCGACCTGGCGGTCCACGAGCCCGACGCGTTCGCCTCGCTGGTCTCCCAGGCCCGCGACGCCCGCAGCAAGCACGCAACGCCGGCCTGACACCGGCGCGGCGCGCACGTCCCCCGGCGCGGGCCCTCGCGGCCTGCGCCGCCTGACGTCCCCGCGCAACCCGTACCTCAAGCTCGCGCGGGCGCTTGAGGCCAAGAAGGTCCGCCGGGAGCGGCGGCTGCTGTCGCTCGAGGGCGAGGACCTGCTGCGCGCCGCGCTTGAGCGGGGGGTGACGCCCGCCGCCGTGTTCTTCGACGACGCGCGGCTGGACGACGTGGCCGATCTGGTGACCGCCACCGCCGGCGTGGCCGAGCGCTACGCCGTGCCCCCCGAGGTCATGGACCGCTCGAGCGCGATGGCCGCCCACCCCCGGGTCATCGCGATCGTGCCGCAGCCGGCCCAGCGCGGCTTCGCCGACGTGGCGTTCCCGCCGCACCTGGGCGTGTGGCTGGGCGGCGTGGCCGACCCCGGCAACGTCGGCACGCTGGTCCGCACCGCGGCCGCACTGGGCGCCGACTGGCTGGCCACGGGGCCCGGCTCGGCCGATCCGTTCCACCCCAAGGCCGTGCGGGCCGCCATGGGGGCCACGTTCGCCGTGCCGCTGCTGGAGGGCGTGCGGATGCAGGACCTCGCGACGCGCGAGGGGTTCGCGATCGTCGCGGCCGACCCGCACGACGGGGTCCCACCGTGGGAGTGCGACCTGACCGCGCCGTCCGTGCTGGCCCTGGGCGCCGAGCGCGACGGCATCGGGCCCGCCATCACCCACGTCGGCTCCCTGCCGGTGGTGCGCGTCGCCATCCCCCAGGCGCCCGGATCGGAGTCGCTGAACGTCGCCGCGGCGGGGGCCGCGCTGATGGCGGAAGCCCTGCGCCAGCGCAGTTCTGTAGCCTGACGGGCCGTGGCCACCCTCGACGACATCGCCCCGCTGCGCGACCAGGCGCTGGCCGCCGTGGACGCCGCCGACACGCTGGACGCGCTGGAGGCCGCCCGCGTCGCGCACGTCGGCCGCAAGAGCCCGCTGGCCGAGATCCTGTCCGGCATCGGCCGCCTTGAGCCGGCCGAGCGCGGGCCCGTGGGCAAGACCGCGAACGAGGCCCGCAAGGCCGTCGAGGCGGCGCTCACCGCGCGAAAGGACGCCCTCGAGGCCGATGCCATGGGCGCCGCGCTGGCCGCCGACGACACCGACATCACGCTGCCCGGCGACCCCCATCCGGCGGGGGCCGTCCACCTGCTCACGCAGGTGCGCTGGGAGCTCGAAGACATCTTCCTGGCGATGGGCTACCGCATCGCGGACGGGCCCGAGGTGGAGGACGAGTACCACAACTTCACGGCCCTCAACGTGGCCGAGGGGCACCCCGCGCGCTCGCCGTCCGACACGTTCTACGTGCGCGGCCGCGACGGTGTGGCGCTGCGCCCCCAGACTTCGCCCGTGCAGATCCGCGCGATGGAGGAGGCCCGGCCACCGCTGTACGTCATCAGCCCCGGCGTCGTGTACCGCCGCGACGACGTGGACGCCACGCACAGCCCCATGTTCCACCAGCTCGAGGGGCTGGCCGTCGACGAGGGCCTGTCGCTGGCACACCTCAAGGGCACGCTCGTCCACGTCGCGCGCGAGCTGCTGGGCGACGACGTGGAGTACGCCCTGCGCCCGCACTTCTTCCCGTTCACCGAGCCCTCCGTGGAGCTCTACGTGCGGTGGGTCGACAAGCGCGGGCGCAGCCTGTGGCTGGAGTTGCTGGGCGCCGGCATGGTCGACCCCGACGTGTTCGGCTTCGTGGGCTACGACGCCGAGCGTTACACCGGCTTCGCGTTCGGCATGGGCCTCGACCGCATCGCGATGGTCCGCCACGGCCTTCCCGACCTGCGCCTGCTGCTCGAGGGCGACGTGCGCTTCCTGGAGCAGTTCGCGTGAGGCTGCCGCTGGGGTGGCTGGCCGAGTACGTCGACCACGGCCTCGGGCCCGACGACCTGGCCGAGAGGCTGGCCGACAGTGGCACGGCCGTGGAAGACGTCGAGGCGCTGCGCGTGCCCGCGGCGGGCGGAAACCTCGACCACTTCCGCGTGGGGCGCGTGCTCGAGGCCGAGCAGCACCCGAACGCCGACCGCCTGCGCGTGTGCCGCGTTGACGTCGGCGAGGAATCCCCCCGCCGGATCGTGTGCGGCGCGCCGAATGCGCGCGCGGGCCTGACGGTGGCCGTCGCCCTGCCCGGCGCCGTGCTGCCCGGCCGCGAGCCGCTGGGCACCGTCACGCTGCGCGGCGTCGAGAGCAGCGGCATGCTGTGCAGCGAGACCGAGCTGGGCCTGCCCGGCGACGGCGGTGGCATCGTGGAGCTCGACACCGACGCGCCGCCCGGTACCCGCCTGTCCGACGTGCTGCCCATCGTCGAGACCGTGCTCGACCTGGAGATCACGTCGAACCGCCCCGACTGCCTGGGCGTGTACGGGGTGGCTCGCGAGGTGCACGCCGTCACCGGGGCGCCGCTGGCCCCGCTCGACGACTCCGACCCGCCCGCCGACGGCGACGGCGAGGTGGGTGACCTGGTGACGCTCACCGTCGAGGCCCCGGACCTGTGCCCCCGGTACATGGCGCGCGCCTTCACCGGCGTCACCGTGGGCCCGTCGCCCGCGTGGATGCAGGCGCGCCTCGCGGCCGCCGGCATGCGGCCCATCAGCAACGTCGTGGACGTCACGAACTACGTGATGCTGCTCACGGGCCAGCCGCTGCACGCGTTCGACCTCGACCGCATGGCGGGCCCCGCCGTGGTGGTGCGCCGCGCCGGAGACGGCGAGCCGGTCACGACCCTGGACGGCCAGAGGCGCGCGCTCAGCCCCGACATGCTGGCCATCTGCGATGCCGAGCGCCCGTGCGTCATCGCCGGCATCATGGGCGCCGAGGACGTCGAGGTGAACGACGGCACGACGCGCCTGCTGCTGGAGGCCGCCGCGTTCGACGGGCCCACCATCCTGCGCACGTCGCTCGCGCTGGGCCTGCGGTCGGAGTCGAGCGGCCGGTTCGAGAAGGGCCTGCCGGTGGAGCTGCCCGAGCGGGCCCTGCGCATCGCCAGCCGCCTGCTGGTGGAGCTGTGCGGCGCCCGCATGGTGCCCGGCACGCTGGACACGCTCGCCGCGCCGCCGCCCGCGCCCGCGACGATCCGCGTGCGCACCGCCCGCACGAATGCCGTGCTGGGCATCGACATCCCGGTGGCCGAGGCGCGCGAGACGCTCACCCGCCTGGGCTTCGGCGTCGCCGACGCGCCCGGCGGCCTCGACGTCACCGTGCCGTTCGAGCGCCGCGACGACGTCACCCGCGAGGCCGACCTCATCGAGGAGGTCGGGCGCATACACGGCTACGCCGACGTCCCCGTGCTACTGCCGCGCCTCGTGGGAGACGGCCGCCGCACGCCCGCCCAGGCGCTGGCCCGCCGCCTCACCCGCCGCGCCGCCGACCTGGGCCTGCACGAGGCCGTGACGTACCGCTTCGTGCCCGAGGCCGACGCCGACCTGATGCGGATGGCCGCCGACGACCCGCGCCGCGACGTCCTGACGCTCGCGAACCCCATCTCCGAGGAGATGGCCGTGATGCGCCGATCGATGCTGCCCGGCCTGCTGCGCGCCGCGGCCCGCAACCAACGCCACCAGCGCATGACCGGCGGCCTGTTCGAGGTGGGCCGCACGTACGCGCCCGCCGGCGACCTGGCCGACGAGCGCGAGTTCCTGGCCGCGCTGATGTTCGGTCCCCCGGTGCGCGAGCACTGGCGCGGCGACCCGGGCGACAACGACGTGTTCCACGCGCTGGGCGTCGCGAACGCGCTGTGCCGCGTGGCCGGCGTGCGGCCCGACGCCGCGCCCAACGCCGCGCCGTACTTCCACCCCGTGCGCCAGGCGCGCCTGGCCGCGGGCGACGTCACCGTGGGCTGGGTGGGCGAGGTGCACCCGCGCGTGCTCGCGAACTTCGACGTCACCGGGCCCGCCACGGCCGTCGTGCTGGACCTTGCCGGGCTCCGGGCCGCCGCACCCTCCGGCGCCGCGCAATACGAGGACCTGCTGAGCGTGCCGGTGTCCACGCGCGACCTGGCGGTCGTCGTCGGCCGCGCCACGCCCGCGGCCGCACTGGTGGCCACGGCCCGCACCGCCGGGGCACCGCTGGTGCGCGACGCCGCCGTGTTCGACCGCTACGAGGGCGCCCAGGTGGGGGAGGGCAGGGTCAGCCTGGCGCTGCGCCTCACCATCGCCGACCCCGGCCGGACCCTCACCGACGACGAGATCGCCGCCGCCGCCGCCGCGGTGCGCGACGCCCTGGCCGCCGAGCACGGGGCCGAGCCGAGGTGAGCGCCACCGTCCACGTGTTCGGCGGGGCGGGCTTCGCGGGCGCCCAGCTGGCGGCGCTCGTCGACGCCCACCCGCACTTCCGCCTCGGGGCCATCACCGCGCGCTCGGATGAGGGCACGCGCCTGGTCGACATCTATCCGCAGTACCGCGTCGCGGCGGCGCTGCAATCGCCCGACCCGGCGCTGGCGGCGCGCGGCGACTTCGCCGCGGTGTGCTACCCGCACGCCGCCGCGTCCGAACTCGTCGCGACGCTGGTCGACAACGGCGTGCGCGTCGTGGACGTGTCGGCCGACCACCGCCTGCACGACCCCGCGCTGTACCCCGAGTGGTACGGCTTCGACCACTCCCGTCACGACCTGCTGGCCGAGGCCGTGTACGGCCTGCCCGAGGCCCACCGCGAGCGCATCCGCGGGGCCCGCCTGGTGGCCAACCCGGGCTGCTATCCCACCGCGGCGGTCATCGCGCTGCTGCCCCTGGCGGGGCGCCTCTCCGACGTCGTCATCGACGCCAAGAGCGGCGTCAGCGGGGCGGGCAAGACGCCCACCGACGCCGTGCACTTCTCGTCGGTCACCGAGAACGTCACGCCGTACAAGGTGCTCAGCCATCGCCACGAGCCCGAGATCGCCCAGGAGCTGGGCGTTGACGTGACGTTCACTCCGCACCTGGTAGCCGCCGACCGCGGCGAGATGGCGTCGTGCTACGCCCGGCTCACCGACCCGCCGGCCTCGCAGGACGACCTGCTGGACCTCTACCGCGCCCACTACGACGGGCACCCGTTCGTGGAGATCGTGGAACGCCCCCCGGGGCTGCGCGGGGTGCAGCACACGAACTACGTCCAGGTGTGTCCTCTGCTTGACGCTCGGCGCGGCCGCGTGATCGCGTTCGGCGTCATCGACAACATCGTGAAGGGCGCCGCCGGCCAGGCGCTGCAGAACCTCAACCTCATGGCCGGTCGCCCCGAGACGGAGGGACTCCTGTGACCGCGTTCCCGCCCATCGAGCGCGACGACTGGCTGGGCGCCCCCGAGGGGTTGCGGCTCGCCGAGGGCGGGTCCGTCACGACGCCCGAGGGCTACGCGGCCGCCGGCGTCGCGTCGGGCGCGAAGACCGACCGCGACGCCCGCGACATCGGCATCCTGATGAGCACACGGCCCAACGTCGCGGCGCTCGTCGACACCGTCAACGCGCTGCCGTCCGTGCCCGTCAAGCTCAACCGCACGCGCGACCGCCGGGCGTTCCGGGCGGTCCTCGTCAACGCCAGCAAGGCCAACGCCGCCACGGGCGCCGCGGGCCGCGAGGACGCGCTCGCGATGCTGGCCCGCGCCGCCGAGAACCTTGACGTCCCCGTGGAGCAGATCGCCGCGTGCAGCACGGGCACCATCGGCGAGCGCATCGATCTCGACCTGGCGCTGCCCGGCATCGACGCGGCCGCCGCCGGGCTGGCGCAGGACGGCGGGCCCGCGTTCGCGGAGGCCATCTGCACCACCGACCGCGCCCCGAAGACGGGCGCGTTCACCCTCGACCTTCCCGGCGGCGCCGTCCGCATCGGCATCGCGGCGAAGGGCGCCGGCATGATCCGCCCCACGATGGCCACGATGCTCGCGTTCGTCACCACGGACGCCGCCCTCGTGGTCGAGGACCTGCAGGCCGCCGCCGCCGACGCGGCCGCCGCGTCGTTCAACCGCATCAGCGTCGACGGCCAGATGAGCCCGTCCGACACGCTGCTGGTGTTGGCGAACGGCCAGGGGGACCCCCTGGAGGGCGAGGACCTGGCCGCGTTCCGCGATGCGCTGGCCGCCGTGTGCCGCTGGGCCGCCATCCAGATGGTCAAGGACGGTGAGGGCGCCGAGCATGCCGTGCGCGTGCGCGTGGAGGCCGCCCGCGACGCGGACGAGGCCGAGCGCGTCGCCCGCGCCGTCGGCGACTCGCCGCTGGTCAAGACCGCCCTGTTCGGCAGGGACCCCAACTGGGGGCGCATCTCGCAGGCCGTGGGGGCCGCGCTGGCCCGCACGCCCGGGGTTCCGGCCGACCTGGCCGTGGCCATCGACGGGGCCGGGCTGTCGGACCCCGCCGCGGGCGCCGCCATGGAGAAGGCCGAGTACGACATCACCGTCAGGCTGGGGCGCGGCGTCGCCGCGTACGACCTCTGGGCGTGCGACCTGGGACAGGCGTACGTGAGCCTGAACGCGGAGTACCACACGTGAGCCCGCACCGGGACCGCCTGCGGGGCCTCGAGCAGCGCGTGGGCGTGCTGCTCGAGGCGCTGCCGTACATCCGCGAGTTCGCGGGCGACACCATCGTCATCAAGTACGGTGGGGCGGCCATGGTGGCCCCCGAGCTGAAGGCGTCGTTCGCGCGCGACGTGGCGCTGCTGAAGCTGGTGGGCATGAACCCCGTCGTCGTCCACGGCGGCGGACCCGACATCTCGCGCTACTCCGAGCGCCTCGGCCTTGAGGTGCGGTTCGTGGAGGGGCTGCGGGTCACGGACGCCGCCACGATGGAGCTGGCCAAGATGGTGCTGGTGGGCAAGGTCAACAAGGAGATCGTCGCCCAGCTCAACGTCGCCGGGGTCCGCGCCGTGGGCCTGGCGGGCGAGGACGGCGGCCTCATCCGGGCGACCCACGCCGAGCACGCCGCCGACCTGGGGTTCGTGGGTCGCGTGGAGTCCGTCGACCCGCACGTTCTCGAGCGCCTGGGCGACTTCGTGCCCGTGGTGGCGTCGGTCGGCGTCGACGACGAGGGCCAGAGCTACAACATCAACGCCGACACCGTGGCGGGCAGCCTCGCCGGCGCGCTCGGGGCGCGCAAGGTCATCTTCCTCACCGACGTCGAGGGCATCAGGCGCGACGCGGGCGACCCCCGGTCGATCGTCTCCGAATGCCGCCTGGTCGAGCTGGAGGACATGGTGAGCTCGGGCGCCGTGTCGGGCGGCATGCTGCCCAAGCTCGCGGCCGTGCGGGACGCGCTGGCCCACGGCGTCGGGGCTGCGCACGTTGTGGACGGGCGGGTGGCGCACTCCGCGCTGATGGAGGTGTTCACGGAGGACGGCGTCGGCACGAAGATCACCGCGTGATCGACGAGACGCTGGTGCGCCGCGAGCAGGCGGCCCTGATGCACAACTACGGACGCCTGCCCGTGCAGTTCGTGCGCGGCGAGGGAGCGCACCTGTACGACGCCGACGGGCGCCGGTACGTCGACTGCATGGCCGGCATCGGGATGATCAACGTCGGCCACTGCCACCCCGACGTGGTCAGGGCCATCCAGGACCAGGCGGCGACGCTCATCAACGTCTCGAACCTGTACTACACCGAGCCCATGGTCGCGCTGGCCGAGTGGATCCGCGACCGCGGGCTGGGCGGGCGTGTGTTCTTCTGCAACTCGGGCGCGGAGGCCAACGAGGCGGCCCTCAAGCTGGCCCGTAAGCACGCGGGGCCCGGGCGCACCGAGGCGGTGGCCCTCGTGGACGGCTTCCACGGCCGCACGTACGGGTCGCTGTCGCTCACGGGCCAGCCGGACAAGCAGCAGCGATTCCTGCCCGTGGTGCCCGGCGTGCGCCACGTCGACCGCGGCGACGTGCCAAGCCTGCGGGACGCCGTCACGGAGCGCACGTGCGCCATCTTCGTGGAGACCATCCAGGGGGAGATCGGGGTGCAGCCGGTCCCCATCGAGATGCTGCGACTCGCACGGGACCTGGCCGACCGGCACGGCGCCCTGCTGGTGTTCGACGAGATCCAGACCGGCATGGGCCGGACCGGGTCGCTGTTCTCGTACCAGCAGCTCGGGGTGACGCCGGACGTGATGACGCTGGCCAAGAGCCTCGGCGGGGGGGTGCCCATCGGCGCCGTCACCGCCCGCCCCGGCGTGGACGAGGCATTCCAGCCCGGCGACCACGGCTCCACGTTCGCGGGCAGCCCGCTGGCGTGCGCCGCCGCGCTGGCCGCGTGTCGAGTGCTGGAGGATCCCGCGCTGCTTCAGAACGTGCGCGTGCAGGGCGCCCGCCTGCTCGAGGGGCTGCGTGGCCTGGTGGCCGACGGGCTGGCCGTGGAGGCCCGCGGCATGGGCCTGATGTGCGGCGTCGACCTGGTCACGCCGAGGGCCGCCGACGTCGTCGGCGAGATGTTGCAGGCCGGTTACCTCGTCAACAACACCACGCCGCGGACGCTGCGCTTTCTGCCCCCCCTCGTGATCGACGGCGACGACATCGACGGTCTCGTGGCGGCGCTCCGGCGGATTCTGGCGCCCTCGTAGCCGCGCCCGCCGGCAGGTTCCGGCGGTCCTCCAACGTGCGCAACCCGCATTAACCGTTCCGATACCCGCGCCGCTCGCCGCCGTCGGTAGGTTGCCCCCGTCCGGGCCCCGCGGGGCCCCTCGGTCCACGCGTCACCTGGAGAAGACATGGCCACCGAAGCGCCCCCCGTTGCCGCGACCCCTGGGCTCGCGGCCCGCATCGAGGACGGCCGCCGCCTCTACGGCACCGGCGACAACGAGGTGCGGGCGCTCGACGGCGTGACCCGCGAGTTCCCCGCGGGCAGGTTCACGGCGATCATGGGGCCGTCGGGCTCGGGCAAGTCCACGCTGATGCAGTGCATGGCGGGGCTCGACCGGCTGACGTCGGGCCAGACGTGGATCGGCGACACCGAGCTCACGGCCCTGTCCGAGAACGCCATCACCAAGGTTCGCCGCGACAACGTCGGGTTCATCTTTCAGGCGTTCAACCTGGTGCCCACGCTTGACGCCCGCGAGAACATCATGCTGCCGCTCGACATCGCGGGCCGAGACGTCGACCAGGAGTGGTTCGACAAGGTCACGACCGACCTGCGCATCCACGACCGGCTGGATCACCGCCCCTCGCAGCTGTCCGGCGGCCAGCAGCAGCGCGTCGCCGCCGCCCGGGCCATCGTCGCCCGGCCCCAGATCATCTTCGCCGACGAGCCCACGGGACAGCTCGACTCCCGGTCGTCGGCCGAGCTGCTGCAGGTGATGCGTGGCGCCGTCGACGAGTTCGGCCAGACCATCCTCATGGTCACACACGACCCCGGCGCGGCCCGCCACGCCGACCTCGTGATCTTCCTCATGGACGGCAAGATCGTGGACGAGATGGAGCGCCCCACCCAGGACGCCATCTTCGACCGCATGAAGGCGATGGACTGAGGGCGCCCCAATGGTCTTCAAGCAAGCGCGTAGAAACCTCCTGTCCAACAAGCTGAGGTTGTTTCTCACATCCCTGGCCGTCGTGCTGGGCGTGGGCTTCGTCACCGGCTCCATCGTGCTGGCCGACACCATCAACAAGTCGTTCAGCAACATCTTCAACGTCGAGAACTCGCAGTCGGCGGTGCAGGTGCGCGGCAAGGCGGTGGTGAGCGAGTCGGACCGCAAGCCCGTGCCCGCGGACGTGCTGGAGAAGGTCCGGCGGGTCCCCGGCGTGCGGGCCGCCGAGGGGACCATCCTCGGCCAGGCGCAGGTCGTCGACGCCGAGGGCAAGGCCGTGGGCGGCGGGGGCGCCCCCACGATGGGGTTCAACTGGTACGACGGCCCCACCAACCCGATGCAGATGGTCGAGGGCAACCCGCCGCGCGAGAACAACGAGGTGGTCCTCGACACCGAGACCGCCAAGAAGGCCGGCGTTCCGGTGGGCGGCGAGGTCACGGTCGTCACCGACGTCGGGCCCGCCAAGTACCGCCTCAGCGGCACCGCGAAGTTCGGCAAGACGGGCCAGGCGGGCGGCGCCACGCTGGCGTTCTTCACCCTCGACACGGCCAAGCGCGTGTTCACGAGCTCCGGCAGGTTCGCCACCCTGGACGTGGCGGCCGACCCCGGCGTCAGCGACACAAAGCTGGCCGCCGACGTGCAGAAGGTGCTCCCCGCAGGCTTCGAGGCCGTCACGGCCACGCAGGCCAACGAGGAGGTCGCGAACCAGTTCCAGTCGTTCATCGACATCTTCCGCAACGTGCTGCTGGTGTTCGCGGGCATCGCGCTGTTCGTCGGCGCGTTCATCATCTTCAACGCGTTCCAGATCACCATCGCGCAGCGCGGGCGCCAGATCGGCCTGCTGCGGGCCCAGGGCGCGTCGTCGCGGCAGATCATGGGCTCGGTGATCCTCGAGGCTCTGATGGTGGGGATCGTCGCGTCGCTGCTGGGCGTGGCGTTCGGCATCGTTGTCGCCTGGGCCCTGCAGCAGCTCTTCAACGCGGTTGGCGCGGACCTCCCCGACCAGTCGCTGGTGATCACGACGGGCGCGATCATCTCCGGCCTCATCGTGGGCATCCTCGTCACCTTGCTGTCGGCCGTGGGCCCCGCGTACCGCTCGAGCCGGGTGTCCCCCATGTCCGCGCTGCATCCGGCACCCGTCGGTCCCACGTCGCGCTGGCGCATCGCGCTGGCGATCGCCATGGCTGTCGCGGGCGTGGCCATGGTTCTGTGGGGGACGTTCGGCGACATGGATACGGCGCCGCGCAGCACACTGCTGGCGCTGGGATCCATCATCCTGTTCTTCGGGGCGGCGGCGCTCACCCAGTACGTCGCGAGCCCGCTGGCGAACGGCATCGGCCGGCTGTTCGGGCCCCGGGGCGGCAGGATGCCGCTGCGGCTCGGGCGGCGCAACGCCATGCGGCACCCGCACCGCACCGCCCAGACCGCGGCCGCGCTCACCATCGGCGTCGCGCTCGTCACGGCGGTCAGCATCTTCGCCTCGTCGCTGCACAAGACGTTCGTGGGCTCGATCGAGGACCGGCTGCACGCCGACGTGGTCGCATTCGCCCAGGGATCGGGCGGCTTCACGGTCGCCGCCGACGACGTGGTGCTGAAGGTTCCGCAGATCACCGACGTGCTGGTGTCGCGCACCGCGGCCTTCCGAGACGAGAAGGGCGCGCAGTGGGTCAGCGGCGTCGTTCCCGACCGGGTCGACGAGGTGTACGACGCCGGCGTCGAGGAGGGTTCGCTGGGCGACCTGGCGAGCCCCGACACCGTCGCGGTGTCGCGCGATCGCGCCGACAGCATGAACCTGAAGGTGGGTTCCATGCTGCCGATGACGTTCGCGTCGACGGGCGAGAAGCCGCGCAGGGTGGTGGCGATCTTCAAGGACAGCACGTTCGGCAACTACTTCATGTCGAACGAGCAGATCGACGCGAACTCCACCCAGCTGCGCAACCAGGGCATCTTCGCGAAGGCTGCGCCCGGCGTGTCGCCGGACGAGGCCAAGGAGGCTGTGAAGAAGGCGCTAGCCTCGTTCCCCAGCGTCGAGGTGTACACGCGACAGGGCTACATCGACCTGATCGGCAACCAGGTCAACCAGCTGCTCGCGATGTTCTACCTGCTGCTGGCCATGGCCATCTTCATCGCCGTGTTCGGCATCATCCTCACGCTGGCGCTGTCGGTGTTCGAGCGCACGCGTGAGATCGGACTGCTGCGGGCCGTGGGGCTCAGCCGCCGCGGAACGCGGGCCATGATCCGCTGGGAGGCCGTCATCGTGGCCCTGATCGGGGCGCTGGTCGGCCTGGTGGTCGGGACGTTCCTCGGCGTGGTGGCCGTGAAGGCGTTCCCGGACCTCACCGCGATCGGGATCCCCTGGCTGTCGATGATCGCGTTCGTGATCGTCGCCGCGCTGTTCGGCGTGCTCGCCGCCATCCTGCCGGCGCGACGGGCAGCGAAGCTGAACGTGCTGGAGGCGATCGCCTCCGAGTAGCACGGGGGCCGGCCCGGGCTTCGCGCCCGGGTCACCCGTCCCCCGCCTGCGTCAGGCCACGCGGGGGCGGGCGGCGTGGACGCCGCCGGCGGCGCGCTCGAACCGCATGGTCACCCGGACGCCCCGGCCGCTGGGCTCGATGCGCAGCGTGTCGGCGAGCTCGCGCATGATCATGATGCCCCGGCCGCGCACGCTGGAGTGGGGCGGCGCGGCCGCGTGGGCGTCGATGCGGGCGGGCCGGCCGGGGTCGCCCTCGTCGGTGACCACCAGCGTGAGGCCCCCGGCGTCGGTGTCGATGGCCACGTCGACGTGGCCCGCAGGCACGGAGCCGTGCTCGATCGCGTTGCACACCGCCTCGCCGGCCGCCAGCATCAGCCGGCTCTCGTCGTCTGCCGGCCAGTCCACCCGATCGAGCGTCGCTTCGAGCGCCTCGCGCACACGGGCCAGCGACTGCAGCGTCGCCTCCACGCGGACGTGCTCGCTATGGGGTGTCAGGGTCATGGTCAATGGATCGCGAGAGCACACGAAAAGGTTCAATGGGGATGATATCGGTGCCGGGCGGGCGGAAATGAGCGAAGAAATCCTCGATGTCGGACCGTAGCGTGATCGCAGGACGGCGGGGCGGCGGAGGGCGGGGACGAACAGCGGGCCGGCCGCGGTCGCGCGCGGGCTAGGATCACCGTGCCGCACGCGGTCCGCACCCACATCGCCCGGAGGTCCTGTTGTGACCCACCATCACGTCCATGCCGCCCGCCGCGGGGTGAGGTCGTGAGGCGCATGGCGCCACCGCCGGCCCTGCGCATCGACCGGGCCGCGGCCCCGGCGCGCTCGCGCGTGGGTCTGGGGCCGGGCGGGCTGCGCCTGGAGCCCGCGGGGTCCGGGGACGTGGACGGTTCGCCGTGGGATCGGGTGGCGCTGGTCGCGGCGGGCCCGGTGCCGTGCCAGGGCCTCGACGCCGCGCAGGGGGGCGCGCTCGTCGTGGCCTGGGCCCCCGGCGTGGTGCGCAGCGTCCGCACGTCCGACGCGGGGCAGTTGTTCGACCGCCGCCCCCCCGGCGCCGACCGGGCCATGGGTGCGGCCGATGCCAACGCCGGGCTGCTCCACGCCGGGGACGGGTGGCGGGCCGTCGTGCTGCCAAGCCTGGGCGACCGCGTGGCGGCGCTGGGGGAGGGTCCCGTGGCGATCTCCCCCGACGGGCTGACGCTGGCGGTGGCCGACCCCGGCGGTGTCTCGTTGGCGCGGCTGGCCGATGGATCTCCCGTTGCGGCGCACGGCGGGGGCCCGGTGGACGCCGTCGCGCTGGGCGCGGACGACGCCGTGTGGGTGGCCCGCGGCGCGGCCGTCGGCCCGGCCGGCACGGAGCCGGCCGACGGCTCCCGCGTGGTGATGCTGAGGGCGGCCGCGGCCGCGGATGCGGCGGCGGCCCTGCACGAGGACGGCGGGGTCACGGTGTGCGGCGGCGGCACGGCCGAGCGCTGGCAGGGACCCGCGGGCACCGACCACATCGCGGTGTCGCCCGACGGCGCGTGGGTGCTGCTGGCCGGCACCGGCGGCGTCACCGTGCACCGCGCGGCCGACGGCGCCGTGGCGCTGGAGGTGGTCGGCGCGCGCGCCGGGGCGCTCCTCGCCGACCACCGGATCGCGATCGGCGGCGAATGGGGCCTGGCCGTCGCCGGTCCCGTCGCCGACGACGCGTAGCGGCGCCGATCGCCGCCGGGTCGGCTACCCTTCGGGGTCGAGTTCCCCGCCGCATCCGGAGGCCGCGATGACCACCCGACCGCTGGGCGCCCCGCCCGTGATCCCCGACGACCCGGGGGCGTGGTCGGGCGTGCTCGACGTGCTCCAGCGACGCGGCAAGCTGCCCGGCCGCCGGAGGGCGGAGCCGCCGAACGGGCTGATGCTGTCGCCGCCCCCGCGCACGTCACTGACACTGGCCGGCACCGACCGGGACGCCACAGTGGCCGGCGTGGGACCCGTGCGGGTCGTGGCGGCGGCGCGCGAGGGGGCGCTGGCGCTCGCTCTCAAGGACGGCGTGCTGCGGGGCGTCAACAAGATGGTGGAGCGCACGTGGGACGCGGCGACGCTGGCCGTCATGTCCGAGGCGCACCCCGAGACGGATCCGGCCGCCGGCCTGCCCGAGCCCGCGTGGATCGACGATCTGGCCGGCGGCGACCTGCCGCCCGGCGCCGCGGTGGAGTCGGGCGGGGGATACGCCGCCGTGCCGGTGGTGGAGCCCCCCCGCTACCGCGGTCTCGCGATCGTACGCGTGGCCGACCGGGCGGTGATGCGCTACATCCGCTTCGCCCGCTGCGGCGTATGGACCCCTGACGCGTCGCGCCTCATCATCGGGGGCGAGTGGGGCCTGATGATGCTGCAGCACCGTGCCCCGGAGGAGCCGGCGGCCGACGACGCCGATCCGCCGCCCGCCGCCGCGTAGGCTCGCGCGCGCCGCCCGCCCGACCCGCGCACCGCCGCCGCCGGGCACCGTGTAATCCGACGCCGGCCCGATAATCAACCGCATGCCTTCGACGCCCGACTTCGCTCACCTGCACGTCCACTCCGACTACTCCATCCTCGATGGCGCGTGCAAGATCGGGCGCCTGCTCGACCGCGTCGAGGAGATGGGGCAGACCGCCACAGCGCTCACCGATCACGGCGTGATGAGCGGCGCCATCGAGCTGTACCGCGAGGCGAAGAAGCGAGACATCACGCCGATCGTGGGCCTCGAGGCGTACCTCGTGCCCGACCGCCACGCCCGCCCCGGTGGCCGTGAGAACCGCGCCCACATCACGCTGCTGGCCGAGAACACCGACGGCTACTACAACCTCATCAAGCTCTGCTCGAAGGGGTACCTCGAGGGCTTCCACCGCCGGCCGCGGGTCGACTACGAGCTGCTGGCCCAGCACGCCGACGGCGTCATCGCGCTGACCGGCTGCCTGTCGGGGACCATCTGCGGGCTGCTGGAGAAGGACGACCTGCCGGGCGCCCGCACAGAGCTCGACCGCCTGAACCAGATCTTCGGCAAGGACGACGTCTACGTCGAGATCCAGAACTCGGGCATCCCCGTGCAGTTCCGCATCAACGAGCAACTGCGCAGGATCGCGCTCGACGCGAACCAGACGATGGTGGCGACGTGCGACGCCCACTACGTGTGCCAGCACGACGCCGAGTCGCACGAGGCCCTGCTGGCCATCCAGACACGCGACGTGCTGTCGAACCCGAACCGCTTCAAGTTCGACACCAAGGAGTTCTACCTCAAGACCGGCGCCGAGATGGCCCAGGCGCTGCCCGACTTCGTCGACGCGATCCCGGTGTCGCTCGAGATCGCCGAGCGCTGCAAGGGTCTCGTCCTGCCCATCGGCGAGACGCGCCTGCCGCGGTTCCCCGTGCCCGACGGCGAGACCCCCGCGTCGTACCTCGAGAAGCTGTGCCGCGACGGCATGCGGATGCGTTACGGCACGCAGTGGCCGCAGGGCGCCGGCGAGCGCCTTCGGTTCGAGCTGGACGTCATCGAGGAGATGGGTTTCTCGGCCTACTTCCTGATCGTGTGGGACTACATCGCGTGGTCGCGCAACAACGGCGTGGCCGTGGGCCCCGGCCGCGGCTCGGCCGCCGGGTCGCTGGTGGCGTACACGCTGCGCATCACCGACCTCGACCCGCTCGAGCACGACCTGCTGTTCGAGCGGTTCCTCAACCCGGGCCGCAAGTCGATGCCCGACATCGACACCGACTTCGAGGTGGCCGGCCGCGACCGCGTCGTCGCGTACGTCACCGAGAAGTACGGTCGCGGCGCCGTGGCCCGCATCGGCACGTTCGGCAAGATGCTGGCCCGCGCCGTGGTGCGCGACGCCGGCCGCGTGCTGGGCTTCAGCTACGGCCAGGTGGACCGCATCGCGAAGCTCGTGCCCGAGCGGCCCATCGGCATCAAGCTGGCAGACGCCATGAAGGACGGCTCCGAGCTGGCCGCCGCGTACGCCAGCGACGAGGCCGTCCGCACCATCATCGACACCGCCCGTCCGCTGGAGGGGCAGGTGCGCAACGAGGGCGTTCACGCCGCCGGTGTGGTGATCGCGCCCGGCGACGTCACCGACTACATCCCGGTGCGCATCGACGATGAGGGCAACGTCGTCACCCAGGTGCCCGACCACGACGTCGAGGCGCTGGGCCTGCTCAAGATGGACTTCCTGGGCCTGCGCAACCTCGACGTCATCCAGGGCTGCCTGCGCCTCATCAGGGAGACGCACGGCGAGGACGTCGACATCGAGCAGGTGGCGCTGGACGACGCCGCCACGTACCGCATGCTGGCCCGCGGCGACGCGCTGGGCGTGTTCCAGTTCGAGTCGAGCGGCATGCGCGACGCCCTGCGCGAGGTGGGGCCCACCGAGTTCGCCGACCTCATCGCGCTGGTGGCCCTGTACCGCCCCGGCCCGATGGCGTTTATCCCCACGTACGCCCGCAACAAGCGGATGCCGTCGGAGGTGAGGTTCCAGGACCCCCGCCTCGAGCCCATCACCGGACCCACGTACGGCGTGGCCATCTACCAGGAACAGCTCATGGCGATCTCGCGTGCGCTGGCGGGCTTCTCGCCCTCGCGCGCCGACGATCTGCGTAAGGCGGTGGGCAAGAAGAACAAGGAGCTGATGGCGTCACTGCGCGACGAGTTCGTCGAGGGCTGCGTGGCCAGCGGCACGGCGCCCAACGTGGCCGAGGACCTGTGGGGTATGTGCGAGGCGGCCGGCGACTACTGCTTCAACAAGAGCCACGCCGCGTGCTACGCCCTGGTCTCGTACCGGACCGCGTACCTCAAGTGCAACTACCCGGCCGAGTACATGGCGGCGCTGCTGTCGTCGGTGATGGACACCAAGGACCGCGTGCCGTTCTACGTGGCGGCCTGCCGTGAGATGGGTCTCGAGGTGCTGCCGCCCGACGTCAACGCCAGCCGGTCGGACTTCGCGGTCACCTGCGACCGGGTCATCCGCTTCGGCATGACCGCGGTGAAGGGCGTCGGCGAGAACGCCGTGTCGGCGATCATCGCGGCGCGCGAGTCGGGCGGCGCGTTCACGTCGATCTGGGACTTCTGCCGCCGCGTGGACCAGGCCCAGGTGAACAAGCGGGCGCTGGAGTCGCTGGTCAAGGCCGGCGCGTTCGACTCCACGGACGGCAGCCGCGCCGGCATGCTGGAGGTGCTGCCCGCCGCGATGGGACAGGCCGCGAAGGCGCGCAGCGACGCGGCGGCCGGACAGGAGAGTCTGTTCGGGCTGATGGCCGAGGTCGGCGACGCCCCGGCCGTGTCGCTGGACCCGCCCGTCCCCGACCAGGAGACCGACAAGGAGCAGATGCTCGCCGACGAGAAGGAGGCCCTCGGGCTCTACGTCTCGAGCCACCCGCTGGACGACTGCCGGCGCCAGCTGCGCCGGGCCGTCACATGCGGTCTGGGGTCGCTGGGCGAGCGGCAGGACCGCGAGTACGTCACGGTCGGCGGCATGGTGGGCGAGCTCAAGCAGATCACCACGCGCAAGGGCGAGCCCATGGCGTTCATGCGCCTGGAGGACCTGGAGGCCAGCGTCGAGGTGGTAGTCATGCCCGACGCGCTGACCGAGTTCCGCGAGTTGCTGCGCCCTGACGCCATCGTGCTGGTGGGCGGCCGCGTCGACCGCAAGTCCGAGTCCGAGACGAAGATCGTGGCCCGCACGTTCACGGCGTTCGAGATCGACCCGGACGGTGAGGAGGCCCGCCTCACGGTGCGCCTGCCCTCAACGGGCGTCGTGCAGAGCCACATCGACCAGCTGCGGCGCCTGTTCCTCGACCACCGGGGGGACGCGTCGGTGGTGATGCTGATGGAGGCCGAGGACTGCGTGACCCGCTACCGCCTGGGCGAGGCCTTCAGGGTCGACGCCCAGGATTCGAGCCTGCAGGCGTCGCTGCGGAACCTGCTGGGCGACGGCTGCGTGGTGGTTCAGTAGGCGGCTGGGTCAGCCGGGCCGGCGGGTGCGGAAGCTGAACCTGCCGGTCTGGATGTGCCCGTCGGCGACCCGCACCTTCCAGAGCACGGTGTACACGCCCCTCGGTCCGACGCGCCGCAGCGTCGCCTTCACGCGGTTGACGTTGCGGGGGTCGAGCCCCGCCCGGGTGGCGTAGTTGGTGTTCGCCCCCCGCCGGATGACCTTGACGCTCAGCACGCGCGCCACCTGGCCGCCGAACGTCAGGTACACCGCGTTGGGCAGCGACGCGACCGTGGAACCCTTGCGCGGGCTCGTGGAGGCCAGGCCGGCATGCGCGGACGCCACGCCGGACGCGGCGAGGGCGGCGGCCGCGGTGAGGGCGGCGACGGGGAGGGGGGAGAGGCGGCGCATGGGCGTCCTTCCGGAGGCGATCTCAGGGGACTCCAGCCTAGGCAACGCGTGCGCTCCCGGGCCACCGCCGCGGTTAAGGGCGGGCGAGCGATCAGTGGGATTTCCGTGAGGGTCCGCACGTTCGCCCTCCCCGCGGTCGGGCCTCCCCGCGGGTGGCGCCGGGCAGGGGCGTGGGGTACGGTCGCCCGGTGAGCGAACACACCGATACGTCCGCCGCGTTCGCCGCCGTGGGCGGATGCCGCGAGTGCCCGGTGCGGTGCACGCGCGTCGTGTACCCGTCGCACTGCGTGGCGTCGCGCTGCCCGAGCCTGTACCTGGCCGACCGCTTCGGGCGCCGCGTGATGGGCTGCACGCACGGAGTGTTCGGGGTGGAGGTCGACGTGGAGCGGTTCCGTGAACTGCAGCGTTCGCGCGCCGGGTTCGGAGGCCTGCGGGTGTGGCGCGAGCCGTTCGACCACTGCGGCTGCGGCGTGGAGCCGGCGTTCGAGCACCGCCATCCCGGCGAGTGCGTCAACCCCGGGTTCCGGGCGTCGGCGCCGCTCAGCGCCGTCTAGCGACCGCGCCGCCCGGCGGCACGGACGGCACCGCGCGCGGCCGTGCCTGGCGGCGGCGTCGCCGGCGCGGGGATGGGCGCCGTGTGCGGGATCGTCCCGGAACCGCGGGCATGTGGGCCCCGCGTCGGCGCTACGGGGCCGTCGCCTCGACCCGTACGAACAGGCCGCGGGCGGCGGGCTCGTCGATGACCCGGGCGGCGCCGTCCACCGACGCGCTCACGTCCCCGCCGGCGCGCTCCACCTCCACGCGGGTGCCCGGCACGAGGCCCTCGTCGTAGAAGCGGTGCAGCAGGTCGCCGTCGTGCTCGGCCAACCTCACGATGACGACCGACGACCCCGGGGCCACGTCGGCAAGCGCCACCAGCTCGAGGTTCTCGGCCTGCTCGTGTGAGGGGTCCACCGGCCAGCCGTGCGGGCAGCGGTCCGGGCCGCCCAGCTTCTCGGCCAGACGCTCGACCATCTCGTCGGTGAACGCCTCGCCCATCGCGTCGGCGTGAACGTGGGACTCGGCGGGCGTGTAGCCCATGAAGTCGGTCAGGAACCGCTCGATGATGCGGTGATGGCGCACCACCGTCTCGGCGCGGGTGCGGCCCTCGGGCGTCAGCAGCGGCCGGCGGCCGTCGCGCTCGATCAGCCCCTCGGCCTCCAGGCGCTTCAGCATCCCGGACGCGGTCGGCGCCGACACGCCCAGCATCTCGGCGACGCGCGCGGCCGGGGCCGGGCGCTGCCCGTCCACCATGGGCCCGTACTCACCCACCGGGAACGCCAGGAAGTACAGGGCCTCCAGGTAATCGTCGACGGTGTGGTTGCGCGTGGCCATGTCGTACGAGGCTACTTCTCGGCGATCGTGACCGACTGGATGTACGTGGGCTGGACCGGAGTGCCGCTCGACGCGGTCGGGTCGGCCACCGCGTTCAGCCGCTTCAGCACGTCCGCGCCTTTCGTGACGTGTCCGAACAGCGAGTAGTCGGGGCCCAGCGCCGCGCCCCGCGCGCCCGTGATGAGGAAGAACTGGGAGCCGTTGGTGCCGGGGCCGGCGTTGGCCATCGCGATGTCGCCGACGCGGTACGGGCGGGACGGCAACTCGTCCTGGAACTCGTAGCCGGGCCCGCCGTCCGGGGCGCCGCCGGGTGCGCCGCCCTGGGCCACGAAGTCGGGGAGGATGCGGTGGAACGCCAGGCCGTCGAAGAATCCCTCGCGCGCCAGGAACACGAAGCTGTTGACCGTGTGCGGGGCGGCCTTCGGGTCGAGCGCGATGGTCAGCGTGCCGCACGATGTCGTCATGGTCGCCGTGTACTTCCGCGCCGCGTCGACCGTCATGGGGGGCTCGGCGTCGTACGTCTTCGGGGCCGCCGCGCGGGCGGGCGGGGCGACGTCGCAGCCCTTCACGAGGGACGTGGCGGGCGTGGAGGGCGTGGCCGCGGTGTCGTTCCCGCCGCAGCCGGCCGCGAGGGCCGCCAGCGCCAGCGCGGCCGCCGCCGACACGAGGATGCGTCGATTCACGCCATCAAACATAGCGGCGCGCCGGCGTCGCGGACCGGTACGCGGCCGTTACCGAACCGATGCGCGGGCGTGGGGTGAGCGGCCTAGTGTGGTGTCTGCACGGCGGGATGGTCCGCCGCGCCCGCCTCGGAGGACACGCATGCGCACCGCTCTCATCGCCCTCACCGCCTCGGTCGCCCTCGGCGCCGGCTCCGCCGCCCTGGCACCGGCCTCCGCGGTACCCGCGTCCAAGGCGGGACCCGGGACGGCGTTCACCGCCTGGGGCACGGGCAAGGCCCCCGCGTGGCGGGCCGTGGTGAGCAAGGGGCGTTTGCGGGTGGAATCCCCGTCGCTGGGCACGTTCACCGTGCGGGTCTCGCGCAGCGCCTTCAGCCGCGGCGTCGACTTCACGGGGCGTCGCAAGGGCCGGGACGTCGGTCTGACGGTCACGTCCGGTGCGTGTCGCCACAACGGCAGGAACACCGGGATGAGGGCGAAGCTGACGGTCGGCACGCGAACGGTGCGGGGCTGCGCCGTGACCGGCGTCACGCCCATCGCCGACACATGAACCGCACGCACCGCCGGTGAGGGCGTCGGGGTGCCAGAATCCGGGGGATGACCGACGACGGCCCACGGATCGACCGGTGCCCCACGTGCGGGTTGAAGGTGTTCCGCTATATCGCGGACGACGTCGTGCAGTGCGCGAACTGCACGTACCTCTGGGTGCGGCCTCCCGAGGACGAGCGCCCGCCCACCGCGGACGCCTGACTGCCGCCGACCCCCCCGCCTAAGTGCGCAGGCCGGTGCCGCGGACGAACAGCGTCCACGACCAGCCCAGCAGCGCGGCGGCGATGGCCACGGTCACCCCGACCGACAGCCACGGCGACAGCGCGGACGATCCGTGCATGCCGTACCGCACCGCCTCCACCATGTAGAGGATGGGGTTCGCGCGGGTGAGCGCGTGCCACGGGTCGCGCAGGTCGTCCACCGAATAGAACACCCCGCCCAGGAACACCAGCGGCTGCAGCACGATGGTGCCCGTGAACGCCTGCAGCTCCCACCCCTTGGAGTGCAGGCCGATGATCGTCCCCAGCGCGGCGGCCCCCACGGCGGCCGCCGTCACCGCCAGCACCAGAGCGACGGGGTTCGCGACGTGCACCGGCACGAAGAACGCCGCGGCCACCAGCGTGCCGGCCCCGATCAGCAGGCCGCGCACCACGCCGCCCGCCGTGTAGCCCAGCGCCAACTGCGTGGGCGACATGGGGCTGCTGACGGGGTCCTCGATGAACCCGTCGGAGCGGGCCTGGTACAGGGACGTGGCGTTGTTGGCGAACGCCGCCGTCACCACCCCCATCAGCACGAGGCCGGGGACGATGAACTCGCGGTACGAGACGCCGTCGATCGAGCGGATCCGCCCGCCCAGGGCCATGCCGAACACGACGATGAACAGCACGGCGCCGAGCACCTGCGGCAGGATGGTCTGCGACCACAGGCGCAGCACGCGGACCACCTCCCGCTCGCACAGCGCCGCGACCCCGCGCAACTGGGCGCGGCGGATTTCCTCGGGCGTGGGCACGTCCGTGACGGGGCGTGCCGTCACCTGCCCACCACGGCCCGGTAGATCTCCTCCAGGCGCCTGGCGCCGTAGCGAGCCCGCAGGTCGTCCGGCGTGCCGTCCTCGGTGATGCGGCCCGCGCCGATGAACGCGACCCGCTCGCACAGCTCCTCGGCCTCCTCGAGGTAGTGCGTGGTCAGCACGATGGTGGTGCCGTCGCGGTGGAGCCGGCGGATGTACTCCCACAGGTCGGTGCGCAACTCGATGTCGACGCCGGCGGTGGGCTCGTCGAGGATCACCAGGCGCGGCCGGTGCAGCAGGGCGCGGGCCAGCAGCAGGCGGCGGCGCATGCCGCCGGACAACTGGTTCGCCAGGCTGCGCGACTTGGACGTCAGATCGAACACGTCCAGCATCTCGTCGGCGCGGTCCGCCGCGTCGTGCTTGGTCATGCCGAAGTAGCGGCCGTGGAGGGTCAGCAGGCGCCGGACGGTGACGAAGCGGTCCAACGACACGTCCTGCGGGGCGTACCCGATCAGCCGGCGGCTGGCGTAGGCCCGGGTCCGGCCGGCGGGAAGGCCGAACACCTCAACGTCGCCGGAGTCGTGATGGGTGAGCCCGACGATGCTGCGGATCAGCGTGGTCTTGCCCGCCCCGTTGGGCCCCAACAGGCCGAAGAACGCGCCCTCCGGCACGGTCAGCGACAGTCCATCGAGTGCCTGCACGTCGCCGAAGCGCTTGCGGACGTCGCGGCAGTCGAGGGCGGGCACGGGCGGCGTCACGCCGGGCACGGTAGCGCCCTGCCCGGCCCTTGCGCCCCGTCGCGGCTACCAGCCCACGCGGATCACCGCGACGGCGCACACCATGGTGTCGGCGCCGACCGCTCCCGTGCCGTTGGGGGTGCGCAGACCGCCCTCCACCGGCGTGACGGTGACCGTTCCGTAGGGGAACTCCGCCGCCACGGCGTCCACGTCCACCTCGCCGGGGCGGGGGACGGCCACGACGGCCTCCACGCGCATGTTGGCGCGGTCGCCGCCGGGCACGAGGCGCGTGATGCCCGGCAGCGACGTGCGCCCGATCGCCTCGCGCACCGCACGGCGGGCGACCTTCGTCATGTCCTCGCCGACCAGGTCGACGCCCAGCCCCATCTCGAGGAACGCGGGGAAGACTGACTCGGGCACGGGCACCTCCGGTGGTCGCGGGACGGTCGCCTCCATGGTGCCACCCGGGAGGACGGGGCGGGCGGGCGCGGACCCGCCCGCCCACGCTCCATGCCCGGCCACCGTGCACGGCGCGCCCGCGAGCGTCGAGTGGGCAGGCAGGGGCAGCCAGCGCGCCGTCCACCGTCACGGCCGCGGCGAGACCGGCGGGCGGGCGGAGCTCCGCGAACCGGGCGTTCGCACCGAACGCGTCGGCGCCTCGGGCGACGACGCGGACCGCGGGGGCCGGCTCCCCCTCGCGGTGAACCCCGCGCACCGGCAGGCCCGCCGGGCCGCGCGCGCCGGGGCCCGGGCGACGGCGGCGAGGGCGCGCCACCCGCTGCCGGACGGGACGCCGGGGAAGGGCCACGCCGACGAGACACCCCGCGGCGGTAGGCTGGCGGCGATCGCGAGGGAGGCGTGGCCATCCAATTCCTGTCACGCGTCGCCATGCGACGCGCCCGTACGGTCCTCGCCGTCGCGGTGCTCGTCAGCATCGCGGCGGGGGTGGCGTCGGGCGTGCTGGCCGACCGCCTGTCGTCGGGTGGCTTCGACGTGCCCGGCTCCGAATCGGTCGACCAGCGTGACCTGGTGGAGCGGGCGTCCGGCGTCAGCCCCGGCGCCGGCATCCTGGTGCTGGTCGAGACGCCGGGAGGGCCCCGCAGCCGCGGCGCCCGCGCCCGCGTGGCCGGCGTCGCCGCCGCCCTGGAGCGCGAGGCGGTGGTCGCGGAGGTGCGCACGCCGTACGACCCGGGCGGTGGCGCCCTCGTGGCCCGCCACGGCGAGCGCGTGCTGGTGGAGGCGCGCTTCGGGCCCTCCGGCGACGATGCCCGCATGCGCGCCGCGGGGCGCGTCAGCGCCGCGGTTGCGCACCTGCCGGGCGTCCGCGTGGGCGGAGCGGCGGCGGTCGCCGAGCAGATCACCACAATGGTGCGGGAGGACCTCACCCGGGCCGAGATGATCGCGCTACCGCTGCTGTTCGTGCTGTCGCTGTGGGTCTTCCGGGGGCTCGTCGCCGCGCTGGTGATGCCGCTGATGGGCGGCATGGTGATCGCGGTGGCGTTCGCGGCGGTCGGGGTGATCAACCTGGTCACCACCATGTCGATCTTCTCGGCCAACCTCATCGTGGCCATCGGCCTCGGCCTCGCGGTCGACTACAGCCTGCTGATGATCACCCGCTTCCGGCTGGAGCTCGCGAGGGGGCGGGACCGGGCGCCCGCGCTCGCCGAGACCATGCGCACGTCGGGGGTCAGCGTGGCGTACTCGGCGCTCACGGTGGCCGCCGCCCTGGCGGGGCTGATGGTGTTCCCCATGAACTTCCTGTTCTCCATGGGGTTGGGCGGGCTGATCGTCGCTCTGCTGGCGGGCGTTGCCGCGCTGGTGGTGCTTCCCGCGGTGCTGTGGCTGCTGGGGCCGCGCATCAACGCGCTGGCCCCGCGCCGTTGGCAGCGCTCGGCACCCGCGGAGTCGTCGCGGGGTGCCTGGTACCGGCTGTCGCACTCCGTGCTGAGGCGGCCACTGGTGACGGCCCTGGCCACGGCGGCGGTGCTGCTGGTGCTCGCGACGCCCTCGCTGCATATTCACTTCATCCCGATCGACTCCGGCGTGCTGCCGGCCGCCGCCGACGCGCGGGCGGTGGCGGACATCGCCACGCGTCAGTTCCCCGGCGGCGACGGCGCGCCCATCGGGGTCGCCCAGACGCTGCCGGGATCGCCCGCCGCGGCGGGGCGGGCAGCCGGCCGCTGCGCCCGCCTGATGGGCCGCGACGAGGGCGTGGCCCAGGTGACGCCCCCCGCGCGCGCCGGCGGGGACGTCTGGTCGTTCTCGGTCGTGTCGCGCCACCCGTCGCTGTCGGATGAGTCGGTGGCCCTGGTGGAGCGCCTGCGCGACGTGCCCTGCGACGGCGATGTGCTCGTGGGTGGCGCCGCCGCCGACTTCATCGACCAGAGGGCCGCCCTCGCCCGCGGGCTGCCGTGGGCCGTCGGCATCATCGCACTCGTCACGGTGTCCGCGCTGTTTCTGATGACCGGCTCCGTGGTGCTGCCCCTGAAGGCCGTGATCATGAACGCGCTGAGCATTGCCGCCACCATCGGCATCGTCGTGTGGGTGTTCCAGGACGGGCACCTGGCGGGCCTGCTGAGGTTCGACCCCGCCGGCGGGCTGGGGCTGACCCAGCCGATGCTGCTGGGCGCCGTCGCGTTTGGCCTCTCGACCGACTACGCGGTGTTCCTCCTGTCGCGCATCCGCGAGCTGAAGCTGGCGGGCCGGACGAACGACGAGGCGATCGCCGAGGGGTTGCAGCACACGGGCCGGGTCATCACCGCCGCCGCCGTGCTGTTCGCGTTCGCGGTGGGCGCGTTCGCCACGTCGCGGGTGATCGTGCTGAAGGAGATCGGCCTCGGCACGGCGCTGGCGGTGCTGATCGACGCGTCCATCGTGCGCGCGCTGCTGGTGCCCGCCACCATGGGCATCCTCGGGGACACCAACTGGTGGGCACCGCGCGCCCTGCGCCGTCTGCACGATCGCATAGGCATCGCCCACGACTAAGGGGAGGCGCGCGGCACGCCTCCGGCGGGTTAGTCTCCCCGCATGCGACGACTCCTTGCAGCTGCCCTCGGCGTATCGGCGATCGCCGCGGGGTGCGGGACCACGGCGGTCCGCACCGACAGCGACACGGTGGCGGTGAACACCACGGCCACCACCTCGACGCCGACCACCGACACCACGTCGACGACGCCGACGTTCTCGACCACGCCCACGGCGCCCACCGACACCACGTCGACGACGCCGACGTTCTCGACCACGCCGACGGCGCCCACCGTCGCCACGGCGCCGACCGTGCCCACGGTCGAGACCGTCACCCCGACGGTGGACACGACCCCCACGCGGCCCCGCCACCTGCGTCCCGGCGCGCACGTCGTGCCCCCCAGCACGTACACGCGCGACGTGCTCCAGTCGCTGACGGCCCTGCGCAGCTTCTCGTCGACGCTGCGCAGCATCGACTCGGCCAGCGAGTTCAGCGCGCGCCTCACGTCGCTGCGGCGCGACCTGCGGACGTTCGACGGCATGATCCGCCGCCTGCGGTCGTACCAGCTGATGAGCCCGGTGCTCGACAAGCAGCGCAACCGCCTCGCCCTGCAGGGGCCCGGGCTGGCCCGCACCATGAGCGACTTCCTCGACGCCGTGCGCGACGGTAACGCCACGCGCGCGCGGTCGCTGGCGAACGAGGTGCAGACGCGCCTGGACCGCTTCCGCAAGTCCGCCTAGGCGCCCCACGGTCTGCCTCACCCTCGACCGGAGGGTGAGGCAGACCGTCAGAAGAGGCGCAGGTCAGGCTCGCGCAGGCCCCGCAGCTCCGCCAGGCTCACCGTGAGCGTGTCGATGTCGCGCGAGGTCGCCAGGGTGCGCGCCTGGGGCTTGACGGACTCGCCCACCAGCATCCCCCGGCACCCCGCCATGCCCGGCTCGCGGCGCAGGAAGTCGAGGTAGCGGGTGATCTGCTCCACCGCGTCGATCGTCACGACGCGCTTGACCTCGACGGCCACCCAGCCGCCGTCGACGTCCGCGCACACGATGTCCACCGGCCCGATGGGCGTGGGGAACTCGCGGCGCACCAGCGCCATGCCGTCGCCCAGCACGTCCGTGGCCGCCGCGATGGCCTCCTGGAGGTCGCGCTCGACCCCGTCCTTCTCCAGGCGGGCCGCCTCCCCGAGGTCGTGCTCGGAGTCGGACACCACCTCCTCGATGCGGATCTCGAGCGTCTCCTCCGACGCCCCGGAGCCCTTACGCACCACGATGGCGTCCCCGCCCACGTCGATCCGGGTGGGGGGCGTCATCCAGTTCTGCGGTTTGTACCCGCCGGCGTCGGAGTGGACCATTATGGAGCCGTCGGCCTTCATCATGATCAGCCGCAGGGCCATGGGCAGCAGGGCGCTCACCCTGCCGGCGTAGACCACCTCGCAACGCGCCACGATCAGCCGCAGGGATCAGCCCGTCCCGTCGGCCGGCGCGAAGTCCAGCGCGGCGGAGTTGATGCAGTAGCGCTGCCCCGTCGGCGCCGGGCCATCGGGGAACACGTGGCCGAGGTGCGCGCCGCACTCGCGGCACACCACCTCGGTGCGGACCATCCCGTGGCTCGTGTCCGACCGGTCGTCCACCACTCCCTCGGTCGCCGGCCGCGTGAAGCTGGGCCAGCCGCTGCCCGAGTCGAACTTGTCGTCGCTGGCGAACAGGCGGGCGCCGCAGCACACGCACGCGTACGCCCCGTCGGCGTGGTTGTCCCAGTACTCGCCGGTGAACGCCCGCTCGGTGGCACCCTGGCGGGTCACGGCGTACTGCTCCGGGGTGAGGCGCTGGCGCCATTCGCGGTCGCGCGCGTCGTCCGTCATGGGGTCCTCCGCGGTCGGGGTCGCGTCACCGTAGCGCTCCGCCGGCTCAGCCACGCGTCCAGAAGCGCCAGCGCGACCGCCGGGGGCCGTCGCCGCCGATGGCCCGCAGCGCGGCGGGGGCCATCATCCGGTAACCGTCGCGGACCTGCTGAGTGGCACGCCCGGGGTCGATGATCTCGTCCGTCTGGGGGTCCCACACGGTGAAACCGCCGCGCGTGATGAGAAGCGCCGCGAGCGTGCCGGCGCGGCCCACGTCGTCCGCCCCCGTGCCCAGCGTCCAGTACGGCACCATGATCGACGCCTCGTCGGCGCCGAGTGCCACCTGCATGCGCGGTGACTCCAGGTCGATCACACCTCCCGCGCGGCTCTCGGACCGCCGGCATTCGGGCAGGGCCGCCTGAAGCGCGTCCGCGAGCCGGCCCATCGCTCGCCACTCGTCGTCGGCCGGCCGCGGCTGTGGTGCGTCGCGCGCGACGGCCCGGCGGATGTCCGAGGCCCGCGGCACGCGCCGGGCCACCAGGTCGTAGCTCATGCGGCCGATCTTCGCAGAACCGTCGTGGGGGTCGGCCCGCGGGGCGCTCAACTTCGCCCCGTCCCGTCCGATGATGCTGGGGATGAATCCGCGTCGTCTCAGGTCGCTCGTGGTCCGCAGCGATATCGGCGAACTCGCCGCCCACTCCCTGGCGTTCCTCCTGGCCATGGGCGGCATCGTCGTGGGGGCCTCGTGCTTCGCGCCGGGAGCACGGGCCCACCCCGTGCTCGTCGGGTTCGTGGCGGCGGGCGCCCTGATCACGTCCGCGCTGCTGGCCCGGTTCGGGGCGCGCATCACGCGTCCGGGGCTGCACGCGCTCGGCGCGATCACGGCCGTGATGATCACCGTCACGATCGCCGCGACGCAGCGCGCGGCGACGCCGGACTCGAGCATGTACCTGCTGGCCGCCATGTGGACGGGCTTCTACCTCGGCAACCGGGCCGCCCTGGCACACGTGGCGTGGATGACCACGCTCCACGGGTCGCTGCTGGCGATCGACGGGGGTGTCCTCGAGCCGGGCGTGAGCGCGCGCGACGTCGCGCTGCTGTCGATCATGGCGGTCATCGCGGGCCTGCTGGCCGGCATGTCGCGCCGCGCCGTCGACACCCTCAACCGCAGCCTCGAGCGCGCCGCGTCCGTCGATCACCTCACGGGCGTCCTGAACCGCGCCGCGCTGGTCGCGGAGGCCGACGCGATGGGTGCCGGCACGCTCATGCTGTTCGACATCGACGGCTTCCGGGACACCAACGACCGGCACGGCGCGGGAGCCGCCGACGCCGTGCTGGTGGAGGTCGGCCGTCGCCTGGTGGAGGGCGCGCCCGACGGCGTGGTGGCCCGGGTCGGCGGCGACGAGTTCGCCGTCCTGCTCCCCGGGCAGGCGGACGTCGCCGTGGCCGTGAACCGCATCGACGGCGTCATGGCGCCGCCCACCATCGTGGACACCGAGATGCTCGAGGTGGGCCTGTCGTGCGGCACGGCGATCTCCGACGGCACCGTGCCGTTCGCCGACCTCATGGCCAACGCCGACCTCGCCCTGGAGGAGGCGCGCTCGGCACTGGTGCAGGGGGCGACGATGCGCCACGTGGCGTACGCGCCGCGCCTGCGCGAGCGCATGGAGCAGCGCCGCGACATGGTGGCCGACATCCACGAGGCCCTCGTCCACAACCAGTTCGCGGTCCACTTCCAGCCGCTGGTGGACCTGGCGACGGGCCGCGTCGAGGGGGCGGAGGCGCTGGTGCGCTGGTTCCACCCCCAGCACGGGTTCGTGCCGCCGGACCGGTTCATCCCGGTCGCCGAGGACTCCGGCCAGATCCTCGAGATCGGCGACTTCGTCATGCGCGCGTCGCTCGCCGAGGCCGCCCGCTGGCAGGAGGTGGCGGACACGCCGCCGTTCGTTTCGGTCAACCTCTCGGCACGCCAGCTCATGGACGCGGGCCTGGTGGACCGCGTCGACAGGCTCGTGGGCGCCAGCGGCCTGGACGCGTCGCGAGTGATGCTGGAGATCACGGAGACGTCCGTCATGGCCGACGCGGGGCTCGCCCGCTACCGGCTGGGAGAGCTGCGGCGACGCGGCTTCCTCATCGCGCTCGACGACTTCGGGACCGGCCACTCGTCGCTGGCGTACCTGCGCGACCTCCCCGCCACGGAGCTGAAGCTGGCCCGGGAGTTCGTGTCCGACATCTCCACGTCCCACGCCGGCCACGGCATGGTCGACAGCATCGTGGGGCTGGCCCACCTCCTGGACCTGCGGGTCGTGGCCGAGGGCATCGAGACCCGCGAGGACCACGACGCCCTGCGCGACCTCGGCATCGACCTGGGACAGGGGTACCTCATGCTCCGGCCGATGCCCGCCGACGACCTCGTGGCGCTCCTCGCCGCTGGTGCGGGGGGCGACGCTCT
>JAGQUM010000090.1:363-1670 GCA_020438485.1 Thermoleophilia bacterium | reverse complement strand
AAGGGCCCGGCGCCGTCGCGGCGCTCGGTGCGTACGCGGGCGCGGCGCGGACCGCCCGGACGCGTCTGGCCCGGCTGCGGCTGCCGCCGTCGCTGCGCAACCCGGCGGCCCTGGCCGCCAACGGGCTCGAGCGCGCCGCCGGGGCGGCGGAGGACCTGGCGATTCATCCGGCACGGGTCTCCGACCCCTCCCGGCGGGCGTTCGTGTTGCGCGCGGCCCGCGCCCAGCACCGCCGCATGGAGGCCTTCGCGTCCGCCCTTCGCCGCCCCATCGAGAGCCGGTAGAGGACACCCGGACTCGGGGCGTGAACAGGCCGGCGGCGGGGCCGATGCACCCACGGCGAGCGTCCGGCTCGCCCGGCGCATCGACGCCGAACGGGAAAAGTGGGGGGGTTCACGCGCAAGGGAACTCGCGGGGCCGGCCCCGTTCGGAGCCGAGTTCGAGATCAACGTCGCCCGCCCGGCGGTGAACCGGGACCACGACGGCGCGTTCACGGACGTCCGCGTCAACGGCGGACTCGGCCGGGGCTCACGCGCCCGTCGTCGGCGCTGCCCGGCGGCCGGTGCGCGGACGAGGCGACGGACCCGTGCGGGGCCGCACCGGCATGACGGCCGCTGAGCCCGTTACAGAGCGCCTGTGCCGCGTGCACGCAGGCGCGGCGACGGGAGCCGGCCGACCCGGCCGGCCACCCATCGTGGCCGCTGTCCGCGGTTCGTCGATCCCACGGGACGTTCGCGGCCACGGGCACCAACGGGGGGCGCGCGCCGCAGGTGGTCGGGGCCGCGCCGGGCGCGACCCCGGTGTTCTCCGCGTCGGCCGCGGAAGCCGGACCGCGTCCGGCGTGACCGGGCAGGCGACGCGGGCTCCCCGCCAACCGTCCCGGCCCCCCGCCGATGGATGCCGACGCGCCCGCCAAGGGCGGGGCGCGGGCGACGGCCGCGACGGCAACGGCCGGCGTCAACGGCAGGGCGAAGGCCAACGCCAGGGGCGGACGGCCGCCGCCCCGGCGGTCGCGCGGCGTGTGGGCGCCCGGCGGGCCCCCTCGCCCGTGGCATACCGTCGCCCGCGGGGCGGGGGCCCGTGCTCGCGTAGAATCCGCGGGCACGACGAAGGAGCAACCGCCGGTGGGCCCACAACTGGTGCCGGGCGAGCACTTCGGGGCGTACGAGATCGAGTCGGAGCTTGGCCGCGGGGGCCAGGGCGTGGTCTACCGCGCCCGTCAGCGCGGCACCGAGCGGTCGGTAGCCCTGAAGGTGTTCGCCGAGATCGAGGACGACGCCAAGCGCGCCCGCTTCGCCCGCGAGGCC
>JAGQUM010000090.1:0-355 GCA_020438485.1 Thermoleophilia bacterium | reverse complement strand
TCGAGCACCCCAACATCGTCCCGGTGTACGAGTCGGGCGACGTCGGCGGCGTGCCGTTCCTCGCCATGCGCCTGGTGCCCGGCCCGTCGCTGGCCGAGATCCTGGCCCGCGTCGGGGCGCTGCCCCCGGCTCGCGCGCTGGCCATCCTGGGTGACGTCGCCGCCGCCGTGGACGCGGCGCACGACCGCGACCTCGTACACCGCGACATCAAGGCCGCGAACGTCCTGCTCGACGTCGACGACCGCGCGTTCCTGTCCGACTTCGGCGTCGCTCGCCTGGGCGACATGCCGCGCCTCACCCAGCGGGGCGACTGGCTGGGGACCGTGGAGTACATGTCCCCCGAGCAGGCCGAGGG
>JAGQUM010000052.1:445-22986 GCA_020438485.1 Thermoleophilia bacterium | reverse complement strand
GAGTCGTCCCCCGCCGGGGGGGCGTCCGGGGTCTGGATGTCGCCGGCCCCGGTGGTGGCCACGACCGTGCCGGGGCCCGTGGCGCGCGCGGCCTCGATCTCCCCCGCGGCGCGGGTCTGAGCGACCGCCTGGTCGCTGCGGTTCTTCCCGGTCGCGAGGGTCGCGAAGGTCGCGACGATCGCGCCGCCTGAGAGGACCAGCAGGCGCTGGCCCGGGGTGAGGTTGAGGCTGTCGATGCCGGCGACGATGACGGCGACGCCGGCGGAGAGGGCGGCGAGGCCGTACCCGGCGTAGGTCTGCAGGCCATTCGAGACGGTGGTGGTCATGCTGTCCTCCTAGAGGTAGCGGGTGGTCAAGTTCTTCGCGACGTTGGTGACGTCCCGGGGGCCGCGCCAGGTGTCGCCGCGCCAGCTGATCGCGGCGGTGGTGGTGGGGGCGAGGCCGTGGCGGGCGATCCACCGCAGCGCCCCGGCGCACTCACCCCACCCGGCCCACGCCCGGCCGCCCTTCCCGGCGCGCTCCTCCCCCAGGGTGCGCAGGTGGAGGCGCAGCGAGGCGCCGTGGGGGAGGACTGGGCTGGGGTCCTCCTGGCTGGTCTTCGGGGGCCGGGGAGCGTCGACGAGGGTCCGCATCGTGGCGTCCCCCGGGCAGCTCGTCGCGGTGCCCTGCCGGTGGCCGTTGAGGTCCGTCATGCCGAGGTGGTCGGCGAGCCACCACACTGCCTCACGCGCGGCCTCGCTCGGCGGGGTCGCGTCGTAGGTCCCCATCAGGCACACGGAGGGTTCGTCGTTGTGGCCGGGGCAGTGCGCGGCCCACACCTGCACGCCGCGGCCCTCGTACACCCGCCCGCTCGGGGCGACCAGGAACGCGTATCCGATGTCGGCCCACCCACGCTGGGGGCCCTGGTGGAACGCCTGGATGCCGCGCACCGTCGCGATCTCGCTCGCCCGGCTGTCCGACGGGGCCGGGCCATCGGAGTGGTGGACCCACAGGGTGCGGCCCGTCCACGCGCATGTGGCGCGGCTCCTCGGGGGGCGGGCGCCCCACCCGCCGCGGGAAATGATGCTGGTCACGGTGTGTCTCCTTGGGTCGCGGGAGGGTCGTCGAGGTCGTCGCAGTCTGAGTTCGCGAAACCGCCGCGGGTCGCCGCTAGGCGCGCCTCAGCAGCCGCCGCCCGGCTAGTCTCGGCCGCCAGGCGGCGGCGGCCCTCGCTGGCGTGCCAGGCGGCCATCGCGGCGTCCCGCCGGGCCTGCGCGGCCGCCGTGTCCGCCCCGATCCGGTCGCGGGCCTGCATCATCCGGCACGACTCAGTGAAAGCGTCATCCCCGGACTTGATCAGGACCCATCCGACGCCGGCGACGATGCCGAGCAAGAGCAGCAGCAGGGCGCCGAACACCATGTCCATGCGGCGGCGCGTCTCGACCTTCGCCTGCTGGACATCCTCGACGGTGGCAAGGCGTGGGCGGGCGTTCATCGCCACCACCCCGCGATGACGCCGATGAGGAACACGAAGGTGGCGCCTGGGGTGGTCACGAGCCACCACCAGCACGCGGCGCGATGCCACCCGGCGTTACCCGCTCCGCGATGATCCGCAGCGCCACCGACGCCGACGGTGCCCCGAACATAAGCGTCACGGCCCAGAACTGGAGGGCCATCCGGTCCGACGAGCTGGCGACCACCTCGTGCACGAACGTCGCCGCCCCGATGAGGAACTGGGCGGCGGCGGTCACCCTCGGCCACCATCGCTCCCACCCTGCGACGGCGGCGCTCCCAGACGACCGCGTGTGACTCGACTCGTCGGTCATCCACCCCAACCCCCCCTAGCCGATGTGGGCCGCGGTCGCCGAGAACCCGGAGGCGTTGCCGTCGCCGTTCGGGCGGATTTCGAAGATAGCCGAGGCGTTCACACCCTCGGCGATGATCAGCCAGGACGCCACCCCGATGAACTGCTGGCTACACCCCGTGGCCGTGATGCCGGAACCGCCTGAACATCCAATGTCCGGGGAGGGACCAAAGATCGGGTCGGCTGTGATCTCCACCAGCCAAGCCCCCGGGTGCGGCAATTTGATCTGGTTGGGGGATGCCGACGACCAGTACGGGCTCGCTGGACCCTGCCAGACAATCGTCGTTGGACCGCTGTACCCGAGTGTGGCACCGCGCGTCACCATCCCCACGGGAGCCTCCGGCAGGGGGTCCGCCCCCCCGGGGGCGTGCTGGGCGGAGTGAGTGCCAGCCGCGGCGGTACCCGCCGCGGTCCCAAGGCTCCGAAGACTCGGCGTTCCGGCCGCGGCGTTCGCGGGAGGATCGTGGTTCACCAGCATCCAAGCGCCGCCCGTGTCCCACCAAAAATCGCCGGTGTCGGTACTCATCCACACCCGGCCAGCCTTCCCGGCCGCCGGGCGCTGCGAGGCCATCCCGGTGAGAAAGATCACGGACTGCTGCTCCACGGCCTGGGCGATCGCAGCGAGATGCGCCCGGTATGTGAACGCGTCGGTCAGCTGGTCCGGGATCTGTATACCAGTGCGGGTAAGGGTCTGCATGGGCGTGTCCTTCGGCTAGTGGTCGGACTCGGCGTCACCGACGGTCGCGTAAGCCGCCTCGGCGGCCCCCACGGTGGCGTAAAGACCCTCGACGCGGCCGATGGCCTGGCCGGTCAGGACCTGGAACGCCAAGACGACCATCGCGGGGGTCTGACTGCGGGCCGCCGCCTCGGACGCCGGCGGGTTGGGGCACTCGTCGGCGTAGACCTGCACGAGGAGGCGGTAGGCGCTGCCGGCGCGTTCCGTGATCATCACGTTTCGTCCGCCAGTGAGGGTCGCGGCGACGGCGGTACGGATCGACGCGGGACGGCCGCGGCGCAACACTTGGTGGTCCTTGATCTGCTGGCGGGTCACGCCCGCGACGGCGGGCGCCCCCGTCCACTGCGCCAGCCACACAAGCGAGTCCGCCGGGGCCCGGTCGGGAGTCAAAGCCGCGACCCACTCGTCCGTGTCTCCGATGCCGCGCGCGACGGCGGCGTGGCGCTCCACAGCCACCGTCGCGGCGCGACACAGAACCCGAAGCAGGCTGTCGCTCGCCTGGCCAGCCCCAAGCAGGGGCGCTAGGCGTTCCAGCAGCAGGTCCCCCACCGCGGTAGGTTCCGGGCCGGGGTCGCCGACCGGGACCGTGCCCGGTGGTGGTGGGGGTGGTGGGGGTGGTGGGGCGACCGGTGTACCGGTCAGGATGGTGAGCAGGGTCATCTAGACCCCCATGCTCGCGCCGAACCGCGCCCGCCCCTTGGCCGAAGCGGCGGGCAGTACCCGGACGCCGTCGATGCTCGACCCGGAGCCGTTCAGCATCACACCGACCCGGCCTGTCGTGAACGTCGTGTCGGTGACCTCACTCCCGATCTGCGTCCACACGCCACTGACAGTCTTCCACAGACTGATCTTCCCGTCCGGCATGACCCGCAAACCCAACCCCGCCCCCGCGACCCACTCAGCGGTGCCGGTAATGAGCGCCGCCGACTCGGACCCCGCCACCATCTTAGTAAGGACGGTCTGGTCGTTCCCGCCGCCCGCGTAGGCATTGACGGTCACGAGGTATCCGTTGTGGGTCGCGCCCGCCCCTGGGGCGGAGTGCAGCACGTACAGGCGGGCGTATCGTGTCGCGGCCGCCGAGGGGTGCGTGACTCCGTCGAGGATGAAGTCAAGGCCCCCGGACGCGACGACGTCGTACACCGTCGTGTGAATGTTGTTGCTGAAACTGCCGTCGGCCTCCCCCGTGACAACTTTCCCGGATGAGACGCTCAGGCTGCCGTCGCTGCCCCATGGGCCAGCCTGCCACGCGCTGTTGAGCGTCGTCAGGGTGCCATCCGCGTAGGAGAACGTGTCGGTGAACGTCGCGGGTGTGCCGGTACCGAACGCGCCGGGGGTGCCACCGCCACCGCCACCCCCCCCGCCACCGAAGCCGGGTTGGATGCTGTCGGGTCCGACCTGGATGCCGGCGGCGTTGGCGTCCAGGTACGCGGCGCTGCTGGCCTCTAGGGTGAGGTCCCCGTTTGAGGCGTCGCGGTAGCCGGGGCTCGTGCTGTCCGACCCGAGAATCGCCCCCGCGGTCTGGTAGCGTGTCCCGCCGCCGGGCTTCAAACGGCCCGTCGTGCCGGCGCCGCGGTAAAGACCCGTGTTACGAACCCAGTTGTCGGATGGGTCGAGTGTGGAGTGCGCGTCGTACCAGTCGACGTGGTAGAAGCTTGTGCTGCTTGTCTTGTCGGACGCCAAGCAGTTCTCAACGTCGACGCAACTAGTAGCGCCCCACCATCCGGTGCTCGAATCGCCCGCCTGATCGGCGGCACTGAAAGTCACCAGGCTCCCGCACCGCACCGCGACGTTCTTGCGGAAAACGCCGCCCGAGCCTTGGGTGTAGCCATGCAGCACGAACCCCGAGACGTCCTCGAAAATGGATTGCTCGATGAGGTATCCGCGGGTGCCAGACCTGGACGTGTAGCCCCCCGAGTACCACGTCTTCTTCGCGTAGATCGAGTGGTCCTGCATGTTCCCCGCCTGGCCACATCCGGACACGCGCGAGCGGCGAAGAACGAAGTTCATCCCCCCGCCGCCGTAGAGCGTGAACAGGATCGACCGGCCGCCGTCGCTGCGACGCGCCGCGAACGCGCAGTCCTCAACGGTGACGTCTGCCTCGTCTTGGTATGCGTGGTTGATGCCCGCATACCCGCGGGTGTCGAAGAAAAGGCCCTGCCACGTCATGCCCGCATAGTTCCCGATCGGGGCGGCGATGCGGGTCGGCATCCCCTGCCCGCGGTACCCGCGGGTTCCGGTAACCGCCATCCAGGGCGCAAGCCCCGCCGAGCGCACCGTGATACCAGCCCGGCCGTAGCATGACGTGTAGTTCGCGCCGGTCAACTCAACGATGTCACCGGATGCGCTGGCGTTGACCGCCGACTGGAACTCCGCGGTGGTAGCCGCCTGCCGGATCATCGTCTAGACCTCGATGTATACGACGCCGACGCCGACCTGGCTTCCAGTGCTGGTAGTGACCGCCAGTCCCTCACCGACGCCGGTCTGGATGTGACCGACGTGACTAAACCCGCTTGACCACGTCGCCCGGGCGTCGAGCTGGTATGTCTCACTGACGGCCGTCCCCGCCCCGCCGGGCTTCGTGTTGAACGTCGCGTTGGTCGCGGTTGCCGCGACGTTCAAGCGGTAGGACAGCACCCGGATGCGCTTGCCTGCGACCGCCGCGACGATGCTGCTGTCGGTGCTGGACGCCGCGACGTTCGCGAAAGCGAACTTCGGTGTGGCGACGGTGGCGCCAACCATGATCGCGTCCGTCGCGAGGGCCGCCGAGACCGTGTCGGTCGTGCGGCTACTTGCCGGCTGGCTGGACACCGTGACGGCACCGGCAACCGCCACCGTCCCACTAACCACCGACGCGACGGGAAACCGGTTCGTCGCGTCGACCATCGTAGCCACCCCGTCAGGGCCAAACGCGGGCTTGACGACCTGGACACGCTCCCCACCGACATCGTCGCAGGCGATGAGCTTGCTGGCATCCCCGGGGTTCACGGACTCAAAGGCCATGCGTGGTCCTCCCATTGTGTGGAGTTGGCAGTGCGTCGCCGCTCGCGGGCGGCGGGGTCGTGCTAGGTGGTCGGGGTGATGGTCCCGACGGGTGCCTGCGGGGAGGGCAGACCGACACGCCCCGAAAGGGTCAGGTCACCGGCCCCGTTGACCTGGACGGTCGTGACGGTCCGGACGCCATCAACCTGATCAATGAGGGCGATGAGGTCGTTGACTCGCACTACGGTTTCGTTGACCCACACCCGGGAGGCATCCGCGCCTTCCGCCGTCCGTGGGATGCCCCACTGGGCAGGGTCCAGGAACGCGAGGGTCGCAGAGTCAACCCGGGTTTTGACCTCCGACGGCGTCCACCCCGGGTAGCACGTCGCCGCGTACGTGACCGTGACGTTGGTGTAGGTGGGGGCGGCGACACTCGCTACGAAGTTCGCTTCGCGCATCGCCTCCAGGGTGGCCTCCACCTGGGACCGGACGGCCGGTGCCACCGGCTGCCCGGCGGGGTCCGTGACCGCCACCCCCACCATACGCTCGTTCCCGATGGTGTTCGCGGTGGTGTCCCAGCCCTCGATCGCGACAGCCCGGCCGACACCAGGCACGCGAAGCGCCACCGCCTGGAAATCACCGGGAAGCACCGGGGTGTTCTGAACCCTGATCTCGTCGGGAAGCCGCGCGAGGTAGGCGTCATCCGTCTCGCCGTCCTCCCCCCCGGTGGTGGGGGTCGCCTGCGTCACGGCCGTCACCCAAGGAAGCGTGCTGTCGATCAGCTCGGGGCCGGTCAGCCCGTTGCCGTCGGCGCCGGGGGTGGTGGCCGTCACGACCACACCCGACACCGTGGACACACCAGATGGGAGGATGGTATCCGTGACGGTCGCGAAAACCACCACATCACCCGCACTACGGTAGCCGACGAGGGTCCCGGCGGGAATGACGTGCCCCACCGTGTCGGAAGCCGTCCACGTCGTCACCCCCGACGCGGGGGCGGCGTCGATCGGGGCGACCCCGAAGATGTGCAATCCGGCGTGACGGAAAAGGCTTGTGCGGACGTCCGTCGATGCCTGCACCATCTCCGCGACGATCTGGCCGAGAGATTCGATGAGGAGCCAGTCGAACCCGCCGGGCTGGGGGTCCCACGAGGGGTAGTCGGCACGGATTCGGTCCACAGCGACGCGCGCCAAGTCCTCACCCGTCACGGACCGGGGGTAGACGACGTACGTCATCGGGCAACCTCGACGGTGGCGTGGACCTCATGGTTGCGCGCGATCCCCACCACGTCGACGTTGACGCCCGGCACGGCCCTGGGCTCCCACCGGCCGATGGCCTCCACCACGTCCGTGGCGAGCGTCTCGCCCCGCGTGAACGTCGCGTCCGGCACCCCGAACCCGGGGTCCTCATACCGGGCCCCTTGGCGGTGGCGGATCACGGCATGCACGCATCCCGCGACCTCCGCGGGCGTGTCCTGGTCCACGGCGGCGAGGCCCCCCGTCTGGGAGACCACCAGGGGGTAGCGGATGTGCGGGGCGATCACGCGGGCCTCCAAACAGGCATCCAGGGGTTGCCACGGTCGTCGAAAACGACGAGGCAAGACGCGCCGACGGTGGGCAGGGCTGTGCCGCGCGGCATCCACGGCACCGCCTCGTAGACCACCTCGGGGTCGGCGTCAAGCGCCACGTCAGCCGTGTCGGTGAGGATCGCCGGGGCGCGGGTCACCGAGGCCGCGTAGGCGCCGGCCGACGGCATGATCGGATCGTCGAGACCAAGCAGGATCACGTGCGCCCTCCTAGGTGCCGGGGTAGTGGCGCGGCTGGAACCCCGCCGTTGATCGCATCCCGTCGCGCCATCGGGCACCGCCGCCCTCATAGCCGCCGGACTCGAACCGGGACTGCGGGAACCCCTTGAACTCGGCGAACGTGTGTGCCTGATGGGCGTCGGAGTGCGTCTTGACCCAGACGGTGAGACTGGCTCCTTCCCCGGGCTGACCCCACCGGGAAAGGCCCCATGTGTCCAGGTGGCCGGATGCCATATTCGCGACGGTCAGCATCCACGACACGGCGCCACTGCAATCCCACGGTCCGGATGCCCCGAAGCCACCCCACCCGTATCTGGTGTGCAACCCGGCCATGCGGTTCGCCTCGTTGTACGCAGCGACCACCAACCCTGATGCGCCCGCCGCACCCGTGACCGTGGACGGTGCGGTCGCGGCCGCCTGGAACCGCTGGTAGTTGTCATGCACGACCCGCACGTACTTCTGGGTCTCAGCGTACGGGGGCACACCGCCGTAGCGTTTCACGGCACCCGGCCCGGCGTTGTACGCCGCGAGCGCGAGACGCACATCCCCGCCGAACGCGGCGAGCTGCTGCTTGATGTAGCGGGCACCGCCGAGCATGTTCTGCCACGGGTCCGTGGGGTCCACCCCGAGGCCCCGGGCCGTGTCGGGCATGAGCTGCATCAAACCCATGGCCCCGACGGGAGACCTCGCCCCCTGGTTGTAGCCCGACTCCTGCTTGCAGATCGCGGCGAGCAGCGAAGCAGACACCCCGGTCTCCTGCGCAGCCCTCGTGATCAGGGCCGCGATCTGCGGGGGGGCGTCCCCCGTCGCGGACCCACCGCCCGCAACCCCACCCACGAACTCCATACCCGACCTGGTGGCCTGCTCCGTCTCGGGGGCGGGCTCCGGCAGCCTTGGCCGGCGGCGCGTCAACCCAACCTCGACGTGGGGGCTCCACAACGACCGGCGGGTGGTTTCCACCAGCCACGGGCCCGATCCCGCACCGAACCCGGTGAGCATCACCCGCGACCCGGGCGGGATCGCCCACCGCTCCGCAAGGCACGTCAGCGTCGCCGTCGCCACCCGCATCCCGGTGTCGTGGTCGAACACCAGGTCCTCGATCCAGTCCGCGGACGTGCGCACGGCGGACAGTAGGGGCGGCTGGGCCATGAGGTGGTCGTCCGAGACGAACCACACCGCACCGGCGACCTCGTAGCACCGCCAGCCGACTTCCTCCGCGAGGCGCTGCAACGCCGTCCACGACGACTCCCGGGTGCCGCCTTCGCCGCGGCGGAACTCGTACGGTTGGACGCGGCCGGCCTGGTCGGGTTTCGCGACCGGCTGGCGCAGGCGCAGCTCGGGTACCACCGCCGGCACGCCGGGGATCTCACCGATCAGTTCCGCGGCGAATCGTGCGCGCGTCATCTGGACGGTGCGGCGCGCCTTGCGGGGCTTGTTCGGCACCCTGAGGGCCGCGACGGGCCACGGCTCAAACGTCGCCTGAAGCCGCTGACCCGACTGGCGGGACACGGCGGCAAGCGTGAACGGCAGGCCGTCCACGGTCAACATCGACCGTGCGGTGAAGAACGGGCTTGTCGTCCACCGCCACTCCGGATCGGCGAGCGTCAAGGTCAGCGACGACGACCCGGTGATCGTCTGGTCAATGGTGGCGTCGGTGACGTCCCGTTCGATGTCGTCGACGCGCAGCTCCTGGGTTGACAGCGTCAGGCTGTCGAGGCTGAACGGGCGTCCCCCCGCGTTCGCGCGGCGCTGCGGGGCAGCGGCACGCTGCAGCGCCTGGCGGGGCGTCATCGTCGTCACGGCACCACCACCACCGTGCCCGCCTTGATCGGCCGGCCGGGGCGCACCCCCGGGTTCAGGGCTCGCAGCACCCCGACACGCTTCGGCGACCCCAGCTCACGTCGCGCCACCCTCTCCAGCGTGTCCCCCGGGGCGGCGAGGATGATCCGCCGTGTCGTCGGGTTGCCCCGCACCTTCACGACCGTGGGCTCGTCGTCCGGGGACTCCATGAGCGTCACCGTCACGTCCTGGCGGGCGAGGCGCCCGTCCACGGTGAACAGCTGGCCGTCACCCCACTCGACGGACTCCACGACCCACTGCCGGGCGGCGTCGAACGGCAGCCGGGGGCCACGGCACACCACCACGGGCGGTGTCGCCGCCTTCGCGGGCCGGCGCATCAACCCCATCAGCGTGTCCACCGCGGTCTGCACAGACCCGTCGGGCCACCCGTCCAGCAGCAGGGGCAGCACGACCCGGTCAAGGGGCTTTCCCGTCCACTCCGGCATGGCCTTCGCCAGCGGCCGGCCGGTCTCCGTCCACCCGCTCCCGGATGACACCGCCACAGTGCCGGCCAGGATCGCCGACACGGTCACCTGGCCCGCCGAGAGCGTGACGTCCTCGCCGCTCACCGGCGTGCCTTCTTGCGGGCCGCGTGCCGCACCGTGCTCGTCGCGATGACCTCACCGTCAAGGTGCAGCGGCACGTGGATGACGATGTCCCCGCCGGCGGGGTCTCCCAGTTCCTTGCTGCTTTTGCCCTGGTCGTTGCGTACGCGCGTTTGCACGGGGGCGTCCGGCACGAGGGCGCGTAGCCCGGCCTGCTGCACCGCACGCGTGGTCTGGCCGGAATCGAGGGTCGCGGCCTGCCCGGGCGCCAGCCCGGTGGCCCAGTCGACGGCGTCCTTCGCCTTCCCGAACAGGTCGACGATCTTCCGCAGGATCGGGCCGATGATTGACCATGCCTTCGACGCGGCCGCGCTGATCCCATCCCAAGCGCCCTGGATGAAAGGGAACACGTCGCGGGCCGCCTCGCCGAGCTTGTCGACGATGCGGCGGAAGGTCGCGCTGTTCTTGTACGCCGCGATCAGGCCGACCACCACCACGGTGAGGGCCTTCGCGATCATGCCCCACGGTGACGCCGTCGTCGCGATGTTCAGGGCGATGACGGCGGCCGTGAGGACACCCACCGCTACCTTGCTGTGGCTCAACCACTCGACGACGGTCTGGACCGTGTCCGCCACCCCGGAAAGGGTGTTGCGGGCAACCTTCCACCAGCCATCACCGGTGCGCAGTTCCTGCATCGCGCCCGTCACGCCCATCTGGAGTTTCAGCAGCCACGGCACGACGTTCCGGCCGATGACTAGCTGGAAACCGAGCATCGCGATGCTTGCCTCACGCTGCGCGGCGATCATCTTCTTCGTCTCATCACCAGAGACGCCCGACGTCACCCCGTACTTATCCATCAGCGCCTGCTGCTCACGAATCGCCTTCGACCCGCCCACCAGGAGGGGCCCGAGGGCCTGCGCGCCACGGCCGAACAGCTTCTGCATGATCGCCGCGCGCTTGGTGTGATCCGTCATACGCGACAGGCCGTCGCCCATCTCCATCAACACCCGGTTCGTGTTCCCGGACGCCAGCGTCGCCCGGGACACGCCCAGCTCACGGAACATGCCGGCCGCGTCGCTCGTGCTGTCCTTCGCGGCCAGCATGTTCCGGCCCAACGTGGTTAGCGACATGTTGAACTTCGCGACGTCGATGCCGCGGCTCTTGATGATGCCGGCCCACCGGGCCACGTCCTTGTCGGACCCACCCATCGTGCGGCGCAACGCGAGGAACGTCTTGCCGAGGTCCTCGGTGGTGGTGATGCTCGCCCGGATCTGCTGGACGGCGGCGAACGCCCCCGTGAAAGCCACCGCCCCCTTCGCCAGGCCCCCGAGCTTGCTCGTCAGGCCACCCGCGGCCTTGCGGGCCCGGCCCCACGCGCGCGTCGTCGAATCCGACGAGCGGGACACCCGGTCCGTGCCGCGCTCCACGTCCGACAGGCCCTTGGTGACCTCGCGGACACCCATGATGCGGGCCCGGATGGTGGCCTCTGTGGTGCTCACGGTATCTGGCCCCCTTCCCACGTGGCGTGCGCGATGCGGGCCGCGAGGGACCGCTGACGGTCAACGTCAATCGCGACGGCCTGACGGAGCATGATGTCCATGACGAGCTGCTCGACGGGGTCGCGGGTGGAGAGGAATCGCCATGGATCAAGGCCGACCACGCCCGCGACTGCCGCCGCGGCGATGGACGGGTCGGCGGCTATTCCCCCGCGAGAGCTTCCGCGGTCTCCCCGTGCTGCTCCCCACACCATGCGACGAAGTCGGCCGCGAACGCCGTCACGGCCAGTTCCGGATCGTGCGCCGCCCCGAACAGTGTCACCAGGGCGTCACGCGCCGACTTCGGCACCGTGCCCCACCCGAGGGCATCCGCAAGGTCCACCCCGACACGCGTCGGGGTTTCCCTGAGCGGCACCAGGTCACCGTCAACACGGATCAGGAAGTCTCGGCACCCGTGGATCACGGCGTCCGCGAGCGGCGCGAACTCCCCGGCCTGGACGGCGTCGATGAACCCCGATGCACGCTTGAACCCGACTGGGCCGAGGCGCATCACCAGGTCCCCACCGTACCCCGGCACGTCCATGTCGGTCGTGCGGGCCTCCAGCGTCTGCGCGTGGCGGGCCTTGATCCGATCCAGGACGCTCTCGCGCGTGTCGGTCACTGGACGCTCGTCACGCCGACCACGAAGCTGAACATGGCGTCGCCTGACTCGTTGCTGTTCGCGTCCGGGTCCGTGACACCCTTCAACCGCCCCATGTACGTCTTGGCACGCCCGAACGGTGCGCCGTCCTCGTCCTTCTGCTGCTTCGTCACCGAAACGGCAGCCCTACCGCACAGCCCGGTCATCCGGACGTTCAGGTCCATGTCGTTGTCCCAGATGCGGGACACCGTCAGGTCCTCGAACGTCGCGGGCCCCCCACGGTCCATCATGCTGCCGTCGCCGCGACGGTAACCGCGGGTGTCGGCGGTGCTGCCCCCACCCGAAGCGGTGTCCCACACTCCGATGCTCACCCCGTCCATGGTGGCCGTGATCAGCCACTGCTCCGGACCCGTGCCCTTGCCCATGTGATCGTCTCCTCTGGTTAGGCGGCCTGGCGGGCCGACAGGCTCATCGTCACGCGCTCCGCGACGGGGGAGATGACGACGCTCACGCTCGCCCGCAGGTCACCCGCGGCCTTCGTCGCCGGCGTGTTCACCCCGTCGGACGCGTCGACCGTGAACGCCTGCTCCGGCGTCGCCCCGTACAACACGCCGGCGTTGTAGGCGGCCAGGCAGATCGCCCGCAGGTCCGCGGCGGCGGCGGCCTGCGTCAGGCCGGCCCCGTCGATCGTGGCAAACACGTACGCCTTCAATGCGTGCTCGAGGCGGGCCCGGAGGGCCATGAACACCGCGACCCCGTGGTACTGCCGCCACACGCCGGTGCCGGCCCCGACGTCGCCGTACACGGTCACGGCCCCGTCCTGCAGGATGTGGACGGTCACACCCGCGTCGTTCAGGGTGCCACGCTCGGCGTCGGTGAACCGGGTGGCGGGCATGATCGCGAACCCGGGGAGCTTGCCGCGATCCCCCGCCGGGGGAGGCGCGCCCCACGGGTAGGACTCCGTGGCGCGGGCGGCTGCGGCGGCCTGTGTCGCCGACGGTGGGATTCGGCGGGTCGTCCCCGCCGCCACACCCCGGCAGATCGTCCACGGTGCCAGCGGCATGCCACGCCACCCGGACGCAACCGACGCGACCGACGCCGCGTAGCCGGTGATAGTCGCGACCGTCGCGGTGTCCGGGGCGTCCAGCAGGGCGGCACGGTTCGCCTGGACCGCGTGGTCCGTCACCGCCGTCGCGATCGCCGTGGTCGTCACCCCGGGGGCCGACACGAACCCGGGCCCGAGGTCCCGGGTGAAACGGGCGAGGGCGTCCGTGTATCCCTGCGTCACGATCCCCGTGTGGGCGTCGTCGCCACCTACGAGGGCCGCGGCGGCCGCGACGGCCGGGTCGTTCGCCCCCGTCGCGGCCACCCGAATGTATGAGCTGCCCAACGCCCAAGTCGCGGCGGCCGCGTTGTCCACCAGGTCCGGGGAGCGCTCCACCTCCACGCCCCCCTGGGTGACGACCAGCACGTAGCTTCCGCCGGCGGTGCCGGCCACGACCTGCACCGACAGGCCCGCACCCCACGCCCCCGGGTTCGCCGCGGACACGGTGATCGCCGGGGCGGCACCCGCGTCGTTCAGGACCTTCGACGCCGAGGTGGGGGACGGCCCCACCACGCGCGACACCATCATGCGGGCGCCACCCAACTGGAAGAACGCCTCGACGGAGTCGTACAGCATCGACCAGGCGACCCGGTCACCGAACACGGCGCGGAACGTGTCGAGGCTCCGGACCTCAACGGGCCGGTCGATGGGACCGCGGTCGGTGGCACCGACGACGAACCATGTGCCGATGCTGGTGGGGGCGCCGGCGGTCGCGACCGTCTGCGACTCGGTCACGTATGTACCGGGGGCGAGAGCCACGGTCATCCCTCCTTCGTGCGCTTGCGGGTAGGCTGGATCGGGGTGATCACCCCGGAGTCGATGAGGGCGGCGTCCTGTGGGTCCAGGTCGCCGGTGACGGTGAAGACCTCGCCGGGGGCGACCGGACGGCCAGAGGCGAGCGTGACCGGCGTGGTGCCCGTGTTGATGTGGTCGGTCATGGCTGGTTGGCCTCCCCGAGGATGGTGGTGGTCTGGATGGTCGAGTCCGCCGGCCACGGGTCGTGCGGGGGCGGCGGCGGGGTGGGCATCACCCGCGGGGCGTGGCTCACCACGTCCGCGATGTGAACCCGGATGTTCACCGTCACCATCCCCAGCGTCCGGGCCGCGTCCGCGAACACGGGCTCGTACTGCTCACCGGCCCAGTCCATCCGGTCGCACGCACCCCCCAAGGTGGGGTGCGTGACCAGCACGGAGCGGATCGCGGCACCGTAGACGTGGCAGACGCGGCGTGTGTTGTCGTGGCTGTTCGCGGAGGCGATGACCGACACGGCAAGGCGCCACCACGCCGACCACCGGCCACGGCCGTCCCGCGACGGCTCCCCATCGGTCCCCGTGGACACCACGAGGATCGCCGGGAGCGGTAGCTCATCCCAGGTCGTCACGGCACTGAAAGTCTCGACCGTGCGGGGGTCCGGGGGCCACGGGTCACCCGCCTGGTGGCCCTCCTGGCGGGCGACCTCCGCGATGTGGTACGGCAGCCACTCGGAGAGGACCGCCTCCGCGGCCCGCTCCAAAACCCCACCCGACACGATCCGCCCGAAGCTCACCGGCCGCCACCCATGATGTGATCAAGGATCATGTCCGCGATCGGGGTGATGTCGGCGGGGACCTGCACGGGGTCACGCCCCTGGTGTCGGCTCAACGCGGCGACCGGGGCACGCGTCCCGAAGACCAGCTCGGTGGGCGTCATCCGCTCCACATGCCGGCGGTCACGGCGGGTCGTGACGCTGCGCATGAGCTGCCCCCGCCGCACCAGGATGTCGGCCGGCAGGTTGTCCCGCCGCTTGCGCTCCACGGTGGACTGGGCGAGCGGCCGCCAGGGGTGCGGAAGGTTCCGGCCCCCCGCGCGGAACGCCTGCCGGTGCTGACTCGCCAACCAGTTCGCAACACGGGGCCACACGGGGCGCATGTCCACCACCCGGTCCCGCATCCCGTGGGCCATCGCCACCACCTCGCGGGTGTCGGCGGTGACCTCTACGGCCACTGGTCCACCCACTGCGCGGATGCGGCACCGACCCGCATCGACCCTAGGCTGCGCCCACCCCCGGCACGAGACGCCGCCGAGTAGCTCGCCTGGTTCTTCGCCAGGGCGGCAAGCGCCACGTCATATAGGCGCCCGAAACGGGCGGCCGGCCCCTCCCCGTCATTCTGTTCGGGGAAGTACGACTGCTCGATCAGTTGGGCGACACCGTAGATGATGACCATGCGGGCCTCGTCGGCGATCACCGGGGGGATGTCCGGTCCACCGATCTGGGCCCGCACAGCACCAGACACCAGCGTGATCAGCTGATCGACTTCCGCGGCGGTTGGCCGCGTGTCAGACGTGAACGTACCCTCGTTGCCGACACGGTCACGTGTGCGGGCCCGCATGACCACCGCGATGTCACCGACACCGGGACGGTACGTGGTGGTCATCTCGACGGCCCCCTCTTACGCGTCCTTCTGGCGGGACCGGCGCTTGACCTCCGCCGGGGTCGCGACGTCCTCGTGCGACACGGGCAGCACGGCCGACACGGTGGTGCCGTCCGCCTCCACCGTCACCGCCACCGGCTCCCGAACGGGCTCCGGCATCGGCGGCGGGAACTTGTCCTTGCCGACCTCACCGCGCTCGACGCGGAGGCTGATCTCGTCGGCCACGCCGGGACGGTCCCCACGCTGCATCGCGTCACCCTTGACGGTCTGCTCCCCCGTCTCGATGTTGCGACGGATCGCGACCTTCCCGCCCTCCGGTCCGGTGAGCTCGAACTCCTCGAACCGAGGCTTGCCCGCCCCGTCCGCGTCGCCCTGCTCCGGGCTGATCGTGCGGGCCGCGGGGACCTTCTTGTCGTTCGTGCTCATGCGTTCAGAACCCCCTGGAGTCGGGCGGCCGCCTGGCCGCTGAAGACCGCCATCCCGCCGTACAGCTCGATGCGGGTGCGGTACACGGGCTTGTCGGACACCTCACCGAGGTCCCGGACCTGGATGCCACCGTTCCACAGGCCGGTGACGCCACCGTCCATCTCGTCCTGGCCGAACCCGACGACGTAGACGCTGGAGCACGTCGTTCCCGCCCCGACCGTCTCGGACTGCGGCAGGATCTGGGTGGTGCCGTCGGACTTGGTGCCGATGTCGAGGACCGGGATCCCCTGATACGTCGGGGACTGCTTGTCGCCTACCCGGTCGTGCGCGATGTTCAGACGACGGAAGGCCGACAGCATCTTCGCCCGGATGAATGCGTTCGTGTAGATCGCCGACGGGTTCTTCACCCGGGCGATGGTCGCGTCCAGCTGGTCGAGGAACGCCAGGCGGTCCGCGTCCGTGGTGCCGAGCACCGGGATGCCGTTCGTGCCGGCCGTGATGACCTGGGCGCCCACGAGGCGCTTCTTCAGCCCGTCGAAGCTGTTGGCGTCCACCGCGCTGTCGCCGTTGATGAACGCGTTCTGGAACTCGTAGCTGAGCGACTTCACCTTCATCGCGGTCTGCACGGCACGCTGGCTGTTCAGGTTCCCACGGGTCTGCACGATGAACCGGTCGACGTCCGCGTCGCCACCGAGGATCTTGATCGTCTCGGTGAGCTGGTTCACGGTGCCGGTCGACTCGATGTACGCGGCGTTCACGGCACGGAACGCGACGCCGGGCAGGGTGCCCTCGACGTTGTACGCGTACGCGTTGCCGGAAACGGTCATGAAAGGCAGGCGGTCGAGGACGACGCTGGACTGCACGAACGTCTCGACGACGCCGCGCTGCAGGTCGTTCTGCGACAGGGTCGCGGCCTGCGCGAGGGTAACGGCCACTATTGGCCTCCTTCTCTAGGTTCGGGCCGTCTTCGCGGCCTGGGCGTACGCCGCCTCAAGGCGCGGCGCACCCGGCGCGACGTTCGCGGCCGGGTTCGGTGTCTCCCCATCCCGGACGGGTGGGGTGGCGGGCCCCTCGCGGGCCGGCAGGTCCTCCAGAAGCGACGTCGCGTCGTCTTCCAACTCCTCCTCAGTGTCACCTCGGAGGCGGTCAATGAACTTTTCGGGGAGGCCGACGCGGCGGGCGACGCGCTCCCGGGCAAGCTGCATGGTAGCGTCCTTCGCGGCCTGCTCGGCCTGCGCGGCCCGGTCCGTGAGGCGTTCCATCTCGGTTTTGCCGGCGGCCTCAAACTCCGTGACTTTCGCCTCGGCGGCCTTCGCGCGCGCCTCCGCGGCCCGGGCCGCCGACCGCTCCTTCTTCAGGATCGCGCGGACCTCGGGAGGTAGGTCACCATCCTTCGGGGTCGCGATCTGGTCCGTGTCGGTTTTCGCCTCGGGGTTGGTGGCGTCGTCGGTCGCCTGAACTTCTGGCGTGGTGGTGTCGTCGGCCATCGGGTGGTCCTCCCGTCTCGGGTTGGTGCGCCACACGCCCCCGTCGCGGAGGGGTGGCTATCGGGTGAAGCTCTTGAGGGGCCGTTGGGAAACGACGGTGGTCTGCCCGGGGCGCCGTGGGGATCGGTGCACCAGGTCCGCGAGGCCCACCCTCCCGGACCGCACAAGGTCGGCCATCGCGGCCCCGCCGCGCCCGTAGAAGAGGGCGTCCTGCTGGGCGGTGGTCATCGCGTCGAACCGTTGCTGGCCGGTGCGCATCACGGGGTCCGGCCCGTCGGTGACGGGCTCCATCCCGCAGAGGCAGTTCGGGTGCGCCTCGAAAACCTCATCGTCCGGGACGACGTCACCGGTCTCCAGGGCGAGGCACACCGCGCACGCCCCACCGTCCGCGACCCGCCGGTACCCGATGACATCAGGATTGTCGGCGACCTGGTCGGCTCCGCCTTGCCGCCATGACCGTGTCAACGCATCCGTGAGGATCCTGTTGACGGTCGCCGCCCGTGCCATCTCCGGGTTCGGGGCCTGCTTGGCGACCGTCCACCCGACCATGATGTCCCGCCGGATAGTGTCCGGACCCCTAGGTGGTGTGATCGTCGTGAGGGCGGCGGCAGCCGCCCCGGCGAGCTGGGCGACGGTCTCGATCGTCGCCGCACCACGACGGTACGCGGCAGGCAGATGCCGGGCGGACGCCTGGGCGACGATGGCGGCCGCCTCACGCTCCCCAAGGCCGGCCGCCGCCCACGCGTACCGGCGCGTCAGGACGGCGAGGTCGGCGATCCACAGCGCCACACCCCGCACGGCCGCCACCCGGCTGTCCACCGGCCTACACCGCCGGCTGCTGGGCCTGCTGGCCTGCCGCGCTCACCGGCACCGCCGGCTCACCCGGTGCGACCGGGGCCGCCCCACCGAACGACAACCCCAACGCGAGGGCGTCCTGGTCACGCATCGCCCGCCACCGCGAAAGCTTCTGCGGCGTCATCCCCGGGATCATCGACCACGCCGCTTCCTGCGGCACCCCGATCGACGCGAGCTTCGTGATCGCATCGACCCGCTCCGCCTCCGTCCGCGTCTCCGGGTCACGCCAGATCGTTTCGATCCTGGCGTTCATCGCGCGGTCCTCGTCCCCGGACCAGGCGAACGCCAGCCGGATCGCGTCCTCCCACGCCTCCCCGAAGGTCAGCATCTTCGCGCGCACCCGGGCAACCAGGCCGGCTTCTGCGGCCTTCAACGCCTCCGCCGACGAGTTGACGATCTCCCCCATGAGGTAGTGCGGTGGGGTGCGCGTCTGGGCGGCGATGTGCCGGACGACCATCTCGATCCCACCCGTGTAGTTCCCAAGGTCCGACGCTGAGAACTCACCGAACCGCACGTCCGGGTCTTCGGTGGTCCAGAGCGTCGACTGGGACGCGATGAACTGGTTGTCGAGCTGCTGCCCGGTCTCCGGGTCCGTGGGGATCTCAATGCCGGTCGCGTACCGCTGGCGGAACGCGGCGTACTCGGAGGCGACCATCATGTCGGCCAGCAGTTTGTTGATGGCGTCCTGCATCGGCATGATCGGCTCGATGTCCGACCGGCCGTCACGGTGGCGCAGCGTCGGCCGGTTCACGAGCGGCACGATCGGCACCATTCCAACTCGGTTCCGGATCCACCCCTGCGGCTCCCACCCGCCGATACCCATGAGGCTGCCCGCCTGACGGGCCCACTCTGCCCGAACCTCGGGGGTCCACAGGACGCACCGCTCGGACCCGTCGGGCTCCATCCACGTGTGCACCCCGGCCAGCCGCCGCGTCGGCCGCACCGGGTCACGCTCCACCGCGGCCCGTGACGCCGGCACCGTCAACACCACCGGACCGTCCGGGCCCGGGCCCGTCACCAGGTGCGCCACACCGAACTTCACGGCCTCGTCGTGGGCCTCCCCGGACCGGCTGTCCAAGCCGTTGGACTGCCAGATCTCCCACGCCGCGTCATCACCGGTCTCGTCCGTCCCGCCGGCCCGGAACCCGTCGACGACGAGGCGTTCCGTCGCGGCCTCCACGACCACGCCAAGCCAGTCGTCACGCAGGGGCTCAAGGAGGGCACCGAACGCCTCCCGGTACCGGGTCTTCGCGAACGCCAGCGGGTGGTCACCGTCGACGTAGCGGGCGATCATGTCGTCCGTGAGGCGCCTGCTGGCGATCTTGTCGAGCAGCCGGTCACGCCACCACTCCGGCGTGCCGACCTCATGCTCCCCAACCATCCCGATGCTCGTGATGACCTGGACGGATTCGGCCATGTCAGACGAACACCAGGCCGCCGCGACGGCGCGGGCGGGCATCGGCCGCGACCGCGTCCCCGCGGGCTTCCCACGCCAGTACGCACGCCACGGCCCCGTCCATCTTGCGGGGTGAACCCGGCCGGTCCTTGCCGATCAGCATCATGGGGCGGCCCTCCTCGTCCTTCACGTTCGTGCGCCACCGGCGGGCGTTCGCGACATGCAATGTCAGCAGCTCGTCACCGTCATGGCACAGGTCCGCCCCCGCGAGGGCGTCACGGAACGCGCGGACTGCGTAGGCCATCGGGCGGGCCCGGTTCGTCGTCCAGTGATGCACACGCCGCTCGCCCCACCTGCCCCGCCACGTGTCCACGAGGCCACCGATCTTCTGGGGGTCGATGTAGACCCGCCACGGATGCCACTGCTCGAACGCGTCCCGCATCACGGCGTCCACCTCGTCCAGCGGATGCTCGTAGTCATCGCCGGCGTGCTCGGGCCGCGTCCAGATCCCCAGGGGCCACAGGAAACCCTCATCGACATGGCACGCCACGACGGCGAGGGAGTCCTGAAAGCGGGCACCGTCCACCCCGATGGTGATGAGCGACCCGGCGGGTGGCACCCACGTGGGCACGGCAAGGCCCCGCCACTTGTCCAGGTCGAACGCGGCATCCGCCTCACTCCGGATCCGGTTCAGGAAGAACCGTTCGGCCTGGGCGGGGTCACGGCCCAGCAGCGCCTCGATCTCACCGTCGATGCGGTCCGGGTCCACCCACCCCCGCCGGCCGCGAACCAGGCTGTCACCGTACGCACGGCGCATCATCTGCCGCCGCTCGCGCTTGTTGAACACGCTGCCCGCACCCGGGTCCGTGCGGTCCCGGTACACACCGGGCTCCCCGGACTCCGCGGTCTGCTGCGCCACGCTCCCCTCCGCGGGGTCCCAAGCGTTCGTGGTCTCCAACCACCGGCCACCCATGCCCGCCAGGTTGCGCCGCTGGTTGTCCGCCAGCCGGCGGCCACCGTTCTCCGCCGTCCACGAATGGGTCTCGTCGTTGATGCAGAACGTGACGCGCTGCCCAAGGCGGGACCGGGCGGACGCCGTCACCGGCTCAATCCGGCCACCCCCCGGAAGGTTCACCCGCGACTCCCCGGTATCCGGAACGCTCTCCGTCAGCGGCCCAAGCTCGATCATCGGCACCAGGGCACGAAACACGTTGTCGGTCTGGTCCTCCGACACCGCCGTGATCTGCACCCACGGCGTCGGCCACGGCCTGCCGACCGGCTCCCCCTGGGCGTCCCACCCGTCGAACAGCACCGGCGCCTCATGGTGCGCCTCCGCGATCGCCAACGCCGCCGAGAACGGGCCCTTGCCCCACTTCTGCGGCCGGACTAGCTGCCCACCACGGAAGTGAAGGAACCTGCCGGTCGCCGCGTCCAGGGCGTAGAACTGGGCGACGAAGTCCGCCATCTCCCGGGTCAGAAGGAACGGCTCACCCGCGTGGATGCCATCCGGGATCACGCAATGCGCCTCGATCCACTCCACCACCAGGCCGCCGAGCGTCGGAACCTCACCGGGCACCTCCGGGCCACGCCACGGCACCCCCGGCTACTCCGGAACGACAGCCCGCAACCGCCGCGCAGGCTTGCGCGCCGGCATCGCCACCACCTCACCCGCCGGCCGGGGCGTGACCTTTCGACCCATCCGCTTCAGATCAAGAGGCGTCCCACCGAAGTCCGCAAGCTGAAGGCGGAGCTCCTTCAAGAGGTTGAGATCACCATCCGACCGAAGCCAGTCGTCGTACAACACTGCGACCTGCTGCAACCGCATGAAGTGAACGGCAAGCCACTCCGTCGCCATCGGCGAGCGGCACCATGTGGCATACCACTCCACCGTGTCGGGAAGCCATGAGCGCCACTGCGGAAGCGGAGGGAACTCGCCCGTGTTTCCCTCAGCGGGAAGCTCGACTTCCGTGACCTTGTTGCGCCGGCGACGCTGGTCCGCCGGCTTGGGAACCGTCCGTCCTGCCATGGGCTCCTCTCGGGCACCCGCCTGCATCACGCAGGCCAGGTGAGAACCATTCTCATTACTCCAGGCCGTACAGACCGCGAGACGCCGCGGCGCGCGCACTTCGCGGTTTTCGGTTGGGGGTCACCCCCCAGGGGTGCGGTTGCCCTTGGCCTGGTTGCATGGCCAGCATGCGGGCTGGAGGTTATCCGGCGCGTCGGTGCCGCCACGCGATACGGGGGTGATGTGGTCGACGGTGGTCGCTGGCCGCTTGCCGCAGATCGCGCACAGTGGGTGGGTGGCGAGCATGGTGGCGCGCAGGCGGGCCCACCGGCGGCTGGTGCTGCGTCCGCTGCGGTGCACGGTGTGCTGGGGGCAGTGGGCGGTGCGGGTGAGCGTGGGGCAGCCGGGCGTGGCGCACACCTTCAGCCGCCTGCCTGGCGTTGGGCGCACTTGGGCTACTCCCTGATCCGGTCCGTATTGCGGTCCGTGGTGGTCAGGAGGCCCGCCGGCTGCGCGCGGCGCGGGGAAGACCCTCTTGCCCCAGTCCGTGGGGTCACAGGTCACGCCGGGAACGGTAGCGCAGGGTGCGGACAGCGCGCAACTGATCGGGTCAGCAGTCATCGCATCGCCTCCGGCTCGTCGGGCATGGCTTGGGCCGGCACCGCGACGTAGCCGAACTCGGAACGCCTGGCGAGCAGGCGCGGCAGGTGGGTGGGGTCGTGGGCGAGGGTGACGGCGAACCCGTTGCGTTGCACCCAATGCGATTCCCATCGCATGGCGGCGTCGTCGTCGCCGAGCAGGCCCTCCCGGAATCCGGTGTCCCACCGGCGGTCCTGCTCGTGGCGGCGGATCCAGTCGCTGCGGAAGCGGGCGAAGCTACGCCAGCCCATCGCCTGGGTGTCGCCGCTGGTGAGCTGGCCGAGGAGCACGACGTGGCTGGTGATGACGGTGGCGCGGGTGGTGTCCGGGTCGCC
>JAGQUM010000052.1:259-440 GCA_020438485.1 Thermoleophilia bacterium | reverse complement strand
CGCCGGTTGCCGAGGCCGCGGGCTCGCAGCGTGATGGTCTGCCCGTCGACGGCGGCGTGCGGGCGGGGCAGCAGCACGGTTTGGGTGGCGCCGGCACGGATCGCGTCGAGCTGGTGGCGGGGCACGTTCACGCGGCCAGCCCGGGGTGTCGCATGTGGCGGCCGGGGGGGCCGGCGGCGAC
>JAGQUM010000052.1:0-184 GCA_020438485.1 Thermoleophilia bacterium | reverse complement strand
GTTGCACGACGGGCAGTAGGTGATGTCGTCGTCGGTGAGCCACATGAGCCCGCCCTGGCAGTGGTGGCACAGGGGGGCGTCGAGGTCGAACTCGGTGCGGCGGATGCCGCGGTCGTGCTCGGCCGCCGTTTCGCGGGCCCGGACGGCCTGCTTGGCCCTGGTGTCGCGGGCCTGGTTGGCCTCG
>JAGQUM010000051.1 GCA_020438485.1 Thermoleophilia bacterium | reverse complement strand
CTCGGCTCGCGGCGTGTCGTACTGGAGCGGCATCGACCAGCCCCCGAAATCACCCATGCGGGCGCCGAGGGTTTCGTGCCGGGAATGGAGCGAGGTGCGTCTGGTCATTGGCGCGACGCTACCAGTCGGGCCCGACACCGCCCTGCCATCGGGCCACCCCGATGGCAGGCGTCGTGCATGGTCCCGGCTACTTCAGGAAGTCGGGGATGTCGAGCGCGTCGTCGGGGATCTCGAGTTCCTCGCGCTCGCTCGAATCCAGCCGCGACGGGCGGACCGGTTCGTCGCCGGACGTCGCCGGAGCGGCGACCGCGGGGGCGGCGGACGATGATGCCGTCGCGGGCGCGTCGGCGACGTCGTCGTCCGACGACCCGTCGAAGCCGGTTGCGATCACCGTGACGCGAATGTGATCGCCCGCGCCCTCGTCGATGACAGCGCCGAAGATGACGTTGCAGTCGTCGGCGGCGGCGGCGCGGATGATGCTCGCCGCCTCGTCGATCTCGAACAGCCCGAGATCGGGGCCGCCCGTGACGTTGAGCAGCACACCGGTGGCGCCGGACATGCTGGTCTCGAGCAGCGGGCTCGAGATCGCGGCGCGAGCGGCTTCCGCCGCACGGTTCTCGCCGGACGCCGATCCGATTCCCATCAGCGACGCGCCGGCGGACTCCATGACCGTCCGCACGTCCGCGAAGTCCAGGTTGATGAGCCCGGGCACGGTGATGAGGTCGGTGATGCCCTGCACGCCCTGGCGCAGCACGTCGTCGGCCATGCGGAACGCCTCGATGATGGACGTGCGGCGCTCCACCACCTGCAGCAGGCGTTCGTTCGGGATGACGATGAGCGAGTCGACGTGCTTCTTGAGCTGCTCGATGCCCTCCTCCGCGCGACGCATGCGCTGCGTGCCCTCGAACCCGAACGGGCGGGTCACGACGCCCACGGTCAGCGCGCCCTGCTCGCGGGCGATCTGCGCCACCACGGGGGCCGCGCCGGTGCCGGTGCCGCCGCCCTCGCCCGCGGTCACGAACACCATGTCCGCGCCTCGGACCGACTCCTTAAGCTCCTCGCGGCTCTCCTCGGCGGCGTCGCGGCCCACGCGCGCGTCGGCGCCCGCACCGAGCCCCTTCGTGAGCGTGCCGCCGATGTGGATCTTGACGTCGGCGTCGCACATCGACAGCGCCTGGGCGTCGGTGTTGATGGCGATGAACTCGACGCCGCGGAGCCCGGCGTCGACCATTCGGTTGACGGCGTTCGTGCCACCCCCGCCCACGCCGCACACCTTGATGACCGCCAGGTAATTGTTCCCGTCCACTGCCGCCCTCCCTCCGCCCGCGGCGGTAGGTCTCACGTCGTTAAGGAGGGTTCGCGGGTGCGAACCCCGGTACCCTCAATGATGAGTTGAGGGTTCTGCCTGCGGGCCCGCGAGAGGCCCCGGATCCCTTCGCGAGCGCGCTTACGAGGCGCGTGCCCGGTTCGGAAGTTAGGTACGCCGCCCCGATGTGTCAAGCGCAACCGGAGGGTCATTCCGTGAGCGCTTCGCTGCACCCGCCTCACCCTCAGCGTGTACTTGAGGTCGATGTCGGCGCCGCCGATGGCGAGGGCATCGCGTCGGCGGCCGCGGTGGCCGTCGGCGTCGTCGCGGCTTGCGCGACCGCAGCGCCCGTTGCATCCGTCGCGGCCGGGTCCGCCGGAGCCGTCCGGGCCGACGCATCGGGGGCGGCGGCGGGGCGCGCGGGAGCCGTCCCACGGGTCAGCGCGGGATCCGCGTCCGGGCCACCGAGCGCCGGGTGCGCGGGGACGGACACGTCGATGTAGCGCGCGGCGCGCTGCTCGGACGCGCTGACCTGGGCCAGCACGGCCATCAGCGACGCGGCCTTCGCCGGCATGGCGCCCGGCGTACCCGCGCGGATCTGCGGGCCGCGCGTGAGGCGGCCGATCACCAGGCCGTGGTCCATGTGCATGTCGCGCACCCGGGCGGCCGTCCCGGGGTCGAGTGCGGCGACGAACGCGACGGTGGCCCGCGACGAGCGCGGCACCCGCGCGCCCAGCGCCAGCGGCGCGCGCGCGTCGACCCGCACCTGGGGCAGCCCGCGGCGGGACCCCGCGGGGCCCATGGACCGCCCGTCCGCCGACACCAGCATCCGCCCGGACGCCGTGACGCCGATCGCGGCGGGCTCCGCCGGGATGACCTCCACCACCAGGCCGGTGGGCCAGTCGCGCTGGACGATCACGTCGGAGACCCACGGATCGGTCTGGGCGGCCCGGCGGATGGCCCCGACCGGCGGCGACAGCAGTGACCCGCCGCGCTCGGCGGCCTGTGCCACGGCGGCGCGCAGCGGGCCCGCGTCGGGCCCCGGGTAGTCGCTCACGCGCGTGTCGGTGACGGTCAGCGCGGGGCCCGCAGCTAGCCACGACCCCACGGCGGCGAGGCCCAGGGCCGTCGCGGCCATCAGCGCCGCGCGTCCCTGGCGGGCGCGCCGCACCCGCGAACGCCGGCGGGCGATGGCCGGGTGGGCGCCGGAACCGCGGCGCCGCGGGGGCCGGACGGTGGACGTGGTCATGCGATCTCCGGGAGCGGTGGACGGGTGATACCCCGTTCGGGGTCCAGGTAGCGCACCTCGGCGTGCAGCACGGGGCCTCCCGCGTCGCGCACGCGGCGCCTGCCCTCGGCCATCAGGGCCACGACGTCAGCGGCCGTCGCCTCCTTGGATGCCTCGATGAAGTTGGCGTGGACGGGCGAGAAGCGGGCGCCACCCACGGCGAGCCCCTTGCAGCCGGCCCGCTCCAGCAGGCGCCCGGCGTGGTCGCCCGCCGGGTTCGTGAACACCGACCCGAACGTCCTCACCCCCTGCGGCTGGGTCGCGCGGCGCTGCCCGCGCCACTCGGCGAGGCGGGCGGCGATGGCGTCGGGGTCGCCGCGGCGCAGGCGCAGGCCGGCGGCGGCCACCACCTCGTCGTGCCGAACGGACGTGTGGCGGTACGTCATGTCGAGGTCCGCGGGACCCACCCGCCGGCGACCGTCGGCCGAGCACAGCACCGCCCAGTCCAGCACGTCCACGAGCTCCGAGCGGTACGCGCCCGCGTTCATGGCCACCGCCCCCCCGACGGTGCCGGGGATGCTGGCGCCGAACTCCAGCCCCTCCATCCCGGCCGCCGCGGCACGCTGGACGGCGCGCGGCAGCGACGCGCCTCCGCCGCACCACAGCGTGGTGGCCCCGCGCACCGAGATGGACGTCAGGCGGCCCGCGAGGCGCAGCACCATGCCGCGGAAGCCGTCGTCGGAGACGATGAGATTGGAGCCTCTGCCGACGACCGCCACCGGCACGCCGCGCTCGCGCGCCCACGCCAGCGACGCGACGACGCCCGCGAACGAGCGGGCCGTGCTCACCGCGTCGGCCGTGCCGCCCACCCGGATCGTGGTGAACGAGGCCAGCGGCACGTCGCGTGCGAGGTCAGGGGGTGCGGGGTACTCCGTCGGGGGCGGCGCCATCAGGTGGGAGCTTCTGCACGGATCGCACCAACTCCTGCCCCAGCGACGTCACGTCGCCCGCACCCACCGTCATCAGCAGGTCCCCGGGGCGCACCCGCGCCAGGGCGGCGTCGCGCGCCTCGGCCAGCGTGGGCGCGTACACCACCTCGGTCGGGGCGGGCACGGCGTCGGCCACCACGCGCCCGGTGGCCTCGGGGTCGGCGGGCTCGCGGGCCAGATAGGTGTCGGTGACCACCGCCACGTCGGCCCCGCCCAGCGCCCGGCCCAGCTCGGAGCCGAGGGCCCGGGTGCGGCTGGGCAGGTGCGGCTGGAAGACCACCACCACCCGCCCGGCGGTGCGCTCGCGGGCGGCGGCCAGCGTGGCGGCCAGCTCGGCGGGGTGGTGTGCGTAGTCGTCCACCACGGTCACGCCGCCGCCCTCGCCGCGCAGCTCGAACCGGCGTCCCACGCCGCGGAACGCGCCGAGCCGCGACGCCGCGAGGGCCGGGCTGACGCCGCACCACACCGCCAGCGCCAGCGCGCACGCCGCGTTGGTCACGTTGTGGCGCCCCGGCACGGCCAGCGCCAGCGGCACGGACCCGTGCCGCTCGTGGTGCAGCGTCGCGCGGCCGTCGCCGGTGTGCTCCACGCGCCAGTCGCCGTCGGTACCGACCGTGACGACGGGGCGCCCTGAGAGGGCCGCACACGCCCGGGCCCGCGGCTCGTCGCCGGCCACGACGACGCCGTGGTCGGGCAGGCCCCGCAGGAACTCCACGAACACGGCCTCCACGTCGTCGATGGACGCGTACGTGGCGTGGTGGTCGTGGTCGACGTTCAGCAGGATGGCGGCCTCCGGGGACAGGGCAAGCAGCGACCGGTCGCTCTCGTCCGCCTCGGCCACGAACCACTCCCCCGCGCCCCACCGCGCGCCGGTGCCGTCGCCGCCGTCGATGGTGGCGCCGACGCACGCCGACGCGTCGCCGAGCGCCAGCGTCAGCATCGCGCTGGTGGTGGACTTGCCGTGCGCGCCCGCCACCGCCAGACCGCGGCGGGTGGACATCAGCTCGGCCAGCAGGTCGGCGCGGTGCATCACCCTGATGCCGCGGGCCTCGGCCTCGGCGAGCTCGGGGTTGTCGGGTGCGATGGCGGTGGACACCACCAGCGCGGTCACACCGAGGGGGATCGCGTCCGCCGCGTGCCCGACGCGCGCGTCCACGCCGAGGGCGCGCAGCGCGTCCATGGCCTCGCCGTCGCTGCGGTCGGTGCCGCTCACCGCGTACCCCGCCTGCGCGGCCAGCCGCGCCAGGGCGCTCATCCCCGCCCCGCCGATGCCCACCAGGTGGATCGCGCGCGGCCCCGCCGTGAGCGCGCTCACCGGCCCGCCTGCTGCAGCACCAGCGCGGCGATCTCGTCGGCGGCCTCGGGGCGTCCCACGGCGCGCGCCGACTCGGCCATGGCGTCGAGGCGGCGGCGGTCGCTGAGCAGGGCCCCCACGAGCGCCCGCAGGCGCGGACCGGTGCACTCGGCGTCGGGCAACAGAACGGCGGCGCCCGCGTCCACGAGCCAGCGGGCGTTCTGCGTCTGGTGGTCGGCCGTGGCGTGCGGGTACGGCACCAGGATGCTGGCCCGCCCGATGGCCGACAGCTCGAACACGGACCCGCCGGCGCGCGAGACCACGAGGTCGGCCGCGGCCACGGCGTCGTGCAGGTTCTCGAGGTAGCCGACCAGGCGGTACCGGCTGCTGGGCGCGCGGGTCGCCAGAGCGTGGGCGGTGGCGTCGAGCTGCCCGGGCCCCGCCACGTGTATCACGTCGAACGGGGGGTCCTCCCCGAACGCCTCGACCGCCGCCTGGTTGAGCGTGCGGGCGCCCTGCGAGCCGCCGAAGACCAGCACGACGGTGGCGTCCGGGTCGATGCCGAACACCCGCCTGCCGGTGGTGCGGGTGGCCTGCCGGACGGCCTCGCGGACGGGGCGGCCGGTGACCACGTACTTGCGTCCCATGCGCCCCGCCAGCGGGTAGGCCAGCGCCATGCGTCCCGCCAACGGCGCGACCAGTCGGTTCGCCAGGCCCATGTGCGAGTCGGCCTCCATGGCCACGACCGGCACGCGCCGCAGGCGGGCGGCGACGGCGACGGGCCCCGCCAGGTAGCCGCCGGCCGTCACCACGACGTCGGGGCGCTGGCGGCGCAGCACGCGCAGCGCCCGCGGCACGGCCATCGCGGCGCCGGTGAGCGCCGTGACGTTGCGCAGCGTCAGCCGCCGGGCGATGCCCCGCATGGGGATGGTGTCCTCCGGGAAACCCGCGGCCGCCGCCACGCCCTCGCCGGCGCGGCCGCGGCTCACCACGAAGCCGACGTCAGCCCCACGCGCGCGCAGCGCCTCGGCCACCGCCACCGCCGGCACCACGTGCCCGCCCGTCCCGCTGGCCGCGATCGTCACCCGCGGCCGGCGGCCGCCCGTCGCGCTGCTTGGTCTTTGTCGCCGTGGCCTTCGCACCGCGTCCGATGTTCACCAGGATCCCGGTCGAGAACAGAAGCACGATGAGGCTACTCCCGCCGTAGGACACAAACGGCAGGGGCACCCCCGTAATGGGCATCATGCCGAGCGTCGACGCGGCGTTGTCGAGGCACTGGGCCGCGATCAGCACCGTCACGCCCACGGCGATGAGGCGGCGCGTGAGGTCCGGCGCCCGCATCGCGATGCGGAAGCCCAGCAGCACGACCGCCGAGATCGCCACCAGGACGGCCATGATGCCGAGGAATCCGATCTCCTCGCCGATCGTGGCGAGGATCATGTCGGTGTGGGCCTCCGGCAGGTACCAGGCCTTCTGCAGGCCGTCGCCGAGCCCGACGCCGTGCAGGCCCCCGGTGCCGACGGCGACCTGGGCCTGGATCACCTGGAAGCCCTTCCCCTCCGGGTCCGCCCACGGGTCGAGGAACGCGAACAGGCGCGCGCGGCGGTACGGCGCCACGGCGATCATGGCGCCCGCCAGGAACACCAGCGCCATCGTGACCGACGCGAGGTGCACGAAGCGGGCCCCGGCGACGGCAAGGATGGCCAGCGTCACGAGGAACAGCATGGACGCGGTGCCGAGGTCGGGCTCCACCAGGATGAGCAGCGAGAAGAGGGCCGTCACGCCGAGGTACGGCACGAGCCCGCGCGGCGTCGCCACCATGCGGGGGTTGCGGGCGACGGCGGTCGCGACCCAGAAGATGAGGGCGACCTTGGCGATCTCAGCGGGCTGGACCTGCCCGATCAGCGGCACCGGCAGCCACCGCCGCGAGCCGTTGACCTCCACGCCCAGCCCGGGCACGAGGACGGCGATCAGCCCGACGCCGGCGAGCACCACGGCGCCCCCCGCCCAGCGGTGGACGGCGCGCAGGTTCATGCGGGTGGCCAGCGCGTACGCCCCGAGGCCCACCAGCGCGAAGAGCGACTGCTTCATCGCGTAGCCCATGGGGTTCTCGTCGCTGAGGGCCGCGACGGACGACGATGCCGAGTACACCATCACGATGCCGAAACACACGAGGGCCGCGACGATCGCGGCGAGCGCGTCCTCGGGGCGCGTGCGGCGGTGGGCGCTGCCGCGGCCCGTGGGCAGCGAGACGAGGTGCGAGGCCATCGGGGCACACTTCGCCCCGGCGGCGGGGTTCCCTACACGGTGCCGACGACTTCCTCGACGATGCGGCGGAACTCGTCGCCGCGGTGCTCGAAGCTCGTGAACTGGTCGAAGCTGGCGCAGCCGGGCGCCAGCAGCACCGCGTCGCCGGGCACGGCCCGCCGGGCCGCGTCCGAGACCGCCTCGAGCAGCGTGCCCGAGCGGGAGACGGGGACCCCCTCGGCCTCCATCGCGGCGGCCACCTGCTCGGCCGTATCGCCGATGACGTAGCAGCGCACCACGCCCTCCCGCGCGGCCTCCGCCATGGGCGCGAACGATGTGCCCTTGCCCTTGCCGCCCGCGATGAGGTGCACCCGCTCCGGGTACGCGTCCAGCGCCGCGACCGCGGCGTCGGGGTTCGTGGCCTTGGAGTCGTTGACATAGCGCACGCCGCCGCGCTCGTGCACCACCTCCAGGCGGTGCGGAACCCCCGCGAACGACGTCAGGCCCGACGCGACGGCCCGGGCCCCGAGGCCCGCGTGGGCCGCGAGGGCGGCCGCCACCATGACGTTCTCGCGGTTGTGGCGGCCCCGCAGCGGCACGTCCTCCCAGCCGCACACGCGCCCGAGCCCCGCCACGTGCAGGCCCCCGTCGGCCCAGGCGGCCGCGTCGGGCCCGGGGGCGTCGCCCACCACCCGGTGGGGCGCCCGCCCGGGGATGCGCACGCCGGCGGGCGCGATCGCCAGGTCGGCCTCGGCGAGGTTCTCGAAGACGCGAAGCTTCGCGTCGCGGTACGCGTCCATCGTGCCGTGGCGGTCGAGGTGGTCCGGGGTGATGTTGAGCACCGCGGCCGCCCGGGGGTGGAAGGCGTCGACGTCCTCCAGCTGGAAGCTGGAGCACTCGATCACGAGCCACGCGGCGGGGTCCGCCGCGCCCACCAGGTCGCACACGGGCAGCCCCTGGTTGCCGCACGCGACGGCCGGCACGCCCGCGGACGCCAGAACGTAAGCCGTCAGCTCGGTGGTGGTGGTCTTGCCGTTGGTCCCGGTGATCGCGATGAGCGGGTTGGGCAGGTGGCGGGCGGCCAGCTCCACCTCACTCCAGACGGGGGTGCCGGACGCCAGCGCCGCGGCCAGCGCGGGCTCGTCGCGGGGCACGCCCGGGCTCTTGACCACGACGTCCACGCCGGGCACCGCCCCGGCGTGGCGCGCCCGGATGTCCACGCCGGCGGCCCGCAGCGCGGGGTCGTCGACGTCGCCGGCGTCCACGGCCACCACGTCGTGCCCCAGACGGGCCAGCAACGCGGCGGCCGAGCGCCCGGAGCGCCCCAGGCCGATGACGCAGAAGCGGCTCATCCCACGAGGTGCCGGAAGTAGAGCGTGAACCCGATGGCGGCGAACAGCAGGGAGATCAACCAGAAGCGCACGATGATCTTGGTCTCGCTCCACGATGCCATCTCGAAGTGGTGGTGCAGCGGCGCCATCAGGAATACGCGCCGCTTGAAGCGCTTGAACACGATCACCTGGATCAGCACCGACAGGGCCTCGACCACGAACATCAGCCCGATGAGGCCCATCAGCACCTCCGTGCGGGTCATCACGGCCATGGCGGCGATGGCCCCGCCGAGGGCGTACGACCCCGTGTCGCCCATGAACACCGACGCGGGGAACGAGTTGAACCACAGGAAGCCGATGCACGCCCCCACCATGCAGGCCCCGAAGATGGCCAGGTCCAGGCGCCCGCCGGCGAACGCCATCGCCGTGTAGGCGAGCAGCACGATGGCCGAGATGCCGGCGGCGAGGCCGTCGAGGCCGTCGGTGAGGTTGACGCCGTTCGCGGCCCCCGTCACGACGAGGGCCACGAGCGCGTAGTAGCCGTACGCGGTCAGCGGGATGGCCTCGTCCAGCCCGAACGGACCCAGGTCGAGCGTGGTGGGAAGGCCCACGACCCTCACGCCGACGACCGTCAGCACCGCCGCGATGATCAGCAGGCCCAGGATGCGCAGCCGGCCGGACAGGCCCAGGGACCGCTTGCGGACGATCTTCATGAAGTCGTCGAGGAACCCGATGGCGCCGCACGCCAGGGTCGTGAACAGCACCAGCATGGCCTCGGTGGACCGGGTGCTCAGGATCACGAACGGCAGCGCCATCGACAGCAGGATCAGCAGGCCGCCCATGGTGGGCGTGCCCTGCTTCTCGGCGTGTCCCTCGGGGATGAGCCCCGCCGGGCGCACGAACTGGCCCACCTCGTTGTCGCGCAGCCACTGGATGAACCGCGGCCCCAGGAACAGCAGCAGGAAGGCCGCGCTGATCGCGGCGATGAGGACCCTGGGCACGGGGCGGGAGGCTAGCGGGGCGCGTGCGCCGGCACGAGCGCGTCGGCCACGTGTTCCAGGGCCATGCCCCGCGACGCCTTGACCAGCACCACGTCGCCGGGCTCCAGGTGGGACGCGACGCCGTCGGCCGCGGCGCGGGCGTCGGGGAACATCACTGCGGGCACGCCGTCCGCGCCGTCGGCGTAGTCGCGGGCCAGGTCGCCGACAGCCACCAGCAGGTCGACGCCCAGCTCGCGTGCGCGCGCCCCCACCTCTCGGTGGAACCGGCGCTCGTCGGGCCCCAACTCGCGCATGTCGCCGAGGACGGCCACCTTGCGACCGTCGCGGCGGGCCAGGTCGCGCAACGCGGCCTCCATGGCCACCGGGTTGGCGTTGTAGCAGTCGACGATCAGCGTGCCGCCGCCGGGCAGCGGGCGCTCCTGCCCGCGCATCGCCGACAGCGCCACCTCCACGGGCCGACCGGGGTTGGGCAGGCGATCGAGGGCCACGCAGCACGCGTAGGCGGCGGCCGCGTTGCGGCGCTGCCATGCCTTGTCCAGCGCGATGTCCACGCCGTCGGGCACGTCGTCGCCGAAACGCAGCACCTCGACCCCGTGGGGTAGCGCCTCCACGTAGCGGTCGAGCAGCGCCTCGCCCTCGGGCACCACGGCCGTACCCCCGGGACGCAGGCCTGTGAGGATCTCGGCCTTCGCGGCGGCGATATTCTCGATGGTGCGCAGCAGCTCGAGGTGGACGGGCGCGACGGACGTGATGCACGCCACGTCGGGTGGCGCCAGGCGCACCAGCTCGGCGATCTGCCCCTCGCCGCGCATGCCCATCTCGACCACGGCCACGTCGACGTCGTCGCGCAGACCCAGCGCGGCCAGCGGAACGCCGACCTCGGTGTTCTGGTTGCCCGGCGTGCCCTGCGCCGTCACGCCGGCGCCCTCGAGCATGGCCACGAGGATGTCCTTCGTCGTGGTCTTGCCCACCGACCCGGTGATGGCGACGACCGTCGCCCCCAGGTGGCCCAGCACGTGGCGTCCGGCGGCCTGCAGCACCACCAGCGGGTCGTGCGCGACGGCCACGGACCACCCGTTGGCGCGGCACTCGCCCTCGATGGACGGCCACACGTCGCGGCCGACCAGCGCGGCCGCCGCCCCGGCCCGCAGCGCGTCGGCCGCGAACCGCCCACCGTCGTGGTTCTCGCCCGGCAGGCCCACGAACAGCGCGTCGGGGGGCACGGCGCGGGAATCGACGCTCGCGCCCTCGAAGCTCGTGTCGGGGGACCCGCACGGCACCTCCGCGCGCTGCCCCTCCACGATCTCCCCCAGCGTCAGCCTCATCTACCAACCCTCCGCACGGCCGGCCAGGACCTCGCGGGCCACGTCGCGATCGTCGAACGGCGTCACCACCCCCGCGACCTCCTGCCCACGCTCGTGCCCCTTCCCGGCGATCACCACGACGTCGTCGTCACGGGCCAACTCCACGGCGAGCGCGATGGCGGCGCGACGGTCGGGCTCGACCCTCAGATCGCCGCCCCTGGTCGCCCCCGAGACGATCTGGTCGATAATGCTAACGGGGGCCTCGGAGCGCGGATTGTCGGAGGTCACGACGGCCACGTCGGCGAGTTCCCGCGCGATGCGCCCCATCTGCGGGCGCTTACCCGCGTCGCGGTCGCCGCCGCAGCCGAACACCACGATCACGCGCCCCCGGCCGGCGAAGCCGCGCGCGGCGCGCAGCACGTTCTCGAGCGAGTCCGGCGTGTGCGCGTAGTCCACCAGCACCGAGAACGGCTGGCCGGCGTCGATGGGCTCCATCCGCCCCGGAACGCCCGGCAGTCCCGCGATGCCGCGCACGGCGGCCTCCGGCGGCAGGCCCATGAGGTGGGCCCCGGCGATGACGCCCAGGCAGTTGCTGAGGTTGTACCGGCCGGCCAGCCGCGTGCGCAGCGCGACCTCGCCCGCCGGGGTGACCACCGTGGCCTCCGTGCCGCGGGCGTCCATGCGGACGTCCCGGGCCGTGACGTCGGCCGGGGCGTCCACGCCGAACCGCAGCAGGCCCAGCTCGTCGGCCAGGCGTGCGCCGTAGGCGTCGTCGGCGTTGGCGGCGCCCGGCGGGGCGGGGCCCGCGGACGGCGCGAACAGCAACCGCTTGGCCTGGAAGTACTCCTCGAAACCGGCGTGGTAGTCGAGATGGTCCTGCGTGAGGTTGGTGAACACGGCGGCCGCGAAGTGGACGCCCGCGACGCGCTGCTGCGACAGCGCGTGCGACGAGACCTCCATGGCGCACGCCTCGTCGCCCTCGGCCAGCATCCGCGCGAACAGGTGCTGAAGGGCATCCGGCCCGGGCGTCGTGTGTGACGCGGCCACGGGATGCCCCCCGACGATGCTCTCGACCGTGCCCACCAGGCCGCTGCGCAGCCCGGCGGCCTCGAGCACGGCCCGCATGAGATACGCGGACGTCGTCTTGCCGTTGGTGCCCGTCACGCCGAACACCCGCAGGCGCCGCGACGGGTCGCCCGCCAGCGCGGCGGCGACGAGGGCCAGCGCGCGCCGGGCATCGGGCACCACCACCTGGTCGGCGCCCTCGGGCAGCTCGCGCTCGACGACCAGGATGCGGCAGCCGGCGGCCACGGCCTTTCCCGCGAACGCGTGGCCGTCCGCACTGACGCCGCGGATGCAGACGAACAGCGCGTCGGGCCCGCCGTCCTCCGGCCGGGCCGCGATTCGCGTGACGCGTCCTCCGCCGCCGCGGGGCACCACGCGGGCGCCTCCCACCAGCCGGGCGATGTCGCCGGCCCGCAGGCCGGTCAGTCCTTCGGGATTCCCAGTCTCCACAGACAGAACTTGGCGATCTTCTCAAACGCGGGGGCGGCCACGACGCCGCCCTGGTGGGCCGCCCCGCCGGGCTCGTCGACGACGACCGAGACCACGATCTGCGGCCGGTTGGCCGGGACGAAGCCCACGAACGACGCGCTGAACGCGGTATCCGAGTAGAGGCCGGTCTTGGGGTCGATCTTCTGGGCGGTGCCGGTCTTACCTGCCACCTCGTACCCCGGGATGTTGGCCTCGGAGCCCGTCCCGTCAGCGGACACCACGCCGCGCAGCATGTCGGTGAGGGCCGTCGCGGTGGACCGGGTCATCACCCGCCGGGTGGGCCCCGGCGGCACCGCCTCGCCCCCGATGCTCTGGACGATGCGGGGGGTGGTGAGGACCCCGCCGTTGGCGATCGCGCCGTACGCCTGGGTGAGCTGCATCTGCGTGACCGCGTCACCCTGGCCGATGGGGATGTTGTAGATGGACCCGCCGCTCCACTTGGACGTGGGCAGGATGCTGCCCGACTCCTCGCTCAGGCCGATGCCGGTGGGGCGCCCGAAGCCGAACCGGTAGATCCAGTTGTTCACGCGCTCGGGACCCAGCCGATCGCGGGCGATCAGCACCGTGCCGACGTTGCTGGAGCGTTTCAGGATGTCCGCCACGGTCGCGGTCTCGGGGCCGCGCTCGTGGGCGTCCGACAGCGTGCGGTCGAGCTCCTTATCGATGTCGAGCGACACCGGCAGGTAGAACGACGTGCGCGGGGTGACCTCCTTCGTCTGGATCGCCCCCGCGATGGTGACCACCTTGAACGTGGAGCCCGGCTCGAACGACGCCGCCGTGGCGCGGTTCAGCGCCAGTTCCGGCGTGTACGTGCTGCGCTTGTTGGGGTCGAAGCTGGGCGCCGTGGCCATGGCAAGGACCCGCCCGTCGACGGTGGTCACCACGATGGTGGCGCTCTTGGCGTCGTACGTGCGCGCGGTCTCCGCGGCCACCTCGTACGCCCGGTTCTGGATGGGCATGTCGAGGGTGCTGACGACGTCCCTGCCCGGCGTCGGGTCGGTCTGGGTCAGCACCTTCAGCGTGTCCTGGCGGGGGTCGCGGGCCTCCACCCGGGCGCCCGCGACGCCATGCAGGTCCTTGTCGTACTGCCCCTCGATGCCGCCGTGTGCCCTTCCGTCGGCGTCCACCAGTCCCATGAGCTGGGCCGTGGCGGGCCCCAGCGTCTGCACGCGGGTGGTGGTGTCGGTGACGTAGACGCCCGTCAGCTTCATGGCCCGGATGCGGGCGCCGGCGCTGTGGCTGATCTGCGGCGCGAGCATCGCCCACGTCCCCGTGCCCGAGATCTTGGCCGTCACCTGGGCCGCGGGCATGCCCACCGCAGGCGCGAGGCGGGCGGCGGTGGCGCGGGGGTCGGCGATGAGGTTGGGGCTGACCTCCACGCGGGCCATGGGCCGGTTGCCCGCCAGCTCCCGGCCCTGGCGGTCGTACACGAGGCCGCGGGCGCCGGGCAGGTCGACGGTGTGGACGCGCTGGTCGGCGGCCAGGGCCGACAGATCGCCGCGCTGCACGAAGCCCAGGTACCCGGCGCGCGCCGCGATGCCGCCGACGCCCACCAGCATGCAGACCCCGAGGATCCGGATGCGGCGGCGCGACTCCCGTGACGTGATGGGCGGGGGAAGGGGCTCGCGGCGCCTCGCGGCCGGGCGGGACGCGGGACGGCCGGCGGCGCCGCGCCCCCGGTTAGGGCGTGGGCGCCCGGACGAACGTGACATCCTCGGCGGGCCTCATGTCGAGTCGGCGCCTCGCCTCGGCGAGGACGCTCTTGTCGTGGCGGCTGATGGCCGTGCGCAGACGGGCGTTGTCGCTCTGGACTGCCTGCTGGGCGTCGATGGTCTGGCTGACCCGGTTCGTGATCTGCAGCTTCGTGACGTTGAGCCACACGATGCCGCCCAGCATGAGGGCGACGAGCGGGATCCACAGCCCCCCGACGCGCGGCATCCGCCGCGGCAGCCGCCGGGGCTCGGGGCGCCGCTGGGGGCGGCGCGACGCCTCAGGTCGAGGCGCGGCGGCCGCGCGGCGCGGCGGTGCGGGCGCCGCGGCACGGGCAGGGGCGGTCACGCGGCCTCCCGGCGCATCACGGCGCGGAAGCGGGCGGAGTGCGCACGTGCGTTGACGTCCTGTTCGTCGGCGGACGGGCGGACGGCCTTCGTGGTGATCGCCGCGGCGGCCGATGACCGGCCGCATCCGCACACCGGCATGCCGGGCGGGCAGATACACCCGCGCACGCGGTCGCGCATGAAGCGCTTGACCATGCGGTCCTCGAGGGAGTGGAAGCAGATCACGCCCAGGCGCCCACCGGGGGCGAGCATCGCGAACGCATCCTCCAGGCCCTCCTCGAGGACGCCCAGCTCGTCGTTGACGACGATGCGCAGCGCCTGGAACACGCGCTTGGCGGGGTGGCCGCCGCCGAACAGCGCGGCCGTCGGCACGGCGGACTTGACGACCTCGACCAGGTCGGCGGTGGTCGTGATGGGCGCCTGGGCGCGGCGGCGGACGATGCCGCGCGCGATCGGGCGGGCGTAGCGCTCCTCGCCATAGTCGCGCATCCAGCGGGTCAGGTCGGCCTCGGACGCCGTGGCCACCAGCGTGGCGGCGCTTTCCGGGCGCGACGGGTCCATGCGCATGTCGAGCGGCGCCTGGCGCGAGTACGAGAAGCCGCGTTCGGGGCGGTCGATCTGCATGGACGACAGCCCGAGGTCCATCAGGATGACGTCGGCGCGCACGCCTTCGGCGCGCAGGTCGGCGAGCGCGTCGGCGAAGTTGGCGCGGACGAAGCGCGCGGCGCACGCGGAGTTCTGGGCGAACGCGGCGAACAGCGGCTTGACGTCGGGGTCCTGGTCGATGGCGATGTACGTGCCGTCCGGGCCGATCTCGTCGGCCAGCGCGCGGGCGTGGCCGCCGGCGCCGAACGTGCAGTCCACCACCACGTCTCCGGCGCGCGGCGCGAGCAGCTCGACGATCTCGTCGAGCAGGACCGGCGCGTGCGGCAGCGTCTCAGGCGCGGGCATCAGCAAGCTCCCTGGCATACCTCTCCACCCCCCCTCCGCGCATCCGTTCGAAGCGCTCCTCCAGCCGGGCGGGATCCCACACCTCCAGGTAGTCCCGGTTCCCCACCACGGTCACGGCTGACTCGATCCCCGCGTGCCTGCGCTGCTGCGGGCTCAGCATCACGCGGCCCTGCTTGTCGAGGTCCTGGTCCTGGGCACCCGCCATGAGGAAGCGGCTGACCTCGCGGCTCTTGTCGTCCAGCGGGCTCATGTCACCGAAGACCTCGTTGAGCAGCACGGGCCAGTGATCGGTGGGAACGACGATCAGGCACTCGTCCAGCCACCACGCCACGACGGCGCCCGATTCCAGGAACGGGGCGCGCACCTTCGCGGGAATGGCGAAACGCGATCGGTCGTCCAGCTTGCATTCGTAGATCCCACCCAGGGTCCGCCGCTGCATGTTCCCCACCGTACCCCACAATTCCCCACAACACAACGCCGCTACCCCCGTCTCTCCCCCCATCCCCCCCAAACGACCGGTGCCGCCCCCGGCCATCCCCCGCGCCGCGTTGCGCGCCCCCGGCGCCGCAACGCGGCGTTCAGAACACTTGTTCGTGTCCGGGGGGCGAACTATTGTTCGGTGCATG
>JAGQUM010000089.1 GCA_020438485.1 Thermoleophilia bacterium | reverse complement strand
TGCCCGCTTTCCGGCCCGGACGCGCACGCGGCCGGGCCGGAAAGCGTCCCGGGCTAGCCGGTGACCGCCGGGCTCGTCCGCGGGGGACGGGGGGCGGTGACCGCCACGCGGGCGCGCGCCGTGACCCTGGCCACGCCGGTCGCCTGCGCCGTCGCCACGTTCGGGACCGTGCCGCGCGCGCCCGTGGCGGTGCGCGTCACGACCGTCACCCGCAGCGTCGCGCCCGCGGCCAGGCGGGCCACCGTCAGGCAGCCCGTGCCGCGCGAGACGCGCAGCGTCATGGTACGGCGGGCCGATCCCCGCCGGACCATGACGGCGCGTGCGGCGAACGTCGCCCTGGACGGCACGTCGCACACCCGGACGTTGCGCGCGGCGGCGCCGCCGACGTTGCGCACCGTCAGCGTCCACCTCACCAGGCCACCGGGCGCAACGCGGCGGGCTCCGGCCCGCTTGGCGATGGTCAGCAGGGGCTTGGACGCCTGCTGGATGCTGATGGACGCGCCGGCCGGCGGCGACGTCGTCACCGTCGGGGCGGGGGTCGTGCCCGCCGGGGTCGTGCCCGCCGGGGTCGCCGACCCGGTGACCGCCGCAGACGCCGAGACCGCGGTGAACAGGTCGGCGTCGGACACCTGCGTGCCCGAGTCCGCGCCGGTGCCGGTGACGGTGGACCGGTCGGTGTGGGTGCCCGCGAACGCGGCGAGCGTGCCCGTGCACAGGAACGACTGGCCCGGGGCGAGGCCGTTGAACGGCATCGCCGTGGATCCGTTGAACGTGCACGTGACGCCCGTGACCGCCGGGCCCGTCAGCGTGGCGTCGGCCACGGTGACGCCGTTGAGTGTCTCCGTGCCGGTGTTCGTGACGCGCATCGTCACGGTGGTGCTGGCGCCCGGGGCGACCGTCAGGCCGGGGGCCACGTCGTTGTCGCCGGCGGGCAGCGAGCCGGGCTGGCCGGACTCATCCAGCAGCGGGGCGCCGTTCGTGAACGCGATGCCGTCCCAGGCGCCGGAGTACTTCTCGATGTCCACCCTGGGTGCATTGCCCGTCCCGACGCCCGACCCGCCCTGGGCCGTGCGCTTGAACACCGTGGAGACGGTCGACGTGATGCCGTCGTAGCTCAGGTCGGCACGGTTGCCGAATCCCTCCGGGTTGAACCCCACGTGCGTGTTGCCGCCCGCGTCGGTGTAGACGGGCTGGCCCGCCGCGTTCGTGTCGAGCCATCCGTCCATCACGATGCCGTACACGCCGTCGTTCGCGGCGGCCTTCGTCACGCGGAACTCCACCCGGCCGGCCGCGCACGACAGCACGTCGAGCGTCGGGGTCGCGCCATCCGCCGCGAACGTGCGGATGCGGGCGTTGAGGCGGGCGCAGTCGAAGTGCGAGCCGGACGAGGCAGTGTCGACCACCGTCAGCGACGACCAGCCGCGCGGCGGGGTTCCGACCCGGTTGCGCAGCACGATGGTCCAGTACAGCTGGGCGCGGTCGCGCTGCACCAAGGCGCCGCTTGCGTCGCGCGCGGTGGCCGCGGCCTCGCTGGGCTGCCACACGCCGTACTTGTATTCGCTCGAGCCCGTGGGCCCGGGGTCGCGGTTCACGAGCAGCTTGGTGCCGTAGACGTCCACCACGGTCGGGGTCGTCGTGTTGAGCTGCGCGTAGTCGAATCCGGCCCGGAACTCGGCGACGCCGTGCACGGCCCTATGCCTCAGTACGTAGTCGGTGAGCGTGAAGCGCACCACGCCGTCCTGGATCGTGGCCCGCGCCACGACGGCGCCGGATCCGTCCGACGCCGGGAGGTCGAACGGCACGAAGCTCGACGGGGCGAGCTGCGGGTCGAGCGGCACCGTGAAGTAATCCCCGGGCTGCGAGCCGTCGGGGACGGCCCAGGTGACCTTCATCAGCACCTTCTCCCAGTCCCAGTAGACGGGCTGGCCGGCGGGGTTGGTGGAGACGCCCGACGTGTCGACGGCGACGCTCACCGTGGACCGCGGGGTGATATCCGCCGCGGCCGCGCGCGGTACCGCGAACGCGATGCATGCCGCCACGACGGCGAGCAGCACCGCGAGCGTCGTTCGCGTCCCCGCGACGGGTGACCTCAGGGCGGATCCGGGCATGCGCAGTCCTTTCGGCGACGAGCGGGTTGGGGCGCGGGGGCGGCGCGCACCGGCCGGCCGGTGCGGCCGGACACGTTTCGCGCGGGAGCATGCCAGCCGTCCCGGCCGTCCCGATTGGCCGAAACGTAAATGCGGGGCGCCTATCGACCTCCCTGGGAGGTTCTCGGCGATCGCCCGGTGCGGGTGGTGCCGGCGGCGGCGCGGCCGCGTGCCTGGTGGAACGACCTCGAACCGTAAGGCACCCCCATGCGCGCAGCAGGCCTCGTCTCGCTGGCATCCCCCGCGGCCGTCGCCGTGGCCGCCCCGGCCGTGCCGGCCGCGTCGCCCGTGTCGGGCACGGTGGTGCGCCACACCATCGCGGACGCCGTCCGGGAACGGGCGGCCCTCACCCTGTGCCGGTCGGGTCGCCACCGACGGTGGACGTCATCGAGGACGTGGGCGGCCCGGCCCACACCGTCAGCCGCGCCGGTGGCGCGTCGTGCGCCGGACGCGCCGGGCCCGGGGGGCTGGACGGTGCTCGTGCGCCTGCGGCCCGGGGAGCGGGCCGCGCCGGCCACGCTCGTGG
>JAGQUM010000050.1 GCA_020438485.1 Thermoleophilia bacterium | reverse complement strand
GCCCCCGCCGCGTTGCGGCGGCGCAGCGCCGCGACGTCCGCGCGCGTCACGCGTCCCGCGGCGAGCCCCGCGGGGCGGGGGCGCGCCGGGACGGCCGGCGGGGTGTGGGTGTGGGTGTGTGTGGCGGGCGGCATGGGGGGCCTCCGGGTGGGGTCGGATCGGACTCCCGCAGCGTGAGGCCCGATCCTGTGGCCGGGCTGAGAGCCCCCTGGGCGTTCGGCCAACGCCCCCCGGATCAACGCCCGCGCGAGGCCGCCCGGGGCGGGGGGTTCCCCAGCAGCAGCGACCACGTCACCGATCCCGCCACGCCGTCCGCCTGCAGGCCGTGGGAGCGCTGGAACGCCCTGACAGCGGCCCGCGTCTGGCCGCGGAAGAACCCGGTGCGGGCCACGGGGCTGCCCCAGGCGCGCAGGCGGGTCTGCAGCCACACGACGGCGTCGCCGTGGCTCTTGATGCGCAGCGTGGGGTAGGTGCGCACCAGCGTGGCGTCGGTGCACGACACCGGCCGGCCCATGGCGGGCCACTGCGAGGCCCGCGTCTCCTGGAAGCTCCAGTACGACGCGCCCGGCCAACCGATGGCCGCGGACAGGCACCGGAAGCGGCGCAGGTCGGACGGCACCTCGCGCTCGTACGTGCCGGCGATGGGGGCGATCGGCACGCCGTAGATGCTGTTCCACCGGGCGGTCCGGTTCACGGCCCTGTCGACGCTCTGGCGGAACGCGCCCCAGTAGATCTGCGGCATGTTGACGTCCACCCCGTTGGGGCCCTCGATGAACGCCGAGTACGGGAAGCGGGGGTGGTAGTCGACGTACGCGAAACTGGTGAGCGCGATGGGGTAGTCGGGGCCGACGAGGCGGCGCAGTTCGGCCATGTACAGGCGGGCGGCGCGGTACGTGCGGCCGCCGTAGCTGCCCCGCGGGCCCTCGAACTCGGACTCGGCGTCGACCACGAAGCAGTCGGCGCCCGCGCGCACCGCCCGGGCCGCCACGCGGGCCTCCGCCACCGGGCGCCGGCCGTAGATGTACTGCCACGCGCACACCTTCAGGCCCGCCGCCCGGAACGTGCCGATGGAGCGGTCGAACTGCTTCCAGTAGCGCACCCCGTCGCCGGACTTCACGAACACGGTGCGCAGCCCGAACGTGGTGGCCTGGGTGACCACGGACGCCGCGTCCCCCGGCCGCTTCAGCTCCCACACCCACGTGCCCAGGCCGCGGAACGGCGAGTCGTCGCCGGTGAGCGCGTCCGGGTCGTCGGGGCGGGACACGGGCGACGCGCTGAGGGGGCACGCGGAGGAGAGCCCCCACACCTCCTTGACGGGTGCCGGGATGCGCGGGCACCCCTGCCCGCCGACGTCGCCCACCACCGTCCACGCCGACCCGCCCGCGGGGCGGCGGAATAGCACCGGATCGGAGGACACGCCCGAGAAGCGCGCCAGCGCCCAGTCGGTCCCCTGGTACGTCGCGGCCTGCGTCGTGCCCGCCACGGGGGGGCGCACGGCGGCTCCCCGGCGCAGCGTGGCGGCGTACGCCGTCCCCAGCGCGGCGCGCAGCGCGTCGTCCACGCCCACGGGCTGGGCGCCCGCCGGGTCGAAGCGGTCGGGTTGGCGTTCCATGACGCGGCCGATCAACGCCGCGACGGTGGGTTCGGGGGACTGACCCGCGGCCGCCTGGCTCTCGACGCCGTACGCCCACGTGCCCATGGCGATGATGGCGGTGGTGCGGGTCCCCCCCGCCCGGTCGGCCGTCACGATCAGGCGGGCCCCGGCCGGCGAGGGCAGCTCGATGACGGTCTGCGTGGACGTGTCGGCGCGGACCCGCAGCGCCCACCGCATGGCCTCTGCGCCGCCACGCGCCCCGCCGGGCGACGCGAACTGCACCGCCCAGGCCCGCAGCGTGGGCTGGCCGGGCAGGTCGTACGTCTGTTGCGCGCCGCCCACCACCTGCCCGCGGGCCAGCCGCGACTCGGCCTCCGACCGCGCGGCGCCGGTCTGGGGAAGCAGCGGCTCGATCACCTGCGCCGGTGTCGACAGCCCCGTCACGGACGACGGGGTGCGGGCCGGATACCAGCCGGGGTCGGGCAGGCGCAGCTCGATGCCGACCGGCGGGGGCACCGCCGCGGGGACGGCGGGCGCCGCGGGATCCGCGGGCGCGGGTGTGGTGGTCTGTGCCGAGGCGAGGGCGGGCGACAGGGCCAGCACCACGCCGGCGAAGGTAGCGAGGGCACGCACGCCGACGACGCTAGCAACGGGGTGTCGGCGTTCTGTAATGGCCGGGTGCGAGAACACCCCGGTTGTTTCGCCCCGGGTGCGGCGGGGCCTGCCCGCCGGCGTTACCGGCGGTTCTCCGGGAGCTCCATCGAACGGCGCGCGACGGCGCCGTAGTCGAGCGCGGGGTCGACTTCGGCCATCTGCCGCAGGGCCTCCTCGGCGAACGGCATCGGGGTGTCATCCAGACCCAGCGCGTGGCCGAGGTCCTTCACGAGGTTCTGGGCCGTGAACCCGGGCGCGTGGTCGCCGGCGAGGACGCGAGGGAAGAGGTTCTCCAACTGCCACGACGCGCCCGTCGCGCCGAGCACCACCTCGCGTGCCAGCGCCGGGTCGAGCCCCGCCCGCTGGGCCATGCCGAGGGCCTCGGCCGTGGACGCGCTGATGACGCCCACCAGGGCGTTGTTGACGAGCTTCGCCACCAGGCCCGCGCCGGACGGCCCGCAGTACGTGCGCCGGGCCGGGTCGCCCATCGCGTCGAGCAGCGGCGCGGCCCGCGCGTACGCGTCCGCGTCTCCGCCGCACATGATCGCCAGGGTCCCCGCGTCGGCCCCCGGCGGGCCGCCGCTCACCGGGCAGTCGAGGTAGGCGACCCCGTGGGCGGCGCACTCGGCGGCCAGCGACCGGGCCGCCGCCGGCGCGATGGTGCTCATGTCGAGGATCAGCGGCGGCGGCTGCGCAGTGGCCAGTATCGCGCGCACCACCTCCGCCGAGTCGCCCGAGTCGGTGACGCACAGGCCCGCGGCGTCGCGTCCCGAGACGGCGCCCGTCACGTCGGTCACGACGGGCACACCCATTTCGGGGGCGCGCGCGGGCGTGCGCGCGAACACGGTGACGTCGTGACCCGCGTCGCGGAGGTTGCGCACCATGCCCGCGCCCATGAGCCCGGTCCCGATGAAGCCCACGTCCATGCCGGTATTCATAGTCGAAAGCGCGCGGACGCGAGCAGTGAGGGACCGCCCATTGCGAGCCAGCCGGCGTCCGGTGCGGCTTTCTCGCTCGAGGCGCGCGGCGCTGTGCCCTTGCGCGCACACCCCGAATGCGGAGCATCCCGGACGATCCCTCACTAGGAGGTTTGCGCAGTTTCATCACGGTTTCACCCCCCGCCCGGGTGGCCGCCGCTGGACGTTCGGGCAGGTGAGGCCCGTGGTGGGGGCGAAAGGCATGTCACGCCGATGCGTGATTGCATCCTCCCGAGAATGACCGACGGCCCACCCCACCTCCCTTCGCCGGCGGCGGGCGCCCCTGCGGCGGAACCCGAGATCCCCGCGGCGCCGCGCCGCCGAGCGCTGCCCGTCCGGGTCGTGCGCACGCTGTGGCGGCTCATCGTGGGTACCACCATGCGCTCCCAACGGGACCAGGTGACGGGCCTGGCCAGCCAGTTCGCCTACAACGCGTTCATCGCCACCGTGCCGCTGTTCATCGTGATCATCTCCGCCGTGAGCCTGGTGGGCGGCCGGGACGCCGCGACGCGGGTGCAGGACACGTACCGCGAGCAGATCCCCCAGGCGTACCAGGAGATCCTGGGTGATGTGCTGCGCTCGGCGGCCCGCAACCAGGGGCGCGCCGCCGTGTTCCTGGTGGTCGGCAGCCTCGGCGCCCTCTACCTGGTGGGCAACGCCATCGGGGCCCTCATCACGGGCCTCGACCGGGCGGCCGACGTGCCGCACCGGGGGTGGGTGCGCGGCAAGTTCGTGGGGATTGCGTTCGCTGCCATGTGGGCGTTCTGGATGGTGATCGTGAACGGTGCCCTGCTGGTCGGGCAGGACTTCATCGGCTTCCTGGGGGACCGCTACGACTGGGACCACGCGACGGTGCGGCGGCTGGCCGACCTGTGGTTCCCCGTCGCGGTCCTGATGCTGCTGGTGATGATCTGGGTGATCTACCGCTTCGGGCCCAACGACCCCGAGCGGGCCCACCGCAGCTACGGGCTGGGCGTGCTCGTGGCGTCCATCGGGACGATCGGCTTCACGCAGGCGTTCGCCTGGTACCTGTCGCTGTTCGACAGCTTCGCCGTGTACGGCGGCCTGGCGACCATCGTGGTGTACCTCACGTTCCTCTGGGCCCTGGGGGTCGTGCTGCTCGTGGGGGCGGAGGCCAACCAGGAGTACCGGTTCCTGCGGGGACGCCTGCGCCGCGCGTCGCGCGCGCGAGACGCCGAGGACATCTAGGCCGGGCGGTCGTCGCCGGCGACGTGCCGCGACACGATCTCGATCGCGCGCTCCTGCGCCCAGCGCGGCCGCAGCGTGTGGCCCGCGTCCTCCAGCCGCACGACGTCGGGAGCGTCGCGGCGGGCCAGTAGCCGGTCGGCCTCGAGCTCCTCCAGCAGGGGTTCGCCGGCCGTGAACACGAACAGCGCCCGCAGGCCCGGGCGGCCGAGGCGGCGGACCACGTCGGCCGCGGCCGGTGGCACGTCGCGCGACGACCGGCGCCGGGTGGCGGCCCCCACCGCGCGGGTGAGCATCGCGTGGGCCACGGCCGCCGCTCGACGGGGCGTCACGCGGCCCTCCGCCAGCTTGCGCCACGCGGAGCGGCGCAGCACCGACGTGGACGCGCTTGCGGTCTCGCGGGCGTCGGCGACGTCCTGGTCCCACACGATGTACCGGGGGTTGATCATCACGGCGCGGTCGACGCGCATGTCGTCGGCGGCCACGTGCGCGCTCCATGCCGCGCCGCTGCACAGGCCCACCAGCCCTGCGCGGGCCGCGCCGGAGCCCGCGAGGGCCGCGTCGACGACGTGGCGGGCCTCGACCACCAGCGACGGGTCGTGCAGCCCAGCCTCCTGCGTGCGCAGGTCCTCGTCGCCGTCGCCGTCGCCGATGCCCGACAGGTCGGCGCGCAGGCTGGGGATGCCCCTCCGCGCGAGGTCGCGGGCCATCTCCACCCACAGCCGGTTGGGGCCGATGTGTCGCACGCTGCCCGCGTTGAGGAACACGGCGACCCGATCGGCCGCCGCGCCGCCGGCGGGCCGGCACCACAGGCCGAACAGCGTGGGCCCGTCGTCCGCCGCACGCAGCTCGACAGGGTGCTCGTCGACGCCGTCCGCAACCCGCGCGGTGGGCTGCAGCACTGCCGTCACGTCGCCGGCGGGCAGGTCCTGGCCGACGTCCAGGCAGAACCCGGCGATGCGGGCGGAGGTGTCGCCGTGGATGCGCGCCGCCTGGGGGTCGGCCATCATGGCGCCGTATCCGGCCCCCCCGTCGGTTTCGACCGAGGCGCCGCCGCCGCGCAGGGCGTCCACGAGGCGCGCGTCCGGCGCGATGCCGTCGCGGCCCATCGCCAGCACCCGGGCGCCCGCGAGCGAGCCGGACCCGGCGGCATCGGCCAGGTCGAGCGCGGACAGCGCGTCGCGGAACGCGGCGTCGGCCAGGAACCCGGCGACGGTGCCGTCGTCCTCGCCATCGTCGGCCTCGGACGCGTACTCCTGGCGCTCCAGCCGCCTCAGCGCCGCCATCTCGCGCACGAACTGGCGGCCGCGCCCCACGGCGGGCCATAGCACGGCGGCGTCCAGGAGGGCGCCGGCAAGCAGCGCGTGCCCCGCCACGACGGCGCCGGGCCCGATCCCGACGGCGACGGCGCGCGCGCACCCCGTCTCGTCCCGCAGAACCTGCGCCGCGCGGGCGACGGCGTCGATCCAGGCGTCCACGCGGCCCGGCAGCGAGGCGTCGCCCGCGCTGTCGCCGGCGCCGGGGGCGTCGAAGCGCAGCGTGGGGATCCCCTCGGCGGCCAGGCGCCGGGCCAGCGCGCGGCGCGGACGGTAGCTGCACACGTCCTCCCAGCCGAACGGGGCCACGATGAGCGCGGCGACCCCTCGCTCGGCGGTGCCCCCGTGCAGGTGCCCCAGCAGCGGAACGCCGTTCGACGTGGTGAAGTACCCGTGGCGGGTGGCGCTTCCGGGGGCCTCGGGTGCGGAGTGGGAGGGCACGGTGTCGGTGTTCACGGCCGGGGCCCGTCCAGCCGCAGTTCGCGCATCACGTCGGAGGGCCAGGAGCCCACGTCGGTGCCGTGGCGGCGCATCAGCGCCATCGCGACGCGCTCGAGGCCGAAGCCGAGGCACGCGGAGTGGGCAACCTCACCGTCGTGCCGCTCGATCCCGAACGCGTGGCCGAAGTGGTCCTGGTGGTAGTTGAAGCTGGAGATGGCGGTGGGCGCGTTCGTGGCGATGGGGGCGAGCACCTCGAACTTCAGCTGGAGGGCCCGCTGATTCTTGGCCAGCATCCTGCCGCCGCGGCCGAAGAACGGGTCGTTGGCGACGTCGACGTCGGCGTCCAGTTCGACGCGGGCGAAGACGTCCTGGGCGCGCCTCATCCACCGCTCACGCCACTCCAGCACCTGCTCGGGGGTGCCGATGCGCACCACCTCGCGCATGCGGAACGCCTGCAGGCGCGCCGGGTCGTCGGACGGCTCGTTGCGGAACACGCTGCACGGCCCCAGGTCCAGCAGCGCGCCGTCCGCCGCCAGGCGCCCGCGCGCGGCGACGGCCGGGTAGCAGGGGTAGCAGCCCGCGGGGGTGAGCGTCACGTCCATCTGACGAAGGTGGCCCGACCAGTCGCCGTGTTCCCACGCGGTCTGGGCCATCTCGGCCGCCTCGGCCTCGTCGCCGCGGAACCCGAAGACGGCCCCGATGAGGTCCGGGAACGACTTGAGATACCCCACCCTCTCGATGCTGAGCTTCGGCACGAGCGGAGGGAAGCGCAGCCGCTCGGCCCCGTCGGGGGCCACCGCGTCATCCACGAGGCGGTCGAACCCGGTGCACACCCGCTCGAACTCGTCGCCGCGGCCGAACACGCCGGGCTGGCCGCTGGGGATGAGGTGGCCGCGTGCGACGAGTTCGTCGCGGAACGGGGTGGGGGAGTCGTCGGCGGCCACGGTCAGACCTCGCGCTGCACCAGCAGGATGCGGGCGTTGGTGGCGTGGATGCGCTCGTTGCCGATCATCAGGGCGGCCGACAGGCTGTCGCGGACGTGGCGCCCCAGGGAGAACGGCGTGCCGTTGCGGTATCCCGCGATGCCGACGACGCCCAGCGCGTCGTGGCAGATCGCCGCGACGTCCTCGCTGGCCCGGATCTTGAGGTTGTTGATCCGCAGGCCGTATCCGAAGCTCGACAGGTGGGCCGGGTCGCCGTCCATCAACGCCGCGTACTCGGCGGTGGCCGCGTCCACGAACGCCCGCATGGCCTGCAGGCGGGCCACGACGGCCGACAGGCGGCCGCCGGCCTCCGGCGTGACGTCGGGGCTGCGGCGGCCCTGCGCCCGCACCATGGCCTGGGCCCGTCCCACGGCGGACGTGGCGATGCCCAGCCAGACGTGGGCCCACGTGAGGTGCGACCACGGCACCATCGTCTCGGAGCAGATGGGGGCGAACTCGCCCGGGACGATCTGCTCGGGGCCGAACACCGCCGAGATCTCGAACCCGGGGCTGCACGTGCCGCGCATGCCCATGGTGTCCCACTCGCCGGTCTGCGTCATGCCGCTCTCGTCGCGCGCGGTCAGCACCAGCACCTGGTCGGACGCATCCGCATCGGGTCCGCGCCAGACGGTGGTCAGCACGTCGTCGGCGTGCCCGCCGTACGACACCGTGGGGGCGTTCTTCGTGAAGCCGAGCCGGCCGCCGCCCCGGTCCTCGACGCATGCGATGCTGCGCCGCAGGTCGCCGCCGGTCCCCACCTCCGATGTCGCCGAGGCGACGAGGCGCTGCTCGGACGCCACTCGCCCCAGGTAATCGCGTATGTACGCGGAGTCCCCGGCGTGGCGGGCGATGCTGGCCACCTGGATGTGGTGCATCGCGAAGATCATCCCGGTGGCGGCGCAACCACGGGACAGCACGCGGCACGCGTCGCAGATGTCCGCGAAGCCCACATCGGGGCCGCCGTGAGCCGTGCCCACCGACGCGCCGAGTGTGCCCCCATCGCGGAGGGCGTCGATGGCCTCGCGCGGGAAGCGCGCCCGGGCGTCGACGTCGTCGGCGTGCTGGGCTGCGACGCCGGCCGCGGCGGCGACGGCCTCGTGGAACGCGGCGGCGGCCATCAGGCGGCCCCCGCCAGCGAGCCCACCGCACCGACGATGGCGTCGATGGTCGCGAACGTCTCGCGGGTCAGCATCTCGTCGGGGAACTCGATGTCGAACTCGGACTCCAGCGCCAGCATCACGTTGACGCTGCTGTGCGACGTCATGCCGGCGCGGTACAGGTCGTCCGCGTCGGAGAGCGAGGCAACGGAGAGCCGCCCGTGGTCCATCACGATACGGCGGACGCGTTCCTTCATCCTGTGGCACCTCGGTTGTCCTGGCGGGGCGGCCTCCGCGCGCGGCGGCGTTTGCCCCTCACGCTGATTGTGCTCCCCGGCGCCCGTGCATGCACTGGACGCTCGTCCCGGAGTTGATCAGCCCGGCGGGGGGAGTCGTTCCCCCCGCGGGGACGGGTTCGCCGATTTCGGCTACTTCTGGCAACTCGGGCACCAGTAGGTGGTGCGGTTCTCGTCGCCCTGGCCCCGCGCCCGGATGCGGGCGCCGCAGCGCCGGCACGGCTCATCGACGCGGCGGTACACCCACCGCTCGCCCCCCGGTCGCCGCCACGGCCGGCTGGGCGGGTCGAACGTGGTGATGGCCCCGCCGTCGCGCACGCCGCGGCGCAGCAGCTCGGCGGCGATCCGCCCGACGTCCTCGGCCTCCGCGGACGTGAGCGTGCCGACGGCGCGCCAGGGGTCGACGCCGGCCAGGAAGAGGCTCTCGCTCTTGTAGACGTTGCCGATGCCCGAGACCAGGGTCTGGTCCATGACGGCCTCGCCCACCTCCCGGCCCGGGTCGGTGGCGGCCAGCGCGTCGCGGGTGGTGGCGGCGGGGTCCACGGCGTCGTCCAGCAGGTCGGGGCCCACCCGGCGCACGCCGGGCGGCAGGGGCTCACCGGGCTCGAGTAGGCGGACGGACTGGCAGCGGTACAGCGCCGCCGTGACGTCGCCGAACTCGAGGGCGAGCGTCAGGTTGCGCGGGCGTCCGCGCGGCGTGCCCCGGCCCAGCCGCCACACGCCGTTCATGCGCAGGTGGGTCAGCAGCACCCGGCCGCTGGCGAACCGCATGATGTGGTGTTTGCCGCGGGCCTCCGCGGAGGCCAGCACGTCGCCCCGCAGGCGCCCCGGGATGTCCTGGGCCAGCGCGCGCGGAGAGGACGACGTCGCGCCGGTCACCGTGCGGCCTACCAGGTGGGCGTTCCACAGCCCGGCGTTGCGGTGCGCGACGTGGCCCTCAGGCACGCAGGATCATCCCCCTGAGGTCGCGGCGGAAGCCCGCGGACTCCAGGCGCTCCTCCCACGCCGATCCCGTGACCGGCACTCCGTCGACGCGCTCGGGTCGCAGCACCCGCGCGCGGTGGGATGTGACCCACGCGGTCAGTGCGGCGAGGCCGGCGTCGAGGTCGAGGTCCCCCGTACCCTCGAAGGTGACGATGCCGCGGCCACCACGCTCGACGTACAGCACCGGTCGGCCCCCGCGCGTGACGACGTACGCGCCGTGCACCCGCGACGGCGTCCGGCTGCCGCCGTGCGCGGGCCACGGCAGCGACGCGCCGTAGGCCTGCGCGGGGTCGGCCGCCCCCAGCACCAGCGTGGCGGCGTCGCCGGCCCCGCCCGGGCGCATGTCGCGCAGCCGGTCCACGGCGCCCGGCACCGCGAACTGCGCTCCCCCCAGCCCGTCGACGAAGTACCCGCGGCGGCACGCACCCGTGATCTCCATCCGCGCGAGCGCGGGGTAGACGGCGGCGAACCCGCCCGGCGTGCCGTCGGCGATGGCGGCGCCGCGCGTGACCACTCCATGGCGTTCCAGCAGCAGCTCGGCGCGCGCCTGAGCCTGCTGCGCGGGGGACGGCGCCCCCGCGAACAGGGAGTCGGTTGACGCCCAGCGCCCCGCCAGCACCGCGCGCCCGGCGGCGGAAGGCCGGCGGGCCCGGCGCCCCACGCGGTGCCGCGACGCCGGCGGGGGAACGGGGAGCCGCCGGGGGGCCCGCAGCGGCGTCCACGTGTCGTTGGCCACCCGCCCCGCCCACACCAGCCTCCAGAGCGCGGCGAACGCCCCCTCGGCGTCCACGCCGGCCGCGTCCAGCAGCTCGTCCCAGAAGAGGGCCCCGCCCGCCAGTGCCCCGGCCACGGCCGCCGCGGCGGCGTCGTCGGGCACCGGCCCGGGCGGCGCGGCCAGCAGCGCGGCGTCCTCGCGCAGGTACAGCGCCACGCGGCCGCCCCCGGTGGGGGTGACGCCCAGCCACCGCACCGAACCCTCCGCGGCGAGCTGGTCGAGCCACGCGGGCGAATAGCCGCCCAGGCGGCGGGGGAACACCTCGTTCTCCCACTGCGCGGCGGGCAGGGCGACTCCCTGCAACGCCGCGATGACGTCGCGCAGCGCGTCGGGGCCACCGGGAGACGTGGCGCGGTCGACCCCCTGCCACGTGGGAAGGAACGCGCCCAGCGCGGCGTGCTCAACGGGCTCCACCTCGGCCCGCAGCGCGGCCATGCTGGCGCGGCGCAGGCGGCGAAGCACGTCGGTGTCGCACCATTCGCGCCCCGACCCGCCGGGCAGCATCTCGCCCTCCACGGCGGTCCCGCGCCCGCGTAGCACCTCCAGCGCCGCCTCGGCTGCGCCCGCCGCGATGCCGAGGCGCGCTGCCGCGTCCGCGGCGGTGAACGGCCCGTGCGTGCGGGCGTAGCGACCCACCAACCCCACCAGGGCGTCGTCCGTCGGGGCCAGCAGCGCGTCGGGCAGCCCCGGCGGGGGCATCACGCCGAGCCCGTCGCGGTACCGGGCCACGTCCTCGGCCGCGATCCAGCGGTCCTCGCCCGCCACGCGCACACCGACGGCCCTCCGCTGGGCACGCAGGGCCTCCAGCCACGCGTCGGCCCGCGACGGCTCGGCCAGGCGGGCCGCCACCTCCCCGGCCGTGAGGTCGCCCACGATGCGCAGCAGGTCGTGCAGTGCGTCGGGGTGGGCGGCGCGGGCCCGTTCGCTCGTGTGCTGCAGGTCGGCCTCGACGGCCGCGATGGCGTCAGCGTCCAACAGCTCGCGCAGCCCGTCGTCTCCCAGCAGCTCGCGCAGCAGGTCGCGGTCGAGCGCCAGCGCCTGGGCGCGGCGTTCGGCGACCGGCGCGTCGTCGTCGTACATGTACGTGGCGACGTACTCGAACATCAGCGTCGACGTGAACGGCGACGGGCGGTCGGTGTCGGCCTCCACCACGGCGATGCGGCGGGTGGCGACGCCGCCCAGCACGTCGCGCAGCGCGGGCAGGTCGAACCAGTCGTTCAGGCATTCGCGGTACGTCTCGAGGATCACGGGGAAGCTGCCGTAGCGGCGCGCCACCTGCAGCAGCGCCGACGCCCGCAGACGCTGCTGCCACAGCGGCGTGCGCTGGCCGGGGCGTCGGCGGGGGATCAGCAGGGCACGCCCGGCGTTCTCGCGAAAGCGCGCGCCGAACAGGGCGCTGGAGGCGAGCTCACCGATCACCAGCTCGTCGACCTCGTCCGCGTCGATCAGCATTATCGAGCCGTCGGGCGCCTCGTCGGTCTCGGGCAGGTGCAGCGCGATGCCGTCGTCGCTCCAGATGGGGTGGACCTGCTGCCCGGTCTCCTCGCGGATGCGTGCCGACAGCGCCATGGCCCACGGCGCGTGGACGCGGGCCCCGAACGGGCTCAGCAGGCAGATACGCCAGTCGCCGATCTCGTCGCGGAACCGCTCGATCACGACGGTGCGGTCGCTGGGCAGCGCGCCGGTGGCCTCGGCCTGGTCGTGCAGGTAGCGCACCAGGTTCTCGGCCGCCCGGGCGTCGAAGCGGCTGTCGCGGGCCAGCCGGGCGCGGGCCTCGTCGGGAGGTGCGGCGAGCAACTCGCGGGCCAGCGCGCCCACCGCGGCCCCCAACTCGGCGGGGCGGCCGACGCCCTCGCCGCGCCAGAACGGCACGGCTCCCGGCGCGCCGGGAGCGGGCGAGACCAGCACTCTGTCGTGCGTGATCTGCTCGATGCGCCACGTCGAGGCGCCGAGCATGAACGTCTGGCCCGCCCGGGCCTCGTACACCATCTCCTCGTCCAGCTCGCCCACGCGGGCCGTGCCGTCGGCCAGGTACACGCCGTACAGGCCGCGGTCGGGGATGGTGCCCGCGTTCTGCACGGTCAGCTGGCGGATGCCGGGCCGGCCGCGTACCACGTCCGTGCCGCGGTCCCACGCCAGGCGCGGTCGCAGCTCGGCGAACTCGTCCGACGGGTACCGGCCCGCCAGCATGTCGAGCACGCCGTCGAACTGCTCGCGGCTGATCTCCGTGAATGGGTAGGCGCCGCGGACCAGGGCCAGCAGGTCGGGGACGTGCCAGTCGCGGTCGACGCACGCGGCCACCAACTGCTGGGCCAGAACGTCCAGGGGCAGGCGGGGGACGGTGGTGCGCTCGATCTCGCCGTCGCGCATGCGGTGCACGACGGCGGCGCACTCCAGCAGGTCGCCCCGGTACTTGGGGAAGATCCGCCCGCGGCTGGCGCGGCCCACGCCGTGGCCTGCGCGGCCGACGCGCTGGATGCCCGTGGCGACGCTGCGGGGGCTCTCCACCTGGATCACGAGGTCGATGGCGCCCATGTCGATGCCCAGCTCGAGGCTGCTCGTGGCCACGAGGGCGGGGATGCGCCCGGCCTTGAGGTCCTCCTCGATGATCACGCGCTGGTCGCGGGCCAGGCTGCCGTGGTGCGCGCGGGCCACCTCCTCGCCCGCCAATTCGTTGAGGCGGATCGCCAGGCGCTCGGCCAGGCGCCGGTTGTTGACGAACACGAGCGTCGACGTGTGGGCGCGGATCAGCTCCAGCAGGCGCGGATACATGGACGGCCAGATAGATCGGCGCGTGTCCTCGCCCCCCTGCAACGGCGCCAGGTCGGCGGCCTGCCGCTCGGGCCCGGAGGACGTGACCTCGGCCATGTCGTTCACGGGAACGACGACCTCCAGGTCGAGATCCTTGGCGGCGCCCGCGTCCGCGATGGCGACGGGGCGGGCACCGTCCGGCCCGTTGCCGCCCAGGAACCTAGCGACCTCTTGCAGCGGACGCTGGGTAGCCGACAGCCCGATGCGCTGCAGCGCCCCGCCTTCGCCGCGCACGAGCTCCTCCAGGCGCTCGAGGCTGAGGGCCAGGTGGGTGCCGCGCTTCGTGGCCGCGACCGCGTGGATCTCGTCCACGATCACGGTGCCGACGTCCTTCAGGATCTCCCGCCCGCGCGAGGTCAGCAACAGGTACAGGCTCTCGGGAGTGGTGATGAGGATGTCGGGCGGGGTGCGCAACATCTTCTGGCGCTCGTTCTGGGGCGTGTCCCCGGTGCGCACCGCCACGCCGATCTCGGGCAGCACGCGCCCGTCGCGACGAGCGGCGTCGGCCAGGCCCGCCAGCGGCCCGGCCAGATTGCGCTCGACGTCGTAGTTGAGGGCCTTCAGGGGCGACACGTACAGCACGCGCCGCGCCGGGGCGTCGTCAAGCTTCGCGGTCACCAGCCGGTCGATGGCCCACAGGAACGCGGCCAGGGTCTTGCCCGACCCAGTGGGGGCCAGGATCAGCGTGTGCTCGCCCGCAGCGATGCGGGGCCACCCGGCCGCCTGCGCGCCCGTCGGCGCGGCGAACGCGCGGGTGAACCAGCCCCGCGTGAGCGGGTGGAACGGCGCGAGCGGGTCGGGGGCGCCGGGCATCCCGGGAGTCTAGGGCATGCGAACGTGTGTTTGTGGTTGAGGAGACCGCACACCCCGGCGAGGCGGCCGCCGGCACCGTCGCGCGAAGCCGGGGGGTGTCGTCGCTCTCATAGACGACGATCCCCGATCACATGGTCAGCGCGATGCGCCCGGCCGTCAGTCCCAGGCGCCGATGAGGTACATCCACGCGCCGCCGATCGTCGTCCAGATGAGCAGCACCGGGATGGACATAATGAGCGCCAGGCGGAACCACGTCGGGATCGGCACGTAGCCGCTGCCGCCCACCAGGCCGCTCGGGCCGCACGCGTAGTGGGTGAGGCCGCCGAACAGGTTGCCGAGGAAACCCAGCGCCAGTGCCGCGAACATCGGCGGGGCGCCCGCCGCGATGGACGTCGTGAGGAACACCGCGTACATCGCCGTGATGTGCGCCGTGTTCGACGCGAACAGGTAGTGGCCGTAGAAGTACGCCAGCGACAGGACGCCGAAGGCGACCAGCCAGTGCGTGCCGTCGACGGCGTCCGACAACTCCTGCCCGATCCACGGGATCACGCCCAGCTTGTTCAGGTAGCTGGCCATGCCCACGAGCACGCCGAAGAAGATCAGCGTCTGCCAGGCCGAGGAGTCGGCGGCGAGGTCCTTCCACGCCAGCACGCGCGTGACGAGCAGCAGCGACACGCCCACGAACGCGGTGGCCGTGGCGTTGATGTCCAGCGAGTCGCCGGCGATCCACAGGGCAAGCAGCAGCACGAACGTGCCGACCATGGTCCACTCGTTGCGGCTGATCGGGCCCATCTTCGCCAGCTCCGCGCGCGCGTGCGCGGGGGCCTCCGGCGTCTGCCTGCGGGTGGGCGGGTACAGCTTGAACAGCAGCCACGGCACCAGCAGCAGCGACACGATGCCGGGCACCGCCGCCGCCAGGGCCCACTTGCCCCACGAGATGTCGACGGGCGTGTTGAGCGCCTTGGCGGCGTCGACGGCCACCGGGTTGCCCGCCATCGCCGTGATGAACATCGCGGACGTGACGGTGTTGACCAGCACCAGCGACATCATCAGGTACGCGCCCAGCGTGCGCCGCGACTCCTCGGTCTCCGTCGTCGACCCGGCCAGCAGCGACAGGGACTTGACGATGGGGAAGATCACGCCCCCGGCGCGGGCGGTGTTGGACGGCGTGGCCGGGGCGAGCACCAGGTCGGTGGCCGCCATCCCGTGCGCCAGGCCCAGGCTGGAGCGGCCCAGCTTCGTGACGAACCAGAGGGCGATGCGCTTGCCGAGGCCCGTCACGACGAAGCCCTCGGAGATAAAGAACGCGGCGACGATCAGCCAGACAGTGCTGTTCGCGAAGCCCGCCAGCGCGGGGGCGGGTGACCCCTCCAACGGCATGGTCTTCGTGATCATCGCGACCGCCAGGCCGATGATCGACACCGACGCCGTCGGGAGCGGCTGAGTGATCAGTGCCACGATCGTGCCGACGAAGATCGCCAGCATGTGCATGCCGTCGGCGTCCACCAGCTTCGAGCCGTCCTCGGCCAGCGTGCCCGGCACCGGGAGGAACCAGATGACCGCCGCGATGACCAGCGGCAGGCCGACCCGGAACGCCATGCCGATGCGCGCCCGGGATGTGGATTGGCCGGTCACGGACTCCCCCTCGCTGCGCGTGCGCTGCAGGCGCACAGGTCTGCGGACACGGATCGAGGATATTCCCGCCTTCCGGGCCTGTCACCGGTCGCCGTGTCGGGGTCGGGCGCCCACGGCCCGATCCGGGGCGTGTGACCCCGTCTCACCGGTCCCCCCGTCCCGCTCAAGTCGCCCCCCGCCGATGCCGACAAGGCGGGCGATGACTTTCCCCGTGACGGACGACATCGGGGGCCTGTCGGCGACGCTGGCCCGGATCCGCGAGATCCAGGACATGGCGATGCCCGCGCCCACCGGACCCACCCAGGCGGCGGCCACGTCGGGCTTCGCCCAGCAACTGGCCACCGCCCGGACGAACGCCGCGCTGGATACGACGAGCCCCGTTGAGGACGGCCTCGGGCCGAGCACGGTGACCGCGCCGTCCGCGCTCACGGGCGTCGGTACCGGAAGCGCGACCGGCCAGGAGATCGCCCGCATCGCGTCGGCCGAGCTCGGCGTGGCCGAGCAGCCGCCCGGGTCGAACAACGGCCCGCGCATCGCCGAGTATCGCACGGCCACCCAGGGGGCCGGCATCGGCCCGTGGTGCAGCTACTTCACGTCGTGGGTGTGCGCGCAGGCGGGCGTCCCGGTGGGACCCAACGGCCGCGGCGAGGGCTGGGTGCCCAACGTCCAGCAGTGGGGCAAGGACACCGGCACGTGGATCACGCCCAGCCAGGGCGTCCCCGCCCAGGTGGGCGACCTCATCGTCTTCGACCGCAACGGCGACGGCCTCACCGACCACATCGGCGTGGTCACCAACGTCAAGGCCGACGGTGGCGTGGACACGGTGGAGGGCAACTCCAGCGACAAGGTGTCGGCCCGCAGCTACGGCCCGGGCCAGTGGACGGGTCTGGTCCGCGTGGCGCCGTCCGCGTAGGACGTTACCCCAGCCCGAACGCCGGGCGCTGCCCCTCGGGCACCAGGTCCTGGTACTCCGGGTTCTTCTGCACGTAGCGGCTGATGGCCGGGCACATGGGCAACACGCCCAGTCCCTCCGCACGGGTCTGGTCCAGCGCGGCCCGGATGAGCGGCCTCGACAGGCCCCGGCCCTCGAAGGCGGCGTCCACCTCGGTGTGCGGCATCGCACGGACGCCGTGGTTGTCGCGGAACGTGATGAGCCCCGCGTGCGTGCCGTCCACCAGCAGTTCGAACACCCCCCTGGCTCCGTCCTTGCGCACCTCGAGGTTGTCGGGCAGTGGGCTCGCGGCCATGCGGCGCTCCTTGGGGTGCGGTCGGCGGGGACGGCATCGTAACCCGCCCGTGTTGGGCGGTTCGTGGCCGAGGGTTTACCGAACCCGGGTGGAAGGCCCGGCCGGTGCGGGGGAGCATCCCGGCGTCCGCGGACCGAACTTGAGGCGCGCCGATGAACGCGATCGTCTACACCCGCTATGGAACCCCCGACGAGCTTGTGCTGCGCGAGGTGCCGACGCCCGAGCCGGGCGACGGCGAGGTGCGCGTGCGGGTACGCGCCGCGTCGCTCAACGCGGCCGACTGGCACCTGCTGACCGCCGACATCCCCCTTGTGCGCCTGCAGTCCGGACTTCTCCGCCCAAGGCGCCGGATCCTGGGAATGGACGTGGCGGGCGTCGTGGACGCCGTCGGCAAGGGCATCACGACGTGCCGCCCCGGCGACGAGGTGTTCGGCGACGTGTGGGGCGCCGGGGGCGGGGCGCTGGCCCAGTACGTGTGCGTGCCCGCCGCATGCCTCGCGCCGGCGCCGCGCGGGTTGACGCTCGAGCAGGCGGCCGCCGTGCCGCTGGCCGGCGCCACGGCGCTGCAGGCCCTCCGCCGCGCGGCGCCCGCGAAGGGCGACCACGTGCTGGTGCAGGGGGCGGCGGGCGGGGTCGGCACGTTCGCCGTGCAGATCGCGAAGGCGCTCGGCGCGCGCGTCACCGCGGTGTGCAGCGCCCGCAACGCCGACCAGGCCGGGGAGCTCGGCGCCGACCGCGTGGTCGATTACGCCATCACCGACGTGACGGCGGAGGGTGAGCGGTACGACGTGATCCTCGGCGTCAACGGATACCACCCAATTCGCGCCTACAGGCGGATGCTCGCGCCGGGTGGGCGCTACCTGATGGTGGGTGGCGGCGGGCGCCAGATGCTCGAGGCCCTCGCCCTGGGGCGGCTGCTGTCGCTGGGCGGCGACCGCTCGTTGGGGTTCGTCACGGCCAAGACCGGCCCCGAGGACCTGGCCGAGCTCACCCGGCTGATCGGCGAGGGCAGCGTCCGGCCCGTGATCGACCGGACGTTCCCACTGGCCGAGGCCGCCGAGGCCATGCGCCACCTGGGCGGCGGCCACGCCCGCGGCAAGGTGGTCGTCGCCGTGGAGTGAGGGCGCCGCAGCGGTATCCTTGGCCGCATGGCGACGATCGATCCCACAACCGTCGAGAAGCCCCGCACGGGCGACGGGACCGGCCTGGGTGGTCCCACCAACATCATCGTGCTCAACGACGACCACAACACGTTCCAGGGCGTCGCATCCATCCTGGCGGGCGTCCTGCCGGGCGTGAGCTACGAGAAGGGGATGGGCTTCGCCAACGAGATCCACAACCGCGGCCGTGCCCGTGTGTGGAGCGGCATGCGGGAGCCCGCCGAGCTCTACTGGGAGCAGCTCTCGGACGCCGGGCTCACGATGGCGCCTCTCGACTGACGCCCGCCGTGGCGCGTACGACGTGACGGGTGCCTGCGACGCCCTGCTCGCGGTCCTCGCCGACCAGGGGGTCACGCACCTGTTCGGCAACCCGGGCTCCACGGAGCTGCCGCTGATCGACGCGCTGTCGCGTCAGAACCGCGTGCGGTACGTGCTGGGCCTGCACGAGGCGGGCGTCGTGGGCATGGCCGACGGGTACGCCCAGTCCACCGGCCGCATCGCCGCGGTGAACCTGCACACGGGGCCCGGCGTCGCCACGGCCATGGCGGCGCTGATGAACGCCCGCCGCGCCCGCGTGCCGCTGCTTGTGACGGCGGGCACCCAGCACACGGCGCTGCGCGGCACGGACCCGTTCCTGGGCGGCGACGTGGTCGCCATCGCCCGCGAGGCCACGGTCCACGCGGAGGAGGTGGACGCGGCCGCCTCACTTCCCGCCGCCCTCGACCGCGCGGCGCGCGCCGCGCTGACGCCTCCGTGCGGTCCCGCTCTCGTGGGCATCCCGCTGGACGTGCAGACCGCCGCGGCCGCCGGGGAGGGGACGCGCGCCCCGTGGGCCGGCGCGCCCGCCCCGGAACCCCCGCCCCGGGCCGTCGCGCGCGCCGCCGAACTGCTGGCTGTGGCGGACGCGCCCGCGATCGTGGCGGGTGACGGCGTGGCCCACGCGGGCGGCGGGGCGGCCGTGGCGGCGCTGGCCCTGCGGCTGGGCGCACCCGTGTGGGGCGAGCCCCACGCCGCCCGCGCGCCCGTCGCCTGGAACGACGCGCTCTGGGCCGGATACCTGCCCCCGATGGGCGACGCCATCCGTGCGACCCTGGCGGTCCACGACGTCGTGCTCGCGCTCGGGTGCCCCGTGTTCCGCGTGTTCGGCCACAGCCCGGGGCCCCCGCTGGCCTCGGGCACGCACCTGGTGCACGCCGACGCCGATGCCGACGGCCTGGGGCGCAACGCTCGCACCGACGTGGCGCTGCACGCAGACCCGCGGCGGGCCGCGGAGGCCCTGCTGGTGGCGTTGCCCCGCCGCGTCCCCGGAGCGCGCGCCCGGGTGCACGCGGCCGCCGCCGCCCACGCCGCGCGGCGACGGGCGTCATGGGCCGACCCCGTGGCGGACCCGCGGGGCATCACGCCGCACGCGCTGGCCCGCGCCGTCGACGCCCACGTGCGCCCCGGCGACATGCTGGTGGACGAGGGCCTCACGTCCGGGCGGGCCCTCCGCCGCAGCCGCCGCGGGCGGCCCGGGAACTGGCTCGCCCACCGGGGCAGCGCGCTCGGCTGGGGCCTCCCCGCGTGCGTGGGCGGGGCCATCGCGCACCCGGGCCGCTACTGCACGTGCCTGCAGGGCGACGGCGGCCTGGTATTCGGCGCGCACGCGCTGTGGACGGCCGCCCGGCACGGCGCGCGGGTGGGCCTCGTGGTGGCCGACAACGGCGGCTACGAGATCCTGCGCGCCGGCCTGCGCGACCTCACCGGCAGGCCGGGCGGGGCGTGGCCGGGCCTGGGCCTGGGGGGCTACGACCCGGGCGCTCTGTGCGCGGCTTTCGGGGCATCGGTGGAGCGGGTGGAGCGGCCGCGCGACCTGGCCTCCGCGCTGGCCGGCCTGCGCGCCCGGTCCGCCGACGGCCCGGCGTGCCTGGTGGTGCGGGTGGCGCCCGGCTAGGGTCTGTCTCCGAGCCGCCGGCGCATCACCGCGATGGCCTCGGGGTTGTCGTCCACCAGGACGAACCTCCTGCCCAGGCCGCGGGCGGCCGCCCCCAGCGTCCTCGAGCCCGCGAAGAAGTCCAGGCACCAGCCCCCGGGACGGGACGACGCCGCCACGGCGCGCCGCACGACCCCCTCGGGTTTCTGCGTGGGGTAACCGGTCTTCTCCCGGCTGTTCGTCCCCACGATGGTGTGCCACCAGACGTCGGTGGGGAGCTTTCCTCGCGCGGCCTTCTCGGGCGTCACGAGGCCGGGGGCCATGTACGGCTCGCGGTCCACCTCGCCCGAGTCGAAGTGATACCCCGACGGATCCCTGACGTACACCAGGATCGTGTCGTGCTTCGCGGGCCAGCGGCGGGTGGTGCGGGCGCCGTAGTCGTACGCCCAGATGATCTCGTTGAGGAACGCGTCGCGGCCGAAGAGGTCGTCCAGCAGCACCTTGCAGTAGTGCGCCTCGCGGTAGTCGATGTGGAAGTACAGGGTGCCCCAGGGCGCCAGCAGGCGCCGCGCCTGCTCCAGCCGCGGGGCCACGAACCCCAGGTAGTCGTCGAACGCGTCGGCGTACGAGCGGGTCTCGGTGACGCGGCGGGTGTACTCGCGTCCGTGAAAGCCCGCACGTCCTCGGCCGGGAGCGGCCCGCTCGGCCGCCACGATGCCGTGGGTGCGCGCGCGGCCCGTGTTGAACGGCGGGTCGATGTAGACCAGGTCGAACGCGGCGTCCGGCAGCGCGGACAGCACCGCCATGTTGTCACCCTCGATCACCCAGTCCTCGTCAAGCGGCAACGGCGCGGGCAGGTCGTCGGCGGAGGCGAACCTGGTCACGTCGTCGCCACCGCACCGAGCGCCGCGGCGAGTCGCGCGTCCACGGCAGCCACCACGTCGGCGGCCGACACGCCGGGGGCGGCGGTCGCGACGTCGGTGGCGGAGGCGCCCAGCGCGGCGGCCAGGCGCTCCGCCTCGCCGGGGTCGGCCTCCAGGCACGCCGCCAGCGTGGCCGGAGCCCACCGCATCAGCACGCCGCACTGGAACAGCGTCCCCGCGCGGCGGCGGGCCTGGGCCAGGCCCACGAGCTTGCGCCCGTCGGCCGCCACCACCTCGAACGGAGACAGGGCCCCGAAGCAGGCCCGGCGGGCCCGCGTCGCCTGGGCGTCGCCGCGGGCGGCGTGCTCGCGCGCCTCACCGATCGACACGGTCCGCGTGCCGGGCACGCCGGCGTCGCGCAGTCCGTTCGCCAGCGCGTCGCCCAGCCACCGGTACGCCAGCGTCACATCCCGGCCGGCCAGGGCGTGGCCGGGCGGCAGCACGACGTCCAGCGACAGCAGGCCCGCGTCCCACAGCACCGGCTGCCCGCCCGAGCGGCGCTCCACCACCTCGATGCCGGCGGCCGCCGCGTGCGCCGCGTTCACGCCGGCGGGGCGACCCGTGCGGCCCAGCACCAGGCAGGGGCGCGTGACCGTCGACCACGACGTCACCGGCGGGCCGACGTCGGCCATGCGGTCCAGAAGACGGAGGGGTCTGTCAACCGCGGCGCGGGGGTCGAGCGCGTCAGGTCCGACGCGCCGCCAGACCCCGGGGCCGGGCGGCGCGTCCATGCGGTCCCTACTCCCCGCCGGCGGTGAGCGTCTCGGTGATGATGCGCTCCTGCTCGGCCTGGTGGGCCTGCGGGTAGCCCTCGCTGGGGCTGGCGCGCCGCGCCCGGCCGCGGTAGTCCAGCGTCACGCCCTTCGGCATCACCTTCACGCGCAGGCGGGGGTTCATGTAGTCCCACGGACCCATGTTGGCCGGCTCCTCCTGCACCCACAGGACCTGCTTGAGGTTCGGGTAGGACGCCAGCAGCTCGCGGATCTCGCGCCGCGGGAACGGGTAGATCATCTCCACGCGGGCGATGGCCAGGTCGGGGCGCTCGGGGCGCTTCTTGCTGCCCTGCAGCTCGTGGTAGATCTTGCCGCTGCACAGCGCCACCGTCGTGACCGCGTCGCGGTCGTCGACGGTGGGGTCGTCGATGACCCACTGGAACGCGCCGTTCACCAACTCGTCCAGCGTGGCGGTCGCGGCCTTCGCGCGCAGCAGGCTCTTGGGCGTGAACACGACCAGCGGCCGGTGCTTGGAGCTCAGCGCCTGCAGGCGCAGCAGGTGGTAGTAGTTCGCGGCCGTCGAGCAGTTCGCCACGCGGATGTTGTCCTCGGCACACAGCTGCAGGAAGCGCTCGATGCGGCCCGAGGAGTGCTCGGGGCCGTTGCCCTCGTAGCCGTGTGGCAAGAGCAGTGTCAGGCGCGACTTCTCGCCCCACTTGGCGCGGCCGGACACGATGAACTGGTCGACCATGATCTGGGCGCCGTTGGCGAAGTCGCCGTACTGCGCCTCCCAGAGCACGAGGGCCTCGGAGGCGCGCGTGGAGTACCCGTACTCGAAGCCCATCGCCGCCGACTCCGACAGCGGGCTGTTGTGCAGCTCGAACGTCGCCTGGGCGTCGCGCAGGTTCATCATCGGCACGTAGATCCGGCCGGTGCGCGGCGTCCACGTCTCGCCCTCGCCCACGTCGTGCAGCTCCAGGTGCCGCTGGCTGAACGTGCCGCGTCCGGCATCCTGGCCCGTGATGCGGATCGGCACGCCGTTCTGGGTCAGCAGGGACGCGAACGCCAGGGCCTCGGCGTGCGCCCACGTGATGCCGCCCTCCTCGCCCATCACCCCGCGACGGCGCTCCAGCTGCGGCCGCAGCTTCGGGTGGATGGTGAAGCTCTCGGGCACCGTGATGAGCTGCTCGTTGAGGTCGTTCAGCACATCGGCCGACGGGTTCGGCGGAAGCGGTTCCTCCTTCGGGCTGCGGCCCAGCTGCTGCTCGGTGGGCGGCTCGGGCGGGTTGCTGGTGATCTCCTTGTGCGCGGCCGACATCGCCTCCTCGGCGGCCTGCACCATGCTGTTGAAGCCGTCCTCGGTGATCAGGCCCTCGCCCACCAGCTTTGTGCCGTAGATGCGCGATACGGGCGGGTGTGCCTTGATGGTGCGGGTCATCACGGGCTGCGTGTACGCGGGCTCGTCCACCTCGTTGTGGCCGAGGCGGCGGTAGCCGATGAGGTCGATCAGCACGTCCCGGTGGAACGTCTGGCGGAAAGCCACGGCCAGGCGGCCGGCGGTGAGGCAGGCCTCAACGTCGTCGGCGTTGACGTGGATGATCGGCACGTCGAAGCCGCGGGCCAGATCGGACGCGCTGTCGGTGGACCGCGAGTCCATCGGGTCGGTGGTGAACCCGATCTGGTTGTTGGCGATGATGTGGATGGTGCCGCCCGTCGTGTAGCCGCGCAGCGCCTGCAGGTTGAGCGTCTCGGCGACCACCCCCTGGCCGGGGAACGCGGCGTCGCCGTGGATGACGACGGGCGCGGCGACCTTGTGGTCGAGCTTGAACGCGGCGCCGGAGCGAACGCTCTGGCGGGCGCGCGTGGAGCCCTCGGCCACGGCGTTGACCTGCTCGAGGTGGCTGGGGTTCGACGCCAGCGACACCGTCACGGTGTGGCCGTTGTGGGTCTCGAACGTGCCCTCCGCGCCGAGGTGGTACTTCACGTCGCCGGCGGTCTTGACGAAGTCGAAGCCCTCGTCCTCGGACGAGAACTCCATGTGGCCCTCGAACTCGGCAAGGATCGACTCGACGGGGCGGCCCACGACGTGCGTGATGAAGCTCAGGCGGCCACGGTGGGCCATGCCCAGCACGATCTCCTCGCAGCCCGCCTCGCCCAGTAGGTCGATGATCTCGTCGGCCAGTGGCACCATCACGTCGACGCCCTCGATGGAGAACGTCTTCTGGCCCAGATACTGGCGGCGCAGGAAGCGCTCGAACGCGTCGACCTGGATGAGGCGCTCCAGCACGCCCACCTTGCGGGCGGGTACCGGCGGCTCGGCCATGTCGCCGCTCTCCACGTGCTGGTGCCACCAGCGGCGGATCTCGTGCGACGTGATGTGCTCGACCTCGTACGCGATGCTGCCCGAGTACACCGCCTGGAGGTTGGGCAGCGCGGCCAGGAAACTGTCGCCCGGTACGCGCATCTTCAGCACCGACGAGGGGATCCGGGCCATCGCCTCGGGCGTCAGGCCGTAGAAGGAGGGGTCCAGCGACGGGTCTCCCGGCGGCGTGGAGCCAAGCGGGTCGAGCGCCGCGGCCAGATGGCCGTGGCTGCGCGTGGCCCGGATGAGCGACGCGGCCGACGACACCCAGCGCAGCAGCTGGTCGAGGTCCTCCGACGGCGGCACGCCCCCGCTGGGGGCGACGGCGCCCGCGGCGACGGGGGCGGCGGCGGCCGGCGGCGCGGCCTTGGCGGGCTGCGCGGGAGCGAGGCCCATGCTCTGGCGGACCTCGTTGTAGAACTCGTCTCCGCCCTCCAACAGCGCGTCGACGGAGGCCAGGAACCCGCCGCTCTCGGCGCCCTGGATGACGCGGTGGTCGTACGTGGAGGTCATGGTCATGACCTTCTCCACGCCCATCTGTGCCAGGGCCTGCGTACTGGCCTTGCCGAGCCCCACGGGGTACGCGATGGATCCGGTGGCCACGATCGTGCCCTGGCCCGCCATGAGGCGCGGGACGGACGCGACGGTGCCCAGCCCGCCAGGGTTGGTGAGCGTGATGGTGGCGCCGCGCAGTTCGTCGGCCGACAGGTCGTTGGAACGGGTGCGCTTGACCAGGTCGTCGTACGCGTCCTTGAAGCCCTTGAAGCCCAGCACGTCGGCGTGCTTCACGACGGGCACCAGCAGGCTGCGGGACCCGTCCTTGCGCTCGACGTCCACGGCGAGGCCCAGGTTGACCTGGCCGCTGCGCAGAGCGTAGGGCTTGCCGTCGCGGCGCTCGAAGCCCGTGTTCATGACGGGCCACTCCGCCGCGGCCTTGATGATGGCCCACGCCACGATGTGGGTGAACGACAGCTTTTCCTTGCTGCCCTGCTCGGCCAGGTCCGCGTTGATCTGCTTGCGCATGGCATCGAGCATCCCGACGCCCAGCGTGCGGAAGCTGGTGGCCGTCGGCACCGTGAGGCTGTTGTCCATGTACGTGGCCAGAACGGCGGCCGGGCCCTTCAACAGGTCGCCGGCGCCGCCCTTGCCCGCGGCCTTCTCGGCGGGCTTCGCCGCCGGGGGCGCGTCCGCGCCGCGCGCGGCGGCCTTCTCGACGTCGGCCCTGCTGATCATCCCACCCGATCCCGATCCGGTGACGCCGGCCAGGTCGACGCCCTCCTTGGCCGCCAGGCGTCGCGCGACCGGCGTGGCCGGCGAGTCGCTCTCGGCGTCCTTCGGCGCTGACCCGTCGCCGCCCCCGGCGGGTGAGGCGGCGGGCGCGGGCGAGCCGGCGGCGCCCGCCCCGTCGCCCACCGCGATGTAGCCCAGGGCCTGCGTGATCTCGAACGTCTCGCCCTCAGGCACCTCGATGCTCTTCAGCACGCCCGCGACCGGCGACGGTACGGGTGTGTCGACCTTGTCGGTGGAGATCTCCAGCAGATCCTCGTTCTGCGCCACGTCGTCGCCGGGCTGCTTGAACCACTCGACGACCGTGCCCTCGACCACGGACTCCATCTCGGGCAGCACGATGGCCACCACGCCGTCGCCACTGGGGACCGCGGCCGGGGCCTCGGCGGGCGCCTCGTCGGCGGAGTCCTTCTCGGCCGGGGACTCGTCGGCGGGCTCCTCCCGCGCCGCGTCGTCGGCGGGGGCGTCCTCGCCCGCGTCGCCGGCGGGGGCCGCCCCGTCGCCGCCCATCTCGGCGAGCAGCCCGCCCACCTCGACGGTGTCGCCCTCGGCCGCCACGAGCTTCGTGATCGTGCCGGCGACCGGGGCGGGAACCTCGACGTCCACCTTGTCGGTGGTCATGTCGAGCAGGATGTCGCCCGCGGCGACGGTGTCCCCCTCCTTGACCCTCCACTCGACGATCGTCCCCTCCGTGACCGACTCCCCAAGCTCGGGTAGCAGGACGCGGTACGGCTCGGAGTCAGCGGACAAGTCCCTCTCCCGGGATCGACGACACGGAGGCGGCGGCGGGGGCGGCCCACCCACCGTGGGTTCTAACACGGATCGCCCGGGAAGGCCGGGCTCGTGCGCCGCCCGCGCCGGGCCGCGGTATGGTCCCCGCGGCGCGCGGGCGGTCGACGCACGCCGCAACGACCGGGGGGCACGTGAGGGATTTCGGGATCGCGTTGCTGGCCTCGCTGGGCGTCGTCGCCCAGCTTGCCGTCGTGGGGCTCCTGATCGCCGCTCTCGCCGCGGCGGTCTCCCCGGCGGCCCGGCGGGCGATCGCGCCGGCGGCCGCGACGCTGGGGGAGTGGGGCGCGTGGATGGCCGCGGGCGTCGCCGCCGTGGCGGTGGCGGGCAGCCTGTGGTTCTCCAACGACGCGGGCTTCATCCCGTGCCACCTGTGCTGGCTGCAGCGCGAGGTGATGTATCCGCTGGCGTTTCTGCTGGTTGCCGTGGCGATCGTGAGGCGCTGGTGGCTGACGCTGGCCGCGGCCGTCCTGCCCCTGATCGGCGCGGGCATCTCGGCGCGGCACGTCTGGGTGGAGGCCCACCCCGACGACGAGTCCGCCGCGTGCCGGGTGGGCGTCCCGTGCTCGGTGAAGTGGATCGACGAGTTCGGCTACATCACGATCCCGGTGCTGGCGGGGACGGCGTTCGTGCTCGTCGCGCTGCTGCTGGTGGCGTCCGGGCTCGTGCAGCGCCGCCAGGGGGCACCGCGGTGACCGCGGGCGGGTGTCCGGCGTGAACCTCTCGCCGTACCCCGCGCCCGGTGAGCGCTGGTCCCGCCTGGTCGCCCGGCGCATGATCGACCACCACCGCCCCATCCTCCTGGCCTGGGGGGCGGCGCTGATCGCGCTGCTCGCGGTGGGCGTGCCCCGCTTCGGCGATCAGGGGATGTCCCTGGGCGACCTGGCACCGGCGGGCGCGCCCGAGATCGCGACCGAGATGGACGCCGTGCGCCTGTTTCGCGTGCCGCTCAACGCCCGCTCGCAGGTGGTGCGCCGCAACCCGGCGGGCCTGCGCGTGTCCACCATCGAGGGCGACCTGCAGGGCGCGTACTCGTACTCCCGCATCGCCCAGGACCCCCGCCGCCGGGGCGACATCGCGCTCGCGCTGCCCTACAGCAACGTCTCGCGGCTCTTCCCCGCCAGCCGCGAGACCTCCACGACCACCATCGTCAACCTGGTGGGTCGTCCCGAGGCCGGCCTGCGGGCGCGCGAGGCCGCGGCCGGGACGTACGCCGACCGGATGCGGGACGTCCCCGACGGCAGGGTCTCACGCACCGGCGGCATCCCGGCCCAGCTCGCCAGCGGGCGCATCATCGCGGATCACCTCCACACGCTGGAGATCGCGTCCGTGGCCGTCCTGGTGCTGATCACCGCGGTGTGGTTCCGCAGCGTCGCGGTACCGCTGGTCGTGGTCGCCGCGATCGGCGTGACGACCCTGCTGCTGATGCACGTTCTCGCCCTGGCGTCGCGGTGGCTGGGCGTCGCGGTTCCGTCCGAGGTGCTGCCCGTGGTGACGGTGGTCGCCATCGGCGTCGTGACGGACTACGCGCTTTTCACCCTGTCGGCGTGGAGCGCGCACGCCACCACGCGAGACGCCCGCACCGCCGCGCTCTCGGCCGTCGCGGAGACGCTCCCCACCGTGGCCGCCGCAGCGTTCACCACCGGTATCGGCGTCGCGTCGCTGCTCCTGGCCGACATGGGGTTCATCCGGGCGTTCGCCCCCGCGCTGATCGCCGCGGTCGCGGTGGCGGGGGTCGTCGCCATGGCCCTCGTCCCGTGCCTGGTCGCGCTGTGCGGCGACCGCGTCCTGTGGCCCCGGCGGGTCGCGCGCGCCGACCCCATGGCGGGAGGCGTCCTCCGGTCGAGCACGCTCGGCGTGCTGCGACGGCGCCGGGCCGTGGTCCGGACGCTGGTCGCGGCGGTCCTGGTGGGGCTCGTGACGTGTGCCGGGTTCGTCCGAGCCGCCCCGGGCGGGTTCAACGTGGTCACCGACCTCCCGCCGGATTCCGAGGTGGCGCGGGGCGCCACCGACGCCGCCGAGGCCTTCGCCGCTGGCATCCTGTCGCCCACGCTGCTGGTGGTGGACGGATCGGGGCTCGACGACGAGGAGGCCGGCCTGGTGCGGCTGACGCGCGAGATCGAGCGGATACCCGGCGTGGCCGGCGTGCTGGGCCCCGGTTCGCTGCGGGCGGGGCTCGAGCGCGCGGGCCTGGGGGACGCGGTGACGCGGCTCGAGGACGAGCTCGCGACTCCGGCGGACGCGGAACCGGCCACCGGACGCGCGGGTGCCGGGCCCCGTTCCGCGTCGGACGTGCTGGCCGGCGTGTCGCGCGGGGTGCTGGTGACCCGCGACGGGCACCACGCGCGCCTGGTGGTGGTGCTGGACCGCGAGGCCTACACGGGAGCGGCCGCCGACACGGCGCGGCGCCTGCGCGCGGAGCTGCCCGCGGCCGTCGAGAGGGCCGGCCTGGAGGGCGCGCGCGTGCGCGTCGCCGGCGACAGCGCCCTCGTCGCCCGGGTCGTCGACGGCCTGGATCGCGACCTCGTCCGGATTCTGCTGGTGTTGGTGCCGCTCCAGCTCGGGGTGCTCACGGTGTTCCTACGCGACCTGCTGATGTCGGCACTGATCGTGGCGCTGAGCGTCCTCACCACCGCGGCGGCGCTGGGGGCAGCGGCGCTGTACGACGTCACGGCGGGCCCCGGGGACGGCCTGGTGTTCTTCCTCCCCGTCGCCGCGGCCGTGCTGCTGCTGAGCATCGGGGTCGACTACGGGGTGCTGGTGGGCCGCGCCGCGCTCGCCGCGCGCGCCCGTGGGGCCCGGGGCGACGCACTCGCGGCGGAGGTGGTGGCGACCGCCGGGCCCACCGTGGCCGTGGTGGGGGTCGTGCTCGCCGCGACGTTCGCCACGCTCGCGCTGGTCCCCCTCGACAGCTTCCGCCAGTTCGCGGTGGTCATGTCCGGCGGCGCGCTCGTCGACACCCTGCTGGTGAGGCCCCTCATCATGCCTATGCTGCTCACGCTGCGCGGGGAGAGGCACGCGGGCTAGCATCCCGTCCCATGACCAGCCCAGGACACACCGGGCGCCGGCCCCGCCGCACGTGGGCGCACGCGGCCGCGCTGGTGGCGCTCACCCTGGCGGCGGCGCTCCTCGTGGCCTGCTCGGGCTCCGAGGGTTCCGGAGACGGCACCATCACGGCACAGCTGCCCACCGTCGCCACCGGCCACATGCCGATCGTCGGAGTGCAGGACGACCGGCTGGTGAACGCCGACGCGGTCCCGGCCGAGCGCGTGCGGATGATCGCCGCGACCGGCGCCCGCCTGGCCCGCGTCGACGTGTTCTGGAAGGACATCGCCCCGGACCCCCCCGCGGACCCCACCGACCCCGAGGATCCCCGCTACCGCTTCGCGCGCCTCGACGCCATCGTCCGGGGCCTGCGCGCGGCCGGCATCGAGCCGCTGCTGGCGGTGTTCAACGCCCCGGCGTGGGCGTCGGGCGGCACCACCGTGACGCCCACCATGCCGTACAACAGCAGGCCTCCGGACCCGGCCGCCTACGGCGCGTTTATGACGGCGCTCGCCACCCGCTACTCGGGGCGCTCGTCGGCCGGTGGGGAACGCCTTCCGGCGGTGCGGCTGTGGGAGGTGTGGAACGAGCCCAACCTGTCTCTGTATCTCAAGCCCGAGGGGGGCGCGAAGGCCTGGACCGCCGCGTATGCCGGACTGGTGCGCGCCGCGTACCCGGCTGTGCACGACCACGGCGCCCACGACGCCACCGTGCTCGTGGGTGCCACCGGGCCGCGCGGCAAGACGGGTCCCGGTGGCGTGGGTGCCCGCGACTGGGTGGCCGCTCTCGCCGCGAACGACGTTCCCGGCGACGCGTACTCGCAGCACATCTACCCGGCCTCCGCGCCCCGCGACGTCACGCCTGCGGTGCCCAGTTGGGCCACTCTGCCTCAGCTCATGGAGGCCGCCGACGGGTGGAAGCCCGGTGTGCCGGTGTACATCACCGAGGCCGGCTACACGACCGCGCCCACCCCGTACCGCAAGGTGGCCGTCAGCGAGGACGATCAGGCCCGGTACGTGCGCGACATCTTCGGACTCGAGGTCGTACGCGACCGGCGTCTGAAGGCCGTCGTGTGGTTCAACCTCCAGGACAACCCCAACTGGCCCGCGGGCCTGCTGCGCGTGGACGGGTCTGAGAAGCCCAGCTACGCGGTGTTTCGCGAGGTGGCTGCCGGCGGCTGAGCCGGCGCGGCGAACGGCGGCACGCCCGCGGTCTTGCCGCCGTCCACCGCCAGCGTCGCGCCCGTCACGAACGACGCCTCGTCCGAGCACAACCACGCGACGGCGGCGGCGACCTCGCCGGGGCGGCCGACACGGCCCAGCGGGACGGCCCGCGCCGCCCCGAGCCGGGCCCGCTCGCCCGCCCGCTCCAGGTGGCCCGTGAGGATGGGGCCAGGGGCGACCGCGTTCACCCGGATGCCCCGCGCGGCGCCGTCGAGCGCGGCCACCCGTGTGAGGCCCTCAAGCCCGTGCTTGGCGGTGACGTAGCCCGCCATGCCGCCCACGCCCTCCAGGCCGGCGGTGGAGCCGATGTTCACGATCGCCCCTCCGTCGCGCATCGCCGCCATCTCGCGGCGCAGGCACAGGAACACCCCCACCAGCGTCACGTCCAGCGCGTCGCGGAAGGCCTCGTCGTCGACGTCGGGCAGCGGCGTGGGGCCGTGGCCGCCGCCCGCGGCGTTGTTCACGGCCACGTCCAGGCGGCCGAAGTGCTCGATCGCGGTCGCGACCATGCGCTCGACTTCGCCGGCGCGGGCGACGTCGGTGGCCACGCACGCGGCAGTGCCGCCCGCGTCCGCGATGTCGCGCGCGACGGCGTCCACCGCGAGGGCGCCGCGGGCGGCCAGTACGACGGCGGCGCCGCGGGCCGCCATGTCGCGGGCGATGGCCTCGCCGATGCCGCGGCTGGCGCCGGTCACGATCGCGACCTTCCCGTCGAGGGTGCGGTTCATCGTTTCCTCCGTTCCGTGCCTCCGGTCGGATTCGAAGATACGAGTAACGATTGCAGATGTCAATGATTGCACGCCGTGTAGTACCATTCGCGGCGATGGCCGATTCGTCCCCGGGCATGCCGCAGGACGGCAGCGTCGCGTTCCTCCTGTCCCAGCTGGGTGCCCTGGCGGGGAGGGAGTTCGCCCGCCGCCTGCGGCCGCTGGGGATCACGCCCGCCGAGGCGGGGGTGCTGCGGGCCCTGGGCGGCGGCGAGCCCCGCAGCCAGCGCGCCCTGGCCGACGCGCTGGACGTCCATGCCACCCGCCTCGTCGCGGTCGTGGGGGGGCTGGAGGAACGGGGCCTGGTGTCCCGCGAGCGCCGCCCGGCCGATCGCCGCGCCTACGTGCTGGAGCTGACCCCGGCCGGGCGGGAGGCGCTCGCGAGCGTGGCGGCCGCCGGCCGGGAGCAGGAGCGGGCCTTCACGCGCGGCCTGTCGGCCGGCGAGCGGGCGGCGCTCGTGCGGGCGCTCCGGGGGGTCGCCGCCGCGCAGGGGCTCACGCCGGGGGTGCACCCTGGTCTGCGGGGCGCACCGCGGGCGCTGGACGGGGACGGCTGACCGCGCGCCATTCCCGTGCCGCCCGTGGGGCCGGTTGCGTCGCCGGCACGAACCGCGTCCCACCGGCGCCGGTTATCGCTCGAGACCGCCCCGGGCGCTCGCGTGTCCCCGGCTATCTCGAGGTCGAGAACGTGAACGCGCCGGTCGAGTTCGTCATTGTCGCGTTGACCGTGAACGTCTCGCCGCCGGCGGCGCCCCTGCATGCGAACGCGCGCCCCGCCTCGACGGTGACGAGGTCGGGGCAGTCGACCGTGACGGCGTCCGCCCCGGTCTGCGCGGCGATCTGCCGCGCCATCTCGTCCTCGGCCGACCGGATGTGCAGCACGGGCGCCGTGAACGTGATGCGCCCGTCGTCGCTGGTCTGGGTGACGTCCACCGTCATGCGGGTGCCGTCCGGGGCGTGGGCCGTGCACGTGAAGGTGTCGCCGGACTTCGCCTCGCGATCGGGGCAGTCGACCGACGCCACCTCCGTCTCTCCCTGCTTGGCCAGCTCGGTGCGGATGAACGACTCGGCGTTGTCGGTGTTGAGGGACTTCGAGCACGCGGTCGCGGCCAGGGCGCACGCGACGGCGGCGGGGACGACGAGGAATCGCTTCATGCCACGGAGGACCGGCGCGGAGGCGTGCCGGTTACCGGGTACGGTGCCCGGCAGCGGTGGGCCAGCAGGCCCGTCGCCGTCGCCGTGTCGATGTCGGCGACCAGCAGCCCCTCCACCCCGTACGGCTGCCAGCACTGCACCGAGCCGTCGGGCCGGATCACGGCCGACGTGGTGCCCGAGCCCGGCGACGCGACGTTGACGCTGGCGACGTACACGGTGTTCTCGGCCGCGCGGCACAGCAGGGCCTTCTCGTGGAACGTGTTCGCGGGGTCGCAGAACGTCGCGGGCGCGTACCCGCCCGGGTCGCCCTCGTGCACGTGTGGATGGAACACCACGTGCGCACCCGCCCGGGCGGCGGCGCGCACCGTCTCGGGATACCGCCAGCCTTCGTGGCAGATCGCCACGCCGAACCGCAGCGGGCCGACGGTGAACACGTGCCGGTGTCCGTCGCCCGGCGCGTAGCCGGCGTCCTCGCTGGGGTCGAGCTGTGCCTTGTCCTGCCAGCCCAGCACCGACCCGTCGCGGTCGATGACGAGGGCCGCCAGGCGGGGCCCGCCGGGGTCGAGGCGCTCGGTGCCCAGGACCACCGCGGTGCGGGCCGCGGCCGCCGCGTCGCGCACGCGGCGCCAGGCGCCCTCGAGGGACGCGGCGTCCACCAGCGGCGACGGCTGGTCGGGGTAGCGGTAGCCGGGGACGTACGCCTCGGGCAGGCACACCACCAGCGCGCCGGCCGCCCCGGCGTCGGCAACGGCGGCGACCGCGCGCCGTGTCGCGTCGGCCGGGAACGTTGGCGGCGGGATGTTGGCCAGCGCGATGCGGACGACGGGCACGCGGCCTACCCCGGGTGGCGCCGCACGAACGCGGGGGCGTCGGGCGCGGACCGCTCCGGGTCGTGCGCGTACCCCAAGCCGTCGAAGCCGGGCAGGTGAGAGGGGCGGTCGACGCGCTCGCGCACCATCCATCCCGCCATCGCCCCGCGGGCCCGCTTGGCGTGAAAGGCCACGATCCTCGGCTCGCCGTCGCCCTTTGCGTCGAGGAACACCGGTGCCACCACCCGCCTGCCGAGGACGTCCGGGCGGACGGCCGCGAAGTACTCCCGTGAGGCCAGGTTCACCAGCACGTCGGCGCCCGGGCTCTCGTCCACGTCGGCCCGCAGCGCGTCGGTGATCGCGTCGCCCCAGAACGCGTAGAGGTCGTCGCCGCGCCCCGTGGCCAGCGCCGTGCCCATCTCCAGCCGGTACGGGCGGATGGCGTCCATGGGGCGCAGCACGCCGTAGAGGCCGCTGAGGATCCGCACGGTCTTCTGGGCGCGGGTGTAGTCGCGCGTGTCGAACGTGGCGGGGGCGTCCATGCCGCGGTACACGTCGCCGTCGAACGCGAGTATCGCGGGGCGCGCCTCGGCGTCGTCCCATCCCGCGTACCGGTCGGCGTTGAGCCGGGCCAGGGCGGGCGAGACGCGCATGAGGCGCCGGATCTCGTCCGGGGTCTTGCCCGCCATCACGCCGACCAGCTCCGCGGTGCGGCCGGGCATGCGGGGGCGCGTGGCCTCCTTGGACGTGGCCGGTGGCGAGTCGAAGTCGAGCGACTTCGCGGGGGACAGGACCGCGAGCATGGCCACGTGTATAGCGCACCCGCCTCATGCCGCGCGGCGCGCCCGCCGGATGAGGCGGGCTCTCAGGCGCGCACCACGAGGGTGGGGCACTCCGCGTGGCTCAGCACCGCGCGGCTGACGCTGCCCAGCAGCAGCCCCGCGAACCCGCCGCGGCCCCGGCTGCCGACCACCACGAGCGCCGCCGTGCGCGACAGCTCCCCGAGGACCTGCTCGGCCCGGCCCGCCAGCACCCGGTGCTCCGTCCCCCCGCGCGCGGCGACGCCCGTCACGTCCGGCAGGCGCCGTGCGTAGTCGTCCTCCATCCGCTGCTGCTCGGCGAGCCCGAAGCCCACCCAGTCCACGCCCAGCGCAGCGTCGATATCGACCACGTGCACGGCGACGAGCGGGCGGTCGAGGCCGTCGGCCGCGTCGCGCGCCGTCGCGGCAAGGCCCCCGGCGTTCTCGGCGTCGTCGAGGCCGACGACCACCGGGCCGTCGGCCACGGACGCGCAGCCGGGCGGCACCACGATCACGGGCCCGTGCGCGTGGTGGACGGTGGCGATCGCGGTCCCGCCGACCAGCGCCTCGCGGGCGCCCCTCATCCCGGTGGCGCCGGAGCGTCCCAGGGCGACGGCGGCCGCGCGATGGGTGAGGTCCGCCAGCACCCCCGCCGAGTCGCCCGCGATCAGCGCCGTGTCGACGTCGGCGCCGGGCGCCGCCTCGGCCGCCGCCGCGGCCGCCTCGGCCAGGTGGTCTCGCGCGATCCGCTCGATGCGCTCGCCGAAGTCGAGGCCGTGGCGAAGGGCGCGGTAGACGCCCGTCCGCGTGGGGAGGGGCACCTCCGGCACGGCGCGCACGATGGTGATGCCGAGGCCGAGGCGGGCGCCGTAGTCCGCGGCCCAGCGCACGGCCGTCATCGCGTTGTCGGATCCGTCGTGGCCCACCACGACCCTGCCCGATACGTCGTGGCCCTCAACCGACACGCTGCCTCCCGCCTCGCGAAGTGCCCGACCCGCCGACGCGTCCCGCGGGGTGCGTCGGCGGGTCCTTTCCGTCAACCTATCCCGCCTCGCGGCGCGGCGGCCCGCGGTCCGGTGCCCGGCCCCGGGGCGCCCGCGGTGCGGACAACCCGGGGGCCGCGTACGGCTAACCGGTGACGGCCGGCCTCGTGGGCCTCACGGCGGTGTGGCGGACGGCCACGACGGCCGCCCGGCTGCGCGCGCTGACG
>JAGQUM010000088.1 GCA_020438485.1 Thermoleophilia bacterium | reverse complement strand
ACAACTACGGCCTGGTCCCCGAGGTCAGGGTGTTGCCGGACGGCAAGACCAAGGTGAGGATGCACTACGCCATGGGCCGCATCGCCCGTGAGCTGGTGGAGGTCATGCCCGACAACCGCACCGCCTACATGGGCGACGACGGCAAGAACACGGGCCTGTTCATGTTCGTTGCCGACGCCCCCGGAAACATGTCGGCCGGCACGCTGTACGCCGCCAAGTGGAGCCAGATCACGCCCGACGCGGGCGGCTGGGCGAACCTCCGCTGGATCCGCCTGGGCCACGCGACGGACGGCCAGATCAAGGCCACCGTGGACGCCGGCATCAAGTTCACCGACATGTGGGACGTGTCGCTGACCGACCCGAAGGACAAGTCCTTCAAGAAGGTCGTCACGTACACCGGCACGGAGTGGCTGCGCCTGAAGCCGGGGGCGGACACCGCGGCGGCGTTCCTCGAGACCCGGCGCTACGCGGCGTACCTGGGTGCCACCACCGAGTTCACAAAGATGGAGGGCATCACCCACGACACCATCGGCAACGGTGACGTCAAGGGGCACGCCTACGTCGTGATCTCCCGCGTGGAGCGCAGCATGCGCGCCGAGTCGGGGGCCCCCGCCGACGACATCAAGCTGCCCGAGAACCTCGGCGGCGCCGTGTACCAGATGGACCTGCACGCGAACGTGGCCGACACCACCGGGGCGTCGATCACGTCCGGCTACGCCGCGACGGGGATGACCGCCGTGCCCGAGCTCAACGGCGGGTGGTTCGGCCGGAACGCCGCGGGTGCCGAGAACCGAGACCCCGAGGGCAACCGCTGCGACCAGGACAAGCTCTGCGGCCCGGACAACATCAAGTTCTCGCCGTCCACGGACACCATGTTCATCGGAGAGGACACGGACCGGCGCAACAACAACTACGTGTGGGCCTTCAACGTGAAGACCCGCAAGCTGTCGCGGGTCCTGTCGGTGCCGCGCGCCGCGGAGGCCACGGGCCTCAGCGTGGTGGAGAACGCGAACGGCTTCGCGTACATCACCGCCGGCTTCCAGCACCCGGGTGAGATGAGCCAGAAGGGCAACCCCGGCGACGACGTGCTGTGGCCGCTTCTCCAGCAGAAGTGGGCCCCCGACCTGCACCGCGCGGCCGTGGGCTACATCGGCGGGCCCAACGGCGGCCTGCCCGCGATCGGCCCGGCGTTCGTGCCGTGGTCCGCGAAGGCGCCGGTCCCGACGAAGAAGGCCACGAGGTAGCGCCACCCGGTCGCGGGCCCGCCCCCCGGGGCGGGCCCGCGCGCCACCCGCTCACCGGGGCGCCGCCAGCACGTAGCCCACCGCCGGCAGCGTGCGCACCGCGTCGGGCGGGCCCAGCTTGCGGCGCAGGCGGCCCATGGTGACCGCCACCGCCTTGCTGAAGGGGTCGAGGGCCTCGTCCCACACCTCGTCCATCAGCCGCTCGGCGCTCAGCGGCGCGGGGTGGGCGCGCATGAGGGCGGCCAGCAGGCGGTACTCCGTGGGGCTGACGTCGACCAGGCGACCCCCGCGGCGCACCACGTGCAGGGCGTCGTCAAGCTCGACGTCGCCCACACGCATGACGCGGGGCCGGGCGCCGGGCCGCCGCCGCCCCAGCGCGCGCACACGCAGCACCAGCTCGGGGAAGTGGAAGGGCTTGCCCAGGTAGTCGTCCGCTCCGCGCTGCAGCCCCGCGACCCGATCGCCGGGCGCCGCCGCCGCGGTGAGCATGAGCACCAGGGGCGGGCGCTCCAGCGTGCCGGCGAGTTCGCACAGGTGATCCCCGTGGATGCCGGGCAGGTCGCGGTCCAGCACCAGCACGTCGTAGAGGCCCGAGACGATGCGCGACGCGGCCGAGGGTCCGTCGTATGCCACGTCCACCGCCAGCCCGCCGTCGCGCAGCCCCTCGGCGATGTCGTCGGCCAGCGTCCGCTCGTCCTCCACCACCAGG
>JAGQUM010000049.1 GCA_020438485.1 Thermoleophilia bacterium | reverse complement strand
CAGGGGGGCGGCGAGGCACGCCGCGGCCGACACGCCCGGCGGGGCCCCGCTCGCGCTGATGGCCGCCGCCCTGGCGTTCGGGGGGCTCGCCGGCGTGCGGCGCTCCAGCCTGGGGCGCGTCGGTGCCGTGCTGGCGCCCCCCGGGTGGAGCCGGCCGCCGCCGCGTCGTGCCTGCTGATGGGCCTGTTCCCCGTGGGCGTGCGCGGCGAGGCCGCCGCTCGGCTCAGAACGTCGTGCCGGGCTCCAGGTCGGGCACGTCGACCCCCGCGGGCACCAGCCCGCGCAGCTCGGCGGGCGTCCCGGCCAGCGCCTCGAACGTGCCCCAGTGCCCGCACAGCACCTGGGTGACGCCCAGCAGCCGGATGGCGTGGACGGCCCGCGACGGGTCCATGGTGAAGTGGCCGCCGATGGGCAGCACCGCCACGTCGGGCCGGTGGATCTCGGCCAGCAGGGCCATGTCGCCGAACACGTCGGTATCGCCCGCCTGGTACGCCACGAGCCCGTCGGGGAACTCGATCATGTAGCCGGCGGCGGCCCCGCCCTGCAGCATCGTGTTGTCGGGCGCGCCGATGCCGCTGCCGTGGACGGCCGTGACCATCGTGGCCGTCACGCCCGCGACGGTCGTGGTGCCGCCGCAGCCGATCTGGGTCACGTTCTCGATCCCCTGGCCGATGAGGTGGGCACCGACCTCCCAACTCGCGACGACGGGTGGCTTCGAGGACGCCACGAGGGAGGGCAGGTCGGCGATGTGGTCGATGTGCCCGTGCGTCACCAGCACGCCGTCGACGGCCGGGTTCTTGTACTCGTCCGGGCAGGACGGGTTGTTCTCGAGGAAGGGGTCCACCATCACGCGCTTGCCCTCGGACGTCGTCCACAGCCACGTGCCGTGCCCCAGCCAGGTCACGGAGTTGCCCTTGAGATCCATCGTCCCTCCCGTGGTCGCTGCCGTCGCCCCCACTCTCGTCCACCCCCGCGGGTCCGGCAAGGGGGCGGCGCTGGAACCCGGGGGCGATCGGCGCCAGAATGGAGCGATGCCCCGGGGAGCACGATGAGCACGCGCAAGCCGCCGCAACCCATCGAGATCACGTGCCCGACGTGCGGGCTGATCGCCGAGCTGTACCGTCCCCGCGGGGCGGCACGGCCCAAGCTGTGCGACTGCCCGCCGCTTCAGCGCGTCGCGAAGCCCGCGGGCCGCCGGGTGTGCATGAGTTGCCCGACCGTGCTGAACCGCTACAACCCGGGCCCCGAATGCGGGCCGTGCACGCGCGCGCGGGCCGCCGGTCGGCCGCGCGGCTGACGGGGGACGATCGGGCCGCACTCCCGGGGGCTGAAGGATCACCGGTCAGGTGGCGATAGAGGAGACATGACCCTCAGCGCCTCCAGCCAGATCTGTCTGAGCAACGCGGCTCGCGCGACGCTGGAGAGCGGGCGCGGCGAGGGCCTGGCGGAGATCCACCGCATCGTGGCCGCGATCGGTTCCGAGCGGCCCGAGCCCATGGCGGCCCTCATGAAGGGCACGGGCATGGACGCGATGGAGGTGGCCGGCCTCGTGCGGGCCGGCCTGATCACCGTGCTGTCGACCGGCCCCGCGCTGCTGTGCGAGCGCTGCCACCGCCCGCCGACGCAGGGCACGTCACTGTGCCAGCCGTGCCGGCGCTACCTCGGCTGGGCGCGGCTGATGGGGGAGGATGTGCCCGAGGCGCCGCCGGTGCTGCGCAGCGCCCGGTCGAAGGCCGGCAGCGCCATGCACACGCGCAGGGACGGGTAGCTCAGGACCCCTCCATGAACGCGGCGCGGGCGGCGGGCGCCAGGTGGTGGTGGGCCGCCTCCAGGGCCTCGGCGAACAGCACCGAGTCGATGCGTCCCTCGAACACGGGCACGTCGAGCTCGCGGGCGGCGTTGAGCACCACCCTCTCGTCGCAGGCCAGGGTCTCGGCGATCTGCTCGGGCGTGTGGTGAACGGGCACTGGCGTCCTTTCGTGGTTGGTGGATGCGGGCGGCGCCCGCGGGTCTAGCGTGCGTCGGCCGGCTGGGCGGCCCGCGCCTGCATGCGCTCGAGGCCGCGCCGCAGCTCGTCGGGGGTGAAGCGGTACAGCTCGGCGTTGGGGATCGTCTTGACGGAGCCGTCGATGGGGTCGTCGCCGGCGGTGGCGTTCACCATCATGCGGATCGTGACGTCGTGGACGACTGCCAGCACCACCCCCGCGTCCACGGACAGCAGCCTCTCGTAGCCGCCGGCGTACCGGCGCAGCACGTCCATGCGGCTCTCGCCGCCGCCCGCGGGCCGGGCGTCGAGGCCGTGGGCGCGTCGCCAGGCCCGGAACTCCCCCACTGGGCGCCCCTCGAACTCGCCCAGCCGCACGTCGCCGAACTCCTCCATCACCGCGGTGGGCACGACGCGCCCGGCCAGCATCAGCTCGAGCGATTCGGCGGTCCGGGGGAACGGGGTGTGCACCGCCAGGTCGATGGGCTGCCCGGCCAAGTGAACGGCCAGCGCCAGGCACTGGGCCTTGCCCTCGGCGGTCAGGCCCACGGGGACCGACGGGTCGCCGTTGAGGATGCCCCGGTCGTTGTACGTGCTGCGTCCGTGCCGGGTCAGGAGTACGTGAGTCGGGGCCACGGGTGCATTATCCCTGTCGGGGTCGGCTGCCGCGCCGGGCGGGTTCGGGGGCGGCGATGGCGGCCGCGGCGCGCAGCAGCGGCCCCAGGGCCACGCTGCCGGGCACGCACTCGACGCCGCGCGCCACCATCGCCCGCCACACCGCCTCGTCGTCCATGGGTCCGCCGACGGCGGCGACGAGCAGGCGGCAGTCCAGCCGCAGGGTGTCCTCGGCCGTTCGGCCGTCGGCCGTCGCGGCGATGAGGACGTCGGCGGACGGGAGGGGAGGAGACCACGGCGTGTGCACCGCGACCGCGCCGCGCGCGGCGGCCGCCCGCGCGATGCGCACGCCGTAGTCACGCCCCCCGACCACCGCCACGCGCACGCCGCCCAGGCCCTGACCCCCGGTGATCTCGCTCCAGGCCCCGGCCGCGACCTCGGCGATCCCGTCGGCGGCGACGTCGACTCCCGGGTCGGCGACGAACGCCGTGTGCGCGGCGGCGGAGCGCGCCAGATCCGCGTGCTCGCCCAGCTCCGGCACCAGCACCACGTCGCCGTCGAGGCCGTCGAGCACGTCGGCGATGTCCCGTGGGGTCGCGGCGTCCGCGGTGCCGAGCAGGACGACCGCCGCGCCGCCCACGGGGGCGCCCGCCGTCACCGCGGCGAGGGTGGTCTGCTCGGCGCGCGCCATCGCCACGGCGACGGCCTGGTCCGACGAGCCCCTCGCGAGCGTCGCGAGGCCGGCCATGGCCGGCCCCAGCTGGCGCGTGTGCACGGCGCACGCGATGCCGCCGCGGCCGGGCCCGAGGCTCGTCCACGTGACCCGCTCGGCGCGCCCGACCGTGCGCACCGCCGTGACGGGCGGGGGGCCGCTCACCCGCCCAGCCGGGCGTCGGCGTGGCGGATGGCGTCGCGCAGCCGCGCGGCGGCCCCGGCCCGGGCATCGGCCGGCGTGCCCACGAGGGCCACCTCCAGCTCGCCGAGGGCTTCCCGCGCTCCGGGTGCGGCATCGGCCAGGCGGGCGCGGGCGACGGCGTCCTCGATCAGCACGGGCACGGTGGCCATGCCCGGGATGGGGTCGTCGGGCCCGCGGGCGTCGGCGACGGCCTGCAGCACGCACGTGGCCGACGCGACGGCCAGCGCCCGGTCGCCGGCCGGCACGTCGACCAGGGCCAGGAACGCCGCGACACCGTCCGCCACGGCGGCCTCGCGTTCGAGGGCCGCCTCGGCGGCCGCGTCACCGCCGCCGTCGTGCTCGTCACGCCACGGGTCGCCCGTCATGCCGGGGGGGCCGCGCCGGGCAGACGGCCGGTGGCCACGAGGTGGTCGAGGAGGCCGTTGCACGCGCGCTGGGCCATGTCGAACGCGTCCACGAAGCCGTCGGGGCCGCCGTAGTAGGGGTCCGGCACCTCCGCGCCGGGCGGGGCGGAGGGATCGTATGCGCGCAGCAGCTCGATCGGGGTGGAGGAACCCGCCGCGGCCGCCGTCCGCTGCAGCGCCTCCAGGTTGGACGCGTCCATCGCCAGCACCAGGTCGAACCGCGCGAGGTCGCCGACGCCGAACTGCCGCGCGCGGTGCGCGTGGCGCAGGCCACGACGCTCCCACTCGGCGCGCGAGCGGGGGTCGGCGTCGCCGCCCACGTGCCACGAGCCCGTGCCGGCGCTCTCCACCACCACGGCGTCGCCCAGGCCGCGGCGCTCCGCCGTCGCGCGCATCACCACCTCCGCCGTCGGCGAGCGGCAGATGTTCCCGAGGCACACGAAACACATACGAAAGGGAGACGTGTGGCCGGAATCGGCCTGGCCGTGGGCCTCTGGCACGCTCCCGACGATAGCGCACCGCGCGTCGGCGACCGGCGACGGTAGGGGTCGGCGCGGGGGTGTGGAACGCTATGAAGATGCATCCTCGACGTCCACGCCGGGCCGCCCTGTGCGCGGCCGCGGCGCTCGCTGCGGGGGCGGCGGGTCCCGCGGCCGCCGCCGAGCTGACGTTCCGCTTCGACGGGCGTGGATGGGGGCACGGCGTGGGCATGTCGCAGTACGGCGCCATGGGATACGCCCAGCGCGGGGCGACCGCGGCGCAGATCCTCGATCACTACTACCCGGGCACGGCGCTGACGGCGTCGCCCGCCGTGACGGTGCGGGTGCTGCTGTCCGGGGGCGTGCCCGCCGTGACGTTCACGCCGTCCGGCGGCCCGGCGATCGTCAACGTGCTGCCCGGCAACACCGTCGTCCCCCTGCAGGCGGGCGCGACGTACACGGTGCGGGCGGCGGGAGCGGGGGTCCGCATCGAGGGCCCGGGCGGTGCCGTCGTCGCCGAGAGCGCCGTGTCGTTGCGCCTCTCCCCGCGGGGTGACGGCATCCGCGCCGGCGCCGACAACCACCTCTATCCCGGTGAGCTCGTGGCGAATCCCGCCCCGGGCGGCATGAACTTCATCAATGCCCTGGACCGCGAGGCGTACCTGCGGGGCGTGGTGCCGCACGAGATGTCGCCGTCCATGTTCCCGCCCGCCGCCCTGCAGGCCCAGGCCGTCGCGGCGAGGTCCTACGTGACGCGCCGGCGCGACACCGGCGCGTCGAGCACGTGGGACGTGCACGACGACACGCGCAGCCAGGTCTACAGGGGGCTGTCCGGGGCCGATCCGCGCTCGGACGCCGCCATCGCCGCCACGGCCAACCGCGTGCTGACGTACGACGGCGCCGTGGCAGATGCCCTGTACTCCTCGACGTCGGGGGGATACACCGAGAGCGCCGCGAACGCGTTCGGCTCGCCGGTGCCGTACCTCGTGGCCGTGCCCGACCCCTACGACGAGGTCTCGCCCCTGCACCGCTGGAGCGACCCGCCCGTGTTCACGGCGTCCGCGCTAGGCGCGAGGCTCGGCCTCGGCGCGCCCGTGGCCACGTTCACCGTCACCAGGCGCGGCGACAGCCCCCGCGTGATGGCCGCGCAGGTCACGACCGCGACCGGAGCGACCAAGACGCTGACGGGGTTGCAGATCAAGGCCCGCCTGGGCCTGAGGGACACGTGGTTCTGGGTGACGCGCAGCGACCAGGCCCGCCCCACGCCCGAGCCACCCCTGCCGGGCGGGGCGCCCGCGGCCGCCACCCCGGTGCCCCCCGCGACGAAGGCGCCCGCGCCCCGGGCGCCCGTGAGCCAGGTGACCCGGCGCGGCCGCTGGATGGTGATCGTGGTTCGCACCCGCTCGCGCGCCCTGGCCGCGGCGACGGCCAAGCGCGTGGCGCGGCTGCGGCCCAGGCGCGTGATGTTCCGCCGCGGCCGGGCCTACGTGGTGGCCACCGGTCGCTACGCCGCGCGGGCCGAGGCGCTGCGCGAGCGCGCGGCCCTGCGCCGCCGGCGTGTGCGCGCCACCGTCATCCCGGCAGTGAAGGGCGACCCCGTCATCCGCTCGCGCCGCTGGCCCGCGCCGCGCACGGCCGCCCCCGCGACGACCACCACGGGAGTGCCCGCCCCCGCCGCGTCGCGCGCGTTCCGCGCCGTGGCCGCCGACGTCGCCACGCAGGCCCAGGCCGCGGCCGTCGCGCGCCGGCTGCGCGGCCACCGCCCGGCGCCGCGCATCGTGTCGCACTGGACCCCGGTGGCGGGGACGCGCTATCTGGTGGTGACCCTGGCGTCGGCGCCGTCCGACCGCGCGGCCGCCGAGGCCCGCGCCCTCGTCGCCCTGGGGTTCGCGAAAGCCCGCGCCGAGCCCGTTCCCGCGCCCTGACCGCGGGCCCGCGCGGCCCGGGTCTGAGACGATCCGCGCCGCGCCTCGCGCCGCGCCCCCATTCCCACTAAAGTTAACGGGTATATGAGGGAATATCGACCGTCACAGGAAGGGTGAGATGAGCGACCTCCGACCCGAAACCGTCGCGCTGCACGGCGGCCAGGAGCCCGACCCCACCACGAACGCCCGGGCCGTGCCGATCTACCAGACCACGTCGTACACGTTCAACGACGCGGACCACGCGGCCGACCTCTTCGCGCTGAAGGTGCCGGGCAACATCTACACCCGCATCATGAACCCCACGTGGGCCGTGCTCGAGGAGCGCATGACCCAGATGGAGGGCGGCGTCGCCGGCTGCGTCACCGCCTCCGGCCAGGCGGCCGTCACATACAGCGTGCTCAACGTGTGCCGGGCGGGGGACAACATCGTCGCGATCTCGACGCTCTACGGCGGCACGTACAACCTGTTCGCGCACACGCTGCCGCAGTACGGCATCGAGGTGCGGTTCGCCGACCCCGCGGACCCCGGCGCCGTGGCCCGCCTGGCCGACGCCAACACCCGCGCCGTGTTCGCCGAGAGCATCGGCAACCCCCGCGTCAACGTGGTCGACCTCCGCGCCTGGAGCGACGCGGCGCACGCCCAGGGCCTGCCGATGATCGTGGACAACACCATCGCCACGCCCGTGCTGTGCCGGCCGTTCGAGCACGGCGTGGACATCGTCGTGCACTCGCTGACCAAGTTCGCGGGCGGCCACGGTACCACCATCGGCGGCATCGTCATCGACGGCGGCTCGTTCGACTGGCCCGCCCACGCCGACCGCTTCCCGGGCCTGACGAAGCCCGACCCGTCGTACCACGGCGTGGTCTGGTCCGACGCGCTCGGCCCGGCCGCGTACATCGGCCGCGTACGCACCGTGCTGCTGCGCAACACCGGCGCGGCGCTCTCGCCGTTCAGCGCGTTCCTGCTGTTGCAGGGCGTGGAGACGCTGCCGCTGCGGATGGAGCGCCACTGCGAGAACGCCATGGCCATCGCGAGGTGGCTGGATGCGAACCCGAAGGTCACGTGGGTGGACTACCCCGGCCTGGAGACGGCCGAGACCCACGACGTGGCCTCCCGTATCCTGTCCGGCGGCTATGGCGCGATTCTCACGTTCGGCATCGAGGGCGGCCGCGAGGCGGGCCGCGCGTTCATCGACACGCTCGGCCTGTTCAGCCACCTGGCCAACATCGGCGACGCGAAGTCGCTGGCCATCCACCCGGCCAGCACCACCCACTCGCAGCTCGACGACGCCGAGCTGCAGAGCGCCGGGGTGTCCCAGGACATGGTCCGCCTATCGGTGGGCATCGAGCACGTCGACGATCTCATCGCCGACCTCGACCAGGCGATCTCCGCTGCCACTGCCTGAGGCCGGGCGCGCCCGGGCGGCCAGAACCGCCCGGGCGGGGGGGCGGCAGTGAGCGCGGGCGCGTCCGTCGGGCGCGTCGAGACCCGCACGGCCCGCCTGTTCGACGAGGCTGCGCCGCTGGTGCTGGAGAGCGGGGCAACGCTGGGGCCCGTGGACGTTGCGTACGAGACGTACGGGGATCTCGACCCGGACGGCGGCAACGCCGTGTTCATCTGCCACGCGCTGACGGGCGACGCCCACGCCGCCGGACTGCACGACGGGGCCACGCGCCCGGGGTGGTGGGACAACATCATCGGGCCGGGCCGGCCGATCGACACCGACCGGTTCCATGTGATCTGCGCCAACCTGCTGGGCGGGTGCATGGGCACGACGGGGCCGTCCAGCACCGACCCGTCCACCGGCAGGGCCTACGGCCTGCGGTTCCCGCTGTTCACGGTGGCGGACCTGGTCACCGTCCACCGCGCCCTGCTGGAGCACCTGGGCATCCGGCGGCTGGTGGCCGCCGTCGGCGGGTCCCTGGGCGGCATGCAGGTGCTGCAGTGGGCCCTGGACCACCCCGAGGAGGTGGGGGCGGCCGTGGTCATCTGCGCCACCGCACGCCTGAGCCCCCAGAACATCGCGTTCTCGGCCGTCGCGCGCGAGGCCATCATGCGCGACCCGCAGTTCCACGGCGGCGACTACGAGGCCGCCGGCACGCGGCCCGATCGCGGCCTGGCCGTGGCGCGGATGATGGCCCACATCACGTACCTGTCCGAGGAGGGCATGCGCGCCCGGTTCGGGCGGCGCCTGCAGGACGCCGACGTGCCCCGTTTCGGGTTCGACGCCGACTTCCAGGTGGAGAGCTACCTCCAGCACCAGGGCGAGAGCTTCCTGCGGCGCTTCGACGCCAACAGCTACCTGTACCTCACCCGGGTCATGGACTACTTCGACCCGTTCGACGACCTCGCGTCGCTGGGGCGGAAGCTGGAGCGCGTCGGCACCGGCTTCCTGGTGATCTCGTTCGACACCGACTGGCGGTTCGACACGTCGCACTCCCGGGACATCGTGAGGATGCTGGCCGCGCACCGCACCCCGGTGAGCTTCCGCGAGATCTCGTCGCCGCACGGCCACGACTCGTTCCTCCTGGACATCCCCGACTACCACCAGACCGTCGCGACGTTCCTGGACCGCGTGTACCGCAACCGGGGGGGACGCGGGTGAGGCCCGACCTCAACGTGGTGGCCGACCTCATCCCGTCCGGGGCGCGCGTGCTGGACCTCGGATGCGGCGACGGCGCGCTGCTGGACGAGCTCATCCGCGTGCGTGGCTGCTCGGGGCAGGGGGTGGAGGTGTCGCAGGACGCGTTCTTCGCGTGCCTGGGGCGCGGCATCCCCGTGGTGTCGGCCGACATCGACCAGGGCCTGCCCGACTTCGCGGACGGGTCGTTCGACGTGGTGGTGCTGTCGCAGACGCTCCAGGCGGTCCACCGGCCCGCCCTGGTGATCCGCGAGATGATGCGGGTGGCGCGCACGGGCATCGTGTCGTTCTCCAACTACGGCCACGTGGCGCTGCGCGTGCGGCTGCTCACCCGGGGACGCATGCCCACGTCGCGGATGTTCCCCGACCCGTGGTTCGAGACCCCCGCCATCCGCCCGTGCACGCTGCGCGACTTCGACGAGTTCCTGGCGGGGCAGGGTGTCCGCCCGGCGGGACGGGTGCTGTTGAACTCACGCGGCGCGCGCGCCGACGGCCTGCGCTCGCGTGCGCCGAACCTGCTGGCGGCGGGCGCCGCGTACGTGATCCGCGCGGACGCGGAGGACTAGAAGAAGCCCAGCTGGCCGTCGTCCCGGGACGGCGGGGCAGTGGGCGCGGCGGCGGGCGGGGCGTCGTCGCGGGGCGCGGCCGGCCAGTCGCGCGTGGCGGCCTCCTGGGCCAGCCGGTCGGCCCGCTCGTTCGCGTCGTGGCCCGCGTGGCCCTTCACCACCTCGGTCGTGACGCGACGGTGGCGGGCCAGCTCGGCGATCATCCGCCGCCACAGGTCCTGGTTGGCCACGGGGTCCTTGGACGCGGTCTTCCAGCCGCGGCGCTGCCAGCCGTCCAGCCAGCCCTTGCTGATGGCGTGCGCCAGGTACGTGGAGTCGGTCACCAGCCTGACGTCGCCGCCCTCGGGCGCGGCGGCCAGGCCCTCCAGTGCGGCCGTCAGCTCCATGCGGTTGTTGGTGGACGGCGCCTCGCCGCCGGTCAGGACGCGCTCGTTGCCGTCCGCGTCGGTGAGGATGGCGGCCCAGCCGCCCCGCGACGCGTCGCGCCCGTTGGCCGAGCACGCACCGTCCGTGACCACGGTGACGGGGGAGACCAGGGCGTTCTCGGGGCTGGGCACGGGGGCGAGGATAGCGGCCTCGGCGGCGCCGGGCGGATTAATTGCGTGCGGACTGTTAAGGAACGGCCGGGCGGGGGCGATGAAAGGGGTGCCCGCGGAGCCCAAGTGCGTACGCAGCTCCCGGCGAACCCGGTGTCTCCCGGTTTCTTCTCGCTCTCTCCATGGAAGGGATTCCAATTGATCAACTCGCTGCGTAACCGCCGCGGCCAGGAGGGCTTCACCCTCATCGAGCTCCTCGTCGTGGTGATCATCATCGGCCTCCTGGCCGCCATCGCCATCCCGACGTTCCTCGGCCAGCGCAACAAGGCCAACGACGCCGCCGCCAAGTCCCTCGTGCGCAACGCCGCCTCTTCGGTGGAGGCCTCCTACGCCGACACGCAGGACTACACGGCCATCGACGCCACCAAGCTGAACGCGATCGAGCCGAGCATCAAGTTCGGTGCTACGTTCGCCGCCGCGAACGACGAGGTCAACTACGCCGGCACCGCCGCTGGGTACACCATCAAGTCCACCAGCAAGAGCGGCACGACCTTCAGCATCACGAAGGACGCGACCGGCGTGAAGCGCACCTGCTCCACCAGCGCGACCTGCACCTGGTAGACCCGCCGTCCCCGGGCCTCCCGGGACGCGGTACCGCGAAGGGCCCGCCTCGGCGGGCCCTTCGTCGTTTCCGGGCCCGGCCATCCAGATCGGGGGCCGCGCTGCCGATGCCAGGGGGGACGGCCGTCCGGCCGCGCCCCCGACAGGAAGCCGCCCGTGCAGATCGCGCCCCACCGCCGCCTCCAGCGCGGCTTCAGCCTCGTGGAGCTGCTGGTTGCCCTCGCGATGCTCGGTCTGCTGGCCGCCATCGCCATCCCCGTGTTCATGGGACAGCGATCCCGTGGGCAGGAGGCGGCCGCCAAGTCCCTGGTCCGCAGCGCGGCCTCCACGGTGGAGTCGGCCTACGCCGACACCCGCGACTACGCCGCCATCGACGTGGCGCGCCTGCGTGCCATCGAGCCGGGCATCGCGTTCGACGCCACGGAGAACCGGGCGCAGGACGGGCAGGTGGCGTTCACGGCCGCCGCGGACGGCTACACGCTGTCCACCGAGACCGCCGCGGGGACCACGTGGGCCATCATCCGGTCGGCGTCCGGGGTCGCGCGCACGTGCGCCCCGGCCGACCGCTGCCACGACGGCGGAACCCCCGGGCGCTGGTGAACGCGGCGGGGGAATCGGCGGCGTCGGCGCTCACATAACCGGCCCGAACGTCCGATAGAGGATGTGACGGAGGGGACGGATCCCTCGGTCGTGCCTCCCCGCACGAACGTTTCTCCCGAACGCAAGGAAAGCGCCTCAGTGCCCAACCTCGATGGGTCCCGCGCCGCGTCGCAGCTGCGTCGCGCGCTCGGAACGTCCGCCACGCACCGCCGCACGATCGCCCCCGCCGGCCTGGCGGCGGCCGCCGCCGCGCTCACCCTCGGTATCGCGGGCCCCTCCGTCGCCCAGACGATGACTCCCGCCGCGGGCACGCCGGAGGACGCCACGCTGGTGCCGCGCGTGCCCGGCACGACGAACGCCGCGTCGCCGTTCAAGGCCGACCGCCCGTCCAGCGAGCCGCTGGGCCTGTTCCCGAACCAGTCCGCCGACCCGTTCACGTACCCGGCCGAGCCCATCGTGCTGGAGTGGTCGCCCGTCCCCGGCGCCGTCACGTACAAGGTGGAGGTCTCGAGCGTCCCGGGCATGACGGCCATCGTGTGGACCGGCGTCACCGACCAGATCCAGGTGGCCCCCGAGCTGCTACTTCCCGACGGCCAGTACTGGTGGCGCGTGACCGCCACGGACAAGGCCGGGACGAACGGACGGGTGAGCTCCGTTGCGACGTTCGCCAAGGAGTGGCCGGGACAGATCACGGGCGGCGTCCTATCGGCCTCGCCCGCCCTCGACTCCCCGGCCACAAGCCTGGTGCGCATCACGCCGTACATGCGCTGGGACCACACCCCCGGGGCGGCGTACTACAGCACCGAGATCTCCGCGGGCGACCAGTTCGCTGAGCGCGGGTTCTCGTCGGAGAACTACCCGGTCACGAACATGACCGCGGGCGTGTCCGGCGTGCTGCCGGACGACGGCTACATGTGGCGGGTGCGGGCCTTCGACGCCAACAAGAACCCGGGCCCGTGGACGTCGATGGGCGCGTTCACGAAGGCGTGGGTGTCCGTGAACGTGACCAGCCCGGCGGACGGGGCCACCACGCACTCGATGAACCTGTCGTGGGAGCCGGTGTCGGGCGCCGAGAAGTACGAGGTCCAGATCTCGTCGGTGCGTCACGTGTGGCAGGGGACGGCCCTCAACATCGACGCGCTCACGGGTAACACGGCGCTCACGCCGACCCAGAAGGAGCTCGCGGGCAAGGGCATGGCCCCGGGCACGTACTTCTGGCGGGTGCGGCCGATCGTCTCCAACGTGTACGGCACCTGGAGCAAGCCCCGCTCGTTCGAGTGGGTCGTTCCCGGTGCCCCGGAGAGGACCTCCGTCCCGGTGCTGACGCAGGTGGCGGACAGCACGTCGGCGCTCAGCCCGACGATGAGCTGGACGCCCGTCACGAACGCGAACATCTACCGGCTCGACATCGCCACCGACGAGCAGTTCAACAACATCGTCCTCAGCGAGCACACGCGCTCGACGTCGTTCACGCCGCGCACCCCGCTGCCCGACAACCAGGTCCGCGAGGGGTACTTCTGGCGGGTGGTGTGGGGGTCCGGTTACGACCCCACCAATCCTCAGTGGCTCGAGGACGAGAGCCGCGTGCCGGTGAGCAAGTACCGCAAGCAGACATCCGTGACCCTGGGCAGCGCGGCGTCGGGCGTCGTCACCGAGCCGCCCGTGTTCACGTGGGCCGACGTGCCCGGTGCCGCCCGGTACCAGGTGCAGCTGAGCCGCGACCAGGAGTTCAACGAGTCGCGCTCTGAGACGATCACGTCGTGGTCGCTGGGCACCTCGTGGATCAAGGACAAGGGCAAGCGCCTGCCATCCGGTCGCTGGTTCTGGCGTGTGCGCGCCGTCGACGCCGACGGCAAGGGGCAGACGTGGAGCTCCGCCAAGGAGTTCATCCTCAACCCGCCCCGCGTCACCGTGACGGCCCCCAACGACGGCGCCGTCGTGGTGGGCTCCCCGCTGATGAAGTGGAACCCGCAGATCGCCGGCTGCGCGTACCAGGTGCAGACCGCCGACAACGAGGCGTTCCAGAAGTCCGACACCGCCCAGGTGCCCGCGCTGCAGACGGGCGGCGGCTACACACCCGGCGGCGAGGCACCGGTCCCCAAGGCGGCTCCCGCCGACGGCGCCGTCCTCACCCCGCAGACCGCGTTCGTGCCCAACGGCGCCATCGTGTCGCACCCGGGCAAGTGGTGGTGGCGCGTGCGCACCCAGTTCTGTGGCGACGACGACTACAGCGCGTGGAGCCCGGCGCACACGTTCGTCAGCGTGCGTCCCCCGCAGTTCAACCTGAACGCCATCCCCAACAAGGTCGCGTACGGCACCAAGCTGGTCATCGCCGGGCGCCTGAAGCACAACGGCGCCAACGTCCGGAAGCCCAGGCTGGTGCTCGAGCAGCGGGTGTGGCCGAAGAGCGACTACACGAGGTACGGCACGGTCACCGGACGGGCGGACGGGCGGTTCGCGTTCCGGCTGCCGGTGCGCCGCAGCGCGTCGTGGCGGCTGCGCTGGGTCGCCACCGCCGACCACCCCGAGGGCGTCGCGCCGTTCGTCGTCCGCGCCACCCCGCGCGTCAGCTTCGCGCTGGGTCGTGGCCGCATGGTGCGCACCGGCAGGATCACCGCGAAGGGGACGGTGTTCCCCAGGCGCACGGTGCAGATCCAGGTGCGCGACGGCTCCGGCTGGCGCGTCGTGAAGACCATCCGGGGCGCGCGCCGTTTCAAGGTCACGCTCCGCCCGAAGCTCGCCGTCGGCAACCAGCGGGTGCGCCTGTTCGTGCCGGTCGACGCCCGGCGCACCCTCGAGGCGACGCCCAGTCGGGCCCGCAAGCTGTTCGTGTACGACAAGTTCGTGGTGCGTCGGTAGCCGCTGATGCCGGATCTCCTGACAATCGCGCCCCTGTGGTACTGGGTGGTCATGGCCGCCCTCCTGGGCCTCGCGCTGGGATCGTTCTTCACGGTCATGGCGTGGCGCTGGCCCCGCGAGGAGTCGCTGTCGACCCCGCGGTCCCACTGCACGGGCTGCGGCCACGTGCTGGGCCCGCACGAGCTGGTGCCCGTGCTGTCGTGGGCGATCCAGCGAGGCCGCTGCCGCGGCTGTGGCGCCCGCGTCTCGGCGCGGTACCCGGCCATCGAGCTGGCGACCGCCGCGCTGGCGGCGATCCCCGTCGCCACGTTCGGCCCCACCGCGAGCGGTCTGGCCGCGGCCCTGATGGCCGTCGCGCTGGTTCCGATCGTGGTGATCGACCTGCAGCACCGCCTCATCCCCGACGTCATCGTGCTCCCGGCCGCGGCCGTCGCGCTGGCGCTGGTGATCGCGGCGGACCCCGGCCGCTGGTGGCAGCCCGTCGTGGCCGCCGCGGGCGCCGCCGGCTTCCTCTTCCTCCTCTGGCTGTTCTACCCCGGGGGCATGGGCCTCGGCGACGTCAAGCTGGCGCTCCTCATGGGCGCCGTGCTCGGCACCGCCGTGATCCCCGCGCTGGGTATCGCGTTCCTCACCGGCAGCCTGCTGGGCGTCGCGATGCTCCTCCGGCACGGGTCCGCCGCCCGCAAGATGGCGGTCCCGTTCGGCCCGTTCCTCGCCGTCGGGGCGCTCGTCGCCCTGTGGTGGGGGCCCGCGATGGTCGGCTGGTACGCCGACCGCCTCGGCTGATCCACCCGCGTCGCCCCGCGGTCCACGAAGTGCCCTTTCGCAAAACCCCGATCACGACACGGACGTCGACCTGATGAGTACAGTCGTTGCACTGGATATGGGATCGAGCGCCATCGCCGGCGTCGAGGTGAAGAGCTCACGCGACCGCGTCAGCCTCACCAAGGCCGCGGTGGAGCCGATCGCCCCCGGGCTCCTGCAGGACGGGGAGATCCGCCAGCCCAGCGAACTCGCCGCCGAGCTCAAGCGGTTCTGGAAGACCCACCGGTTCTCCGGCAAGAAGGTGCGCCTCGGCGTCGCCAACCAGCGCGTCCTGGTGCGCACGATCGAGCTGCCCGTCCTGGAGAACCCGGCGGAGCTCCGCGCCGCCGTGCAGTTCGAGGCCGGCGAGCACATCCCGATCCCCGTCGACGAGAGCGTCGTCGACTACCAGCCCGTCATGCGCTACTCCGGCGACGACGGCGAGCGGGAGCGGCTGGTCGTCGTCGCGGCCTACCGCGACATGATCGACACGCTCGTGTCCGTGGTGCGGGCCGCAGGCCTGCAGCCGGTCGGCATCGACCTCGAGGCGTTCGCGCTGCTGCGTGCCCTGCTGCCGGCCCCATCGGTCGTCGACGAGGGCTCCACCGACACCCCCGCCCAGGCCGTCGTGCACGTGGGTGCCGAGGTCACGAACGTCATCGTCGCGGTCGACCGCAAATGCCACTTCACCCGCCTGGTGAACTTCGGCGGGTCCCACCTCACCACCGCCGTCGCCGACCGCACCGGCCTGTCGAGCGAGGAGGCCGAGGCCGTGAAACAGGCCTGCGGCCTGCTGGGGCAGCCGCTGGAGGGGTGGGACTCCGACACCGTCGCCGAGGTCCGCCATGCGCTTGCGCTGGGCGCCCGGCCCCTGGTGCGCGAGGTGGCCCGCTGCCTCGACTACTACAGGTCGCAGCCGTTCGCGCGGCCCATCGACCGCCTGATCGTGACCGGCGGGACGTCCCTGTGCACCGGCATCGACCGGTACCTGCAACAGGGCATCGGGATGCGCGTCGAGGTGGGCGACCCCCTGGGGCAGCTCGACCACGACGGCGGTGTCGCCGGCGACATCGCGGCCCGCAGCGCCGTGGCGCTGGGGCTCGCCCTGGACGGGGAGCGCTAAGCCATGCAGGCCATCAACCTCCTTCCCGCCAAGACGGGCCGCCAGGGCCTCTCGCTTTCCGGCGGCAACCGCAAGCAGTCCGCCGCCGTCCTCGGCGCCGTGGCCCTTCTCGCGGCCGTCGGCTACATGGGCTTCACCGCCCGCCAGGACGCCTCGGCCGCCGGCGAGGAGCTGGCGGCTGCGCAGGCCGACAACCAGGTCATGAACGCGCAGCTCCAGCAGCTGCTTGCCGCCGACCAGCAGGCCAACAAGCAGGAGGCCCGCCGCGGCGTCCTGGTGTCGCTGACGGCCGCTCGCATCAACTGGGAGCGCCTCATCCGCGATTCCGTCACCGTGATGCCGCGCAAGCGCGTGTCGTTGGTGAAGGTCACGGCGACGTCGCCGACCGAGGTCGCCGCCGCGCCGACGCCCACCACGCCCGGCGCGACAGCGCAACCCCAGACGGCGCAGGCCGTCCAGGGCCTCCACCTGGAGGGACTCGCCTACACCCAGGACGACGTCGCCCACATGATCGCCCGCCTCGGGGCCGTCCCGGGCCTCGGCACCCCGCGCGTCACGTCGTCCGACGTCGTCAAGCGCGGGAACCGCTGGGTGGTCAGCTTCATCGTCGAGATCCCGGTCGACCAGCGCGCGCAGGACCGCGCGTCGCTGACCGCCTCGGCCGACCTCACCGCCGCCGCGCAGGGCTCGCCCGCCGGCTCGACCGCCCCGGGGGGGATGGTTCCGTGACCCTGAACAAGCGCGACAAGCTGCTGCTGTCCGTGCTCGCCGCCGTCGCGGCGATCGGCGGCCTCTACTGGTTCGTCGTCAAGCCCGCCAAGGCCGACGCCCAGGCCAAGCGCGACCAGCTGTCCATGGTCCAGTCCGACAACGCCAACCTGCAGGATCAGCTCACGCGGCTGACCAAGCAGCAGACAGGCGCCCAGGACCGCATGATCGACGCGTTCGCCATGTCGAAGGCCGTGCCCGCGCGGCCGCAGGTCGACACCGCGATCGTGCAGCTGCAGAGCCTCGCCAAGCAGTCCAACGTGACGCTGATGGGCGTGCGCACCAGCGCCACGACCGTGTATCCGAACATCGCCGCCACCGAGCTCTCGGTGGTGGTCAAGGGCCGCTACTTCGATGTGGACGACTTCATGTTCCGCCTGCACCGCCAGGTGACGCTGGACGAGCGGTCGGCCCCCCGGGTCGAGGGTCGGCTGTTCGCCACCAAGGCCGTCGACATGGACCTGACCACGGGTGACAGCGAGGACCCGGCACCCGCTGGCACGGTCGAGACCGAGCTGAAGGTCCTCGTGTTCACGGACGGCGGCACCGCGACCCCCGTCGCCGCGCCCTCGGCGCCCGCTCCGATGTCCCCGAAGGCCGCGGAGCAGAAGAGCATCAACGCCATCAACGCCACCAACAACTCCGCCGGAGGTACCCCGTGAGGCTGCGCCCGACCGCCGCGCGTTCCGCCGCGGCCGCGGCCGCCCTTGTCATCGTCCTCGCCGGTTGCGGCGGGGGTGGGGACGGGGGCGGTGACGTCGGCAGCGGCGACGGCAACGCGACCGCCGCCGTCGCCGCCCCCGTGGCGGGCGCGGCGCCGGCCCCGACCGACCAGCTGTACGGATCCCCGGCCGTACCCGAGCCCGGCGCCAACGCGTCGAGCCTGCCCGGCTACGACGAGATGGGCACGCCCGGCGACGTGTTCGTGCCGATCGTGAAGGACGAGGCGTCCGACCCCGGCAACGCCCCCTCCGCGGGCGAGGGCTCCGGCGCCGGCACCGCCACGTCGCCGGGGTCTACGCCGAACCCGCCCGTGGTGACGCAGCCGTCGACCGGCGTGCCGGTGGGCGTCACGCCGGTGCCGACCGGCACGGCGACGACGCCCACCGGCCCGACGGCCACCGCGCCCACGCCCGCCCCGTCGCAGGCACCCGCGGTGCAGGGGTACGAGGCCGACTTCGACATCGGCGGCGAGCCGGTCGTGGCCCGCGTCGGCGACGCGATCCCGCCCGAGACCCAGCAGTTCACCGTCGACCGCATCTCGCTGGGATCGGTCGTCCTGAAGCTCAACGGCGGCCTGCTGCCCGACGGCAGTGACACCGTCACGCTGAAGGAGGGTGCGTCCCTGACGCTGGTCAACCAGACCAGCAGGGTCACCTACAAGTTGCGGCTTCTGGAGATCCGCAAGATCTGATCACCGGAGGGGCGCCCACCGGGGACGCCCCCTCCGGGCGGATCAGGTGGGGTCGCCCGCTCCCTGGACGGCGGCCATCGCGGCCAGTGCCTCCTCGAGGCGCTGCCACGCGCGGTCCTCGGCCTCCGCGTGGTCGGCGGCCGACGAGTACAGGCGTGCGTTGCGCGACACGGCGAGGTAGTCGCTGCGCGCGCGCTCGAGCTCCTCTGCGAGGTGCTGAAGCTGATCGGTATCGGTCATGCCGGCAACCCCCTCCTCAGGCGGACGAGGGGCAGTATGACGGACCCCGCGGGCGCTGTCGCCCCCCGTTGGGCCAGAGACCGGTTAATCCCCCGGACGGGGTGCCCGGGCCGGTAGCCTGGGCCGGATGACCCCGGTTGCGCGCCCGCCACGATGAACGCCCGCCCGCTGCTCCTGCGCGCCGCCGTCGGGCTGGCCGTGGCGTTCGTGGTGGCGTGGATCGCCCTGCGCCAGGCGGCCGTCATCACCGTGATGCGGGCGTTCTACGACGCGCTGGGCATGGGGGACGTGTACGGCACCCGCCTGCGGTGGTCGGTGTGGCTCGGCGCCGGCGGCGCCGCCGCGGCCGTCCTGTTGGCCCTGCCCGTGCTGGCCGTCGCGCGCGCCCCGCGGGGTCCGGCACGGCCGCCTGCTCCCCGGGAGGGCGCGGAGCAGGCGTCCGAGCTCCCCACGGACGACGAGATCTCGCGGATGATGGCGCGCCTGGAGCCCGCCGACCTCATCCGGCCGCCCCGCAGCGCCACGGGCGACCGGACGGCGCGCCGCATCGGGTGGGGGGCGTTCGGGCTCACGGCCCTGGTGCTCGGCGCCGTCCTCGTGCCCGGCGCCATGGCGCTGCGCGACCCGCTGCTGGCCGCACGCAACGCCCAGCCCTTCGGCGTGACCGACCCCGTGTACGGCCGCGACGTCGCGTACACCGTGTTCACGGTGCCCGCCCTGTCCGCCGTGGTCCAGCTGGCGCTCGTCGGGTTCTTCCTGGCGCTGTGCGCCGTGCTCGCCGTGGCCGGGGCGCTCTGGTACGCCGAGACCCAGCGCGGGGGCCGGGCCGACGCGGAGAGCGTCCGTTCGCGCGGGCTTGGCTGGGGGCTCCTCCTGGGCGGCGGCCTGCTGGCGGGCATCGCGGCGGCGCTGTGGCTGTCGCGCTACGGGATCCTGTCGACCGGCGACGGCACGCTGGCGGGACCCGGCCGCGCCACCCGCCACATCGACCTGCCCGCCCGCGCCGTCGCGTCCATCGCGGTGGCGTGCCTGGCTCTCGTCGCCGTGGCGTGGGCCGTGCCCGCGGTGCGCCGGGCGTGGATGCCGCGCCGGCAGGGGCCCGCCGCCGTCTGGGGGCTCGGGGCGTGGGCCGCCACGGCCGCCGTCCTGGTCGTGATCTCCAGCGCGTGGTGGCTGGTGCTGCTGGCGCTCGTCGTGCTGGCGGGCGTGCTGCTGCACCGGGGGACCGTGGGGGACGCCGAGGCTTCCGTGCCGCTGTGGGCACTGCCGGCGTTCGCGGCCGCGACGGTGGCGGTGTTCGGGGTGATGGGGCCCATCGGGGCCCGGATCTACGACGCGTTCGTCCTGCGCGGGCCGACGTATCAGGTGGAGCGCCAGGCGATCGCCGACTCGCTGGCCGGCACGCGGCGGGCGGCGGGCCTGGACGCCGCGACCGTGCGCACCAACCGTTACGCCCGCGCGGCCGTGACGCCCGCCGACGTGCGCGCGGCCCCGGCGTCCGTGGCGTCGCTGCGTCTGCTGGACATCGCGGCGGCCCGCGACGCCTGCACCAGCCGCGAGGTCCCGCGCGACGTCAACGCCTACGTCTGCGACGACATCGACATCAACCGCATGACCGTGGACGGGCGGCTGCGGACCGTGCTCGTGGCCGGAAGGGAGATCGCCCCGGCCGCCCGCGGCGACTTCCAGCGCACCCACCTGGGGCTGACGCACGGCTACGGGGTGCTGGTGGCTCCCGTGGACGAGGTGGCGTCCGATGGCCAGCCGTCGTGGTTCGCCCGCGGCTTCCCCCAGGCCGGCCTGACCCCGCCGCTGCGCCACCCCGAGATCTACTTCGGCGCGGCGTCGGGGGCGCCGTGGACGCTGGTCAACACCGACCAGCCGGTGCTGGACGGCCGCAACCCGGCCACGGTCATCACCGACTGGTGCCGGGGCGACAACGCGGCCTCCTGCGGCGCGGACGGGGGCACGGGCATCGCGCTGGGCTCGGGATGGCGGCGCTTCGCCGCCGCGACGTACGTGGGGGGGATCCCCGTCGCGGGCGACAGCCGCCGGGCCCTGAGCGCTATGGGAGGCGACGGGACGCGCCTGCTGCTGATGCGCGATATCCGGACGCGGGTTCGCGAGCTGGCGCCGTTCCTGCGCGCCGACGCCGACCCGTACTTCGCGCCGGCGGGCGGCACGCTGTGGGTGGTCGTGCCCCTCTACACGCACACGGCGCGCTACCCGTACGCCGCGGCGTACGGCGACTCCAACTACATGCGCCAGCCCGCCGTGGCGGCCATGGACGCGTACTCGGGCCGCACGTACCTGTTCGTGCTCGACCCGGACGAGCCGATGCTGGCCACGTGGCGCCGCGTGTACCCGGGGCTGTTCACCCCGGGCGAGCGGATGGACGCCGTGGCGCCCGGCCTGCGCGCGCAGCTGCGCTACGGCGAGGACGTGTTCGCGTTCCAGTCCGCCGCGGCCGAGCGGTATCACGTGTCCGATCCCCAGCTGCTGGCCAACGGCAGCGCCCAGTGGGCCGAGGGGTGGCAGCGCCAGGACGACCAGAGCGTCCCGTCGAACGCCCGCTACGCGGTGTGGCGCGACCGTGCGGGGGGGCCGGAGCGGTTCGGGCTCATCCGCACGTACACGGGCCTCTCCCGCGACGGGCAGCCGCCGTCGACGATGGCGGGGATGCTGTCGGCGTCGAGTGATCCCGCGACGCTCGGTGCGCTGACGCTCGATCGGTTCACCGGCGACGCCGCCCCAAGCTCCCTGACGGCGTTCGGGGGGCGCATCACCAACAACGCCGACATGGCCCAGCAACTCAAGCTGCAGTCCGCGCCCGCGTGGGGAGACACCATGGTGGTGCCGGTGGGCAGGGGGCTGCTCTACGTCCTGCCCATCTACCTGCGCACGCAGGGCACGGGCACGCCGGCGGCGGTCTTCCGCGTCGTCGTCTCGACCGGGGGCGACGACGTGGCCTGGGGGCGCACGCTGCCCGACGCGCTCGTGGCGCTGCGCGCGTCGTCCGGCGCCCCCGTGGCCGACGACGGGGCCGGTGTCCCCGAGCTGGCGGCGCGGGCGCAGGCCGAGTTGGAGGCCTACAACGCGGCGATGGGGTCGGGCGACTACGCCGCCGCGGCCCGCCACCTCGCGGCGCTGCGAGTGCTGCTGGGGCGCCTGAACCGGGGGGCGCGCACGCCGTAGCGGCGCGCCCCGGCCCGGGGCGTCAGACGGTGAAGCCAGCCACCAGCTCCCGCAGCCCGTCGGCGTCGCGCGCCACCGACGCGGCGGTCGCGGCGACCTCCTGGCTGGCGGCGCCTGACTCCTCGGTGGCGGCCGAGATCTCCTGGGCCGACGCGGCACTCTGCTGGCTGGCGGCCGACACGCTCGCCACCAGGTCCTGCACCTCCTGCGCGCCGGCCTCGAGGTCGCCGGTGGAGTTCGCCACGCCGCCGACCTCGCTGGCGACCCGCTGGACCTGGTCGCGGATCTCCGCGAACGCGCCCCCGGCCTGGGCGACGCTGGCCACGCCCGACTCCACCTCGCGGCGGCCGGCGTCCATGGCGTCGACCGCCTGGCGCGTCTCGGCCTGGATGTCGCGGATGATCGTGGTGATGTCGGCCACCGCGCTCTGGCTCTGGGCGGCCAGTTTGCGCACCTCGTCGGCGACCACGGCGAAGCCACGGCCCTGCTCACCGGCGCGGGCGGCCTCGATGGCCGCGTTGAGCGCCAGGAGGTTCGTCTGGGAGGCGATCTGGTCGATGGTGCCGACGATGGCGCCGATCTGCTCGCCGCGGTCGCCGAGGCGCGTGACGACCTCACCGGCCGACGCGACGCTCTCGCTGATGCCGTGCATGGCCGCGGTCGCGGCGTCCACGACCCGCACTCCCTCGCCGGCGGCGTCGTCGGCGCTGGCGGCGGCGGTCGACGCGGCGGCGCCGCCGCGGGCTACGTCGCCGACGCGCTCCATCATGGAGGCCATCGTGGTGTTGACGTGCTCGGCGGTCTCGGCCTGAATGCTGGACGCGCCGGCCATCTCGGTGATCGTGGCCGCCACCTGAGCCACCGACTCGCCGGACTGGGACGCGGCGTCGCTGAGGCCGCGCGCGGCCTCCACCTGACGGTCGGCGGCCGCCTTCACCTGCGACACGATGCCGCGGAAATGGTCGAGCATGCCGTTCACGGACGTCCCCGTCAGTGCCACCTCGTCGGTGCCGGTCACGTCGGCGGCAACAGTCAGGTCGCCCTCGGCCGCCCGCTCGGCGGCGCGGCGCAGACGCGCCAGAGGGGCGGTGATGGACAACGTCACGAGCCACGCCAGGCCGCAGGCCAGCAGGACGGCCAGCAGGGTGGTGGCGACGACCGTGACCTTGGCCACCGTCCCGGCCCGCAGAGACGCCCTGAGGGCCGCGTCGTGCTCCTCGGCGGTCTTCGACGTGATGTCCACCAGCTGGGCGTTCAGCCGCAGGGCCGACGCCTCGGCGCGCTCGGTCACCAGTGCCGCGGCCACGGCGCGGGCCCGCGGCGTGCCCGCGGCGAACAGCCGGTTCGCGCGGGCGTCGATGGCCATGTACCGCGTCAGCTCTGCGCTCGCGGCGGCAAGGTCGGCGCGGCGCTCCTCGCTGACGCCCGGCATCTTGGCGGTGGTGCGCAGGTGACGGCCGAGGTGGTCGGCCTCAATGAGGAAGCGCTGCCGCGGGACGGAGCCCTCCACGGCTTGCGACGGCCCGTGTACCAGCACCTCCAGCGCGGACGCGTTGAGCGCCGCGTCGGTCCGGGCGACGTCCGCCGCGGCGCCGTCCACGTGCTTCATCACGCGCCCGAGGTCACGGGCCTTCGACGCCTCCATCTGCTGGCGGTTCGCCGACCAGTAGCTCACGGCGCCGAGGGCGAGGATAACGACCCCCGCGACCGCGAAACAGGCGGCCAGGCGCCGGCCGATGCTGAGTCGTTGAAGCAGCGCGACTGCGCGGGTGACGGCTGACGGCACGGGGTGTTCTCCTGGTCGCTCGGGGCGTGCGTAGGGCACCACCTGACATCGGCACGGGCGGCGGCGGGCTTGAACAGGGCGACGGGGGTGGCCGCGTGCGCCGTTCGGTTAGTGTTCGGGGTCGTGACGCTGACCTACCGCACCGCCGGTGAGTCGCACGGCCCGGCGCTGTTCGCCCTCGTCGAGGGGCTTCCGGCCGGCCTGCCGCTCACCCGCGACGACATCGACCGCGACCTCGCCCGCCGCCAACTGGGCTACGGGCGCGGCGGCCGCATGAAGATCGAGACCGACCGCGTGGAGGTGCGCGCCGGCCTGCGCCACGGGCGCACCATCGGCTCGCCTCTGATGATGGAGATCGCCAACCGCGACTTCGCCAACTGGGAGGCCGACCGGATGGCGGTGTGGGAGCCTCACCCCGAGGTGGAGCACATCACGCTGCCCCGCCCCGGGCACGCGGACCTCGCCGGGATGCTGAAGTACGGCACCGACGACCTGCGGCCGATCCTCGAGCGGTCGTCGGCGCGCGAGACCGCCGCCCGCGTCGCGGCCGGCGGCGTCGCCAAGGCCCTGCTGCGCGTCTTCGGCATCGAGGTTCGTAGCCACATCACCGAGATCGGCGACGTGAGGGCCCCGGAGCGCCCACAGCTGGCGGTCACCGACTTCGACGGCGTGGACGACAGCCCCGTCCGCTGCCTGGACCCCGCGGCGTCCGACGCCATGCGGGCCGCCATCAAGGCCGCGGGCCAGGATCACGACACGCTCGGCGGCATCTTCGAGGTGTGGGCGTTCGGCGTCATGCCGGGCCTGGGATCGCACGTCAGCGGCGACCGGCGCCTCGACGGGCGCATCGCCCAGGCGTTCATGGGAATCCAGGCCATCAAGGCCGTCGAGATCGGAGCGGGCTTCGAGCTGGGCCGCATGCGTGGCTCGCGCGCCCACGACGAGATCTACCACGAACCCGGCCGCGGGTACTTCCGGCGCACCAACCGCTCCGGCGGCCTGGAGGGCGGCATGACTCACGGGGCGCCCGTCGTGGTGCGCGCCGCGATGAAGCCCATCTCCACGCTCTCGCGTCCCCTCGCCTCCGTCGACGTGGCCACGAAGGAGCCGCGCAAGGCGCACAAGGAGCGCAGCGACATCTGCGCCAGCCCCGCCGCCGCGGTCGTGGGGGAGGCCGCGCTCGCGTTCGTGCTGGCGGAGGCCCTCGTCGAGAAGTTCGGGGGCGACTCGCTTGACGAGCTGCAATCTGCTGTACGGCGTTACACGGAGGGGCTCGGCGCGTGAGCTGGCTCGTGCTGACGGGCTACATGGGGGCCGGCAAGAGCACCGGTGGCCGGATGATCGCGGACGCCGCCGGCGCGGAGTTCGCCGACTCCGATGCGCTCATCGAGCAGCAGGCCGGCCTGCCCATCCCGCGGATCTTCGCCACGAAGGGCGAGCTGTGGTTCCGGCGCATGGAGGAACGGGTCATCCGGGACCTCGTCGCCCGCGAGCCGCAGGGGGTGCTGAGCATCGGCGGCGGGGCGGTGGAAAGCGAGAAGACCCGCAACCTCCTGGGGCGGGTCGCCGACGTCGTGTACCTGGAGGCCGACCCCGCGGTGCTGTGGGCCCGCGTCAGCGGGTCGGGGCGTCCACTGGCCACGGACGAGGCCCGCTTCAACCGCCGCTTCGCCCGCCGCGCCGCGCTGTACGAGGGTCTGGCCGACCTGACGGTGGACGCCACGGCCCCCGACCAGGAGGCCGTGGCGCGGGACGTGGCGGCGTGGTGGCGGGGCCGGGGGTGAGCGCCGCGGACCGGGTGCTGGAGGCGCGCATCGGCGCCGTGGACGTGCGTGTGGTCATCGGGCGGGGCGGCGTCGCCCGCGTCGGTGCGCTGTGGGCCCCCGAGGCGGGGGGCGCCGCGGCGCTGCTGATCCACGACGCGAACGTCGCCCCCCTGGCGGGGGGCGTGGCCCGCTCTCTGAAGGACGCCGGCCTGCGGGTGGTGAGCGCGTCCGTGCCGCCCGGCGAGCCGTCGAAGTGCTTTGCCGAGCTGGAGCGCCTCACCCGCCTGGCGGCGCGCGAGGGCATTCGGCGCACCGACACCGTCGTGGCCGTCGGGGGCGGCGTCGTGGGGGACCTGGCCGGCTTCGTGGCCGCCAGCTACCAGCGCGGCGTGCGCCTCGTGCAGGTGCCCACGACGCTGCTGGCCATGGTCGACTCGGCCATCGGCGGCAAGACCGCCATCGACCTGCCGGAGGGTAAGAACTACGTGGGCGCCGTGTGGCAGCCCCGCCTGGTGGTGGAGGACCTCGACGCGCTGGCCACGCTGCCCGCCCGCGAGCTGGCCTGCGGATTCGCCGAGGTGGTGAAGTACGGCCTGCTGGAGGGCGGTGGGCTGTGGGACCGCGTCGAGGAGTGGCCCGCGCTGCCCGGGGACCCCGGCGCCCTGGCCGAGCTCGTCGCCGACTGCGCGGCCCACAAGCTGCGCGTGGTCACCCAGGACGAGCACGAGGGCGGCCTGCGGGCCAGCCTCAACCTCGGGCACACCGTCGGCCACGGCATCGAAGCCGCGGGCGGCTACCGTCACCACACCCACGGTGAGGCCATCAGCCTGGGGATGCTGGCCGCGCTGCGCCTCAGCGAGACCGGGCGCGGGCTCGACCCCGAGTGGCGCGAGCGCACGAGGGCCGTGCTCGAACGTCACGGCCTGCCCACCCGGCTGGACGCCGCCATCGCCACCGACGACGTCCTCGCGGCCATGGGGCGCGACAAGAAGGCGGACGCGGCGGCGCTCAACATGGTGCTGCTCGACGCCCCCGGCGCCGTGGCGCTCAGGCAGAATCCCCCGCACGCCGCCGTCGTGGACGCCATCGAGGAGTTGCGCGCGTGACCACCGGACTGCCCGCCGACGCACCCCGCATCGCGCTGCTCCACGGCCCCAACCTGGACCGTCTTGGACATCGTCCAGCGCAGCACTACGGCACCCTGACGCTCGCGGAGCTGGAGCGCACGGTGCGCGGATGGGCGCACGAGCGCGGGATGCGGCTGGGCTGCTTCCAGACCGACCACGAGGGCGCGTTCGTGCAGCACGTCCACGGCCTGGCGGGCATCGTGGACGGCGCCATCGTCAACCCGGGCGCGTGGACCCACTACCAGTGGTCCATCCGTGACGCGCTGGAGATCCTGGGGGTTCCGTTCGTGGAGGTCCACCTGAGCGACGTGGAGGAGCGCGCCAAGGCCGAGCCGCACCGCGGCGTGTCGGTCATCCGCGACATCGCGGCGGGGTCGGTGTGGGGGAAGGGAGTCGACGGGTACCGCGACGCGCTCGACATGCTGGCGGGTGCCCGATGAGCGGGCGCGCCGACCGCCGGGCGCGGGTCGTCGAGGAACTGGTCCGGCGCGACGTCGCGGCGCTGATCGTGACCCACCTGCCCAGCATCCGTTACCTGACCGGGTTCGTGGGCTCCAACGGCACTCTGGTGGTGAGCCCCGCCAGCACGACGCTGCTGACCGACGCCCGCTATGGCGTGGCCGCGCGGGAAGCCGTCGACGCAGGAACGCGCGTGGTGATCACGGCGCTCGACGCCACCCCGCGGCTGGTGGAGGTGGTGTCCGAGGCGACGCCCGACGGGGCCGTCGTCGCGGTGGAGGCCGACCACATCACGCTGGCGCGGGCCGACGGGCTGCGGACCCGGCTGGCCGACGCCGGGGCGCGGACGCTGTCGGCTCAGACGGGCATCGTGGAGGACGTCCGCGCGGTCAAGGACGAGGGCGAGGCCCGCCTGCTGCGCGAGTCGGCCGCCATCGCCGACGCGGCGCTCGCGCGGGTGCTCGAGAGGGGCCTGGTGGGCCGCACCGAGCGGGACGTGGCGTGGGACATCGTGACCGCGCTGCGCCACGAGGGCGCGGAGGCACCGAGCTTCGACTGCATCGTGGCCGCGGGCGCCAACGGGGCGCGGCCGCACGCCGTGCCGTCGGGCGACGTCATCCCCGACGACACGCTCGTGGTCATCGACATGGGTGCCATCCACGGCGGCTACTGTTCGGACATGACGCGCACCGTGCCGGTCGGCGACCCGCCCGCCGCGCTGCGGGAGATCTACTCCGTGTGCCTGCGCGCGCAGCGCGCGGCCGTGGCGGCCGTGCGGCCCGGCGTCGCGTGCGGCGAGCTCGACGCCGTGGCGCGTGACATCATCACGGAGGCGGGCTTCGGTGACCAGTTCGGTCACGGGCTGGGTCACGGCGTGGGCATCGAGATCCACGAGGCGCCCCGGCTGGGCAGGAACGTGCGGGGGGAGGTGCGGGCCGGGATGGCCGTCACCATCGAGCCCGGCATCTATCTGGAGGGGATCGGCGGCGTCCGCATCGAGGACCTGGTGCTCGTCACGGACGACGGGGCCGAGGTGATCTCGCGCACGCCGATCGCAGAGCTCGACACGTGAGGGGAGACGCATGCCGACTATCAGCACCAACGACCTGAAGAACGGCTGGGTGATCGACCTGGAGGGATCCCTCTGGTCGGTGGTCAGCTTTCAGCACGTCAAGCCCGGCAAGGGCGGGGCGTTCGTGCGCACGAAGCTCAAGAACATGGCGGCGGGCAACGTCGTCGACAAGACGTTCCGGGCCGGAGAGAAGCTGGAGCGTGTGCTCACCAACACCAAGGACATGCAGTTCCTCTACTCGGACGGCGCCAACCTGGTGCTGATGGACAACGAGACGTACGAGCAGGTCGAGGTGCCGGCCGACTCCGTCGAGGGGCAGGACCTGCTGGCGCCCAACAGCGAGGTGCAGGTGCTGTTCGTGCGGGACGCGCCGTTCCGCGTGGAGCTGCCCACGTTCGTCGAGGTCACCGTCACCCGCACGGACCCGGGCGCCAAGGGCGACACCGTGTCCAACGTGATGAAGCCCGCCGAGGTGGAGACCGGCGCGACAGTCCAGGTGCCCCTGTTCATCAACGAGGGCGACCGCATCAAGATCGACACCCGCACCCGCGAGTACAGCGCCCGCGTATGACCCCGTCCCACCGCGTCCCGGGAGCACGTCCGTGAACACCGTCGGTTTCGTCGACACCACGCTGCGCGACCTCACCACGTACCCGTGGGGGTCGGGGATCGCGGCGGATGACGTCGCGCTGGCGACGGCGTCCCTGGCCCGGACGGGCGCCCGCGCGCTGGAGGTGGTGGACCCCCGCGTCGCCCGCGCCGTGCTGGAGCTGCGCACCGAGAGCCCGTGGGACCGCGTGCGCGCCGTGGTGCGCAATGCGGGAGCCACGCCGGTCGGCGTCGTCGTGCACGGCCGCCTGCTGTGGAGCGACAGGCCGGTCACGGACGAGGTTGCCACCCGGTTCGTGATGTGCGCCGCCGAGAACGGCGTCCGGCGGGTGCGGTCCCTCGATCCCCTCAACAACGCGGGCCACATGCAGGCACTGGCCGCCGCGTGCCAGGGCGCCGGCATCGAGTTCGTCCCGACGCTCGTGGCGGGGCCCGCCCCCGGCCCGGGCGACCGCCGTTGGGCCGATGAGGCCGCGGCGCTGGCCGCGTTGCCGGGCGCGAGCGCCGTGTGCATCTCGGACGGCGGGGGGCACCTGTCGCCCACGAACCTCGTGGCGCTGGTCCAGGCCGTCGTGGCCGCCGCGTCGCTACCCGTGGAGATGCTGATCCAGGCGCCCGGTGGCCTCGCGCCTTTGCTCGGCGCGTCGGCGATCTCGGCCGGTGCGTCCGTGGTGCACACGGCGGTCGGCTCCGCCGCGCTCGTGGGCGCCCGGCCGTCCGTCGAGACCGTGCGCGCGGCGCTGCTCGGCACAGGCCGCGAGCTGGAATGCGATCCCGGCGCCATCGCCGATGCGGCGCGCATCGTCGCCGGGATGCTGACCGCCGACCGCCTGTCGCAGGGGTCCGCCGCCGTGTTCGGCTCGGCCGTGTCCATCCCCCCGGACCTCGAGGTGGGCCTCATGAGCCGCCTCAGCCGCGTCGGGATGTCGCCCCTGCTGTCCGATGTGGCCGACGAGGCCGCGCGGGTCGCGGCCGAGCTGGGCAACGTGACGTTCGCGTTCCCGCTGGGCGACGCGCTGGTGGCGCAGGCGTCCGAGCACGTCATCAACGGCGAGCGGTGGACCCACGTCCAGCCGGCGCTGGCCGCCGCCGCGGCCGGGGTGTACGGCCCCACGCGCGGCGACGTCAGCGAGGAGGTGGCGCGCGCCGCGGCCGGCGTCGATTACGCGGACACCATCCCCAGCGAGGTCGCCGGGCTGGGCGACGCGGCCGAGATGGCCGACGAGGACCGCGTCCTGATGGCGCAGTTCCCGGAGGCCACCGAGCGGCTGCGCGCGCGGCGCCTGAGCCTGCGGGCCGAGGTGGACGACTCCGAGGGCGCCACGATCGACCGGGCGCTCCTCGAGACGCTCATCCAGGCCGTCGAGGGAAGCGACGAGGCCGAGGTGTCGGTGGAGGTCGGTGGCGCGCGCGTCACGGTGCGTCGCGCCGCCCCGTCGGCCGCCCCCGTTCCCGGGGCTCCCGGGGCGTCCTCCGCGGCGGGCGCCGCCGATGGCATGACCCGCGTCGAGAGCATCATGGTGGGCACGTTCTACCGGGCTTCCTCGCCGGATGCCGAGCCGTTCACGGACGTGGGCCGCAAGGTGGCGAAGGGGCAGGTGCTGTGTCTCATCGAGGCGATGAAGCTGTTCAACGAGATCACGTCCCCGTGCGACGGCGTCGTGCGCGAGATCGCGGTGCAGAACTCCGAGGGCGTGGAGTTCGGGCAGCTGCTGTTCCTCATCGAGCCGTCGTGACGCGGGCAAAGGAGCGTTCGTGAAGCTGCTCGTGGCCAACCGCGGCGAGATCGCGGTTCGCGTCATCCGCACCGCGCGCGAGATGGAGATCCCCACCGTCGCGGTGTACTCCGTCGCCGACGCCCACACGCCTGCCGTGGAGCTGGCCGATGAGGCCGTCTGCATCGGCGCCGCCCCGCCCGGGGAGAGCTACCTGCGCATGGCCAACGTCATCGGCGCCGCCGAGGTGACGGGCTGCACCCACGTGCACCCGGGCTACGGCTTCCTCAGCGAGAATCCGGTGTTCGCCCGCGCGTGCGCCGAGAACGGCATCACGTTCGTGGGGCCCGCGCCCGAGGTGATGGAGCGCATGGGCGACAAGGTGCAGGCCAAGCAGGCCGCCCGCGAGGCCGGGCTGCCGGTGCTGGAGGGCTCCGACGGCGCCGTGTCCGACTTGAAGGAGGCCGTCGCGGCCGCCGACCGGGCCGGGTACCCCGTTCTGCTGAAGGCGGCGGCGGGCGGTGGAGGGCGCGGCATGCGCCGCGTGGAGAACGCCGCCGAGCTGCCCAAGGCGTTCGACACCGCGCAGGCCGAGGCCGTGGCCGCGTTCGGCGACGGGTCCCTGTACGTGGAGAAGATGCTGGAGGGCGCCCGCCACGTCGAGGTGCAGGTGGTCGCAGACGGCCTCGGTGGCGTGCTGATCGCCGGTGACCGCGAGTGCTCCATCCAGCGGCGCCATCAGAAACTGGTGGAGGAGGGTCCCGCCCCCAACCTGCCGAAGGCCACCCGCGATGCCATGCACGACGCGTGCACCCGCGCCGCCCGCGCCTGGAACTACAGGAGCGCCGGCACCATGGAGTTCCTCGTCGACGCCAACGCCGACTTCTATTTCCTCGAGCTCAACGCGCGCCTGCAGGTGGAGCACCCCGTCACGGAGCTCGTGTCGGGCCTCGACCTGGTGGCCGAGCAGCTGCGGGTGGCCTCCGGCGGCGTGCTGAGCCGCACCGGTGTGGCCGAGGCCAACGGTCACGCCGTCGAGGTGCGCGTGAACGCCGAGGACCCGTCGGCCGACTTCCGGCCGTCCGCGGGCAGGCTCAAGGAGTTCTCCCTGTCGGGCGGCCCCGGCGTGCGCGTCGACACGTTCTGCGCGCCGGGCACCAGCGTGCCGCCCAACTACGACTCGCTGCTGGCCAAGCTCATCGTGTGGGCGCAGGACCGCCCCCGCGCCGTCGCCCGCCTGCGGCGCGTGCTGGACGAGGCGCTGGTCACCGGCGTGCCCACCACGCTGCCCCTGTTCCGCGACATCGTCCGCGAGCCCACGTTCATCGAGGGCCGCTACACCACGGCGTACCTGGCCGACCGCGCCGCGCTGCTGCCGACGCTGTCCGGCGGGGCGTGATGGTCCCCGCCGCGTCCACGGGCCGCCGGGCGGCACGCACGCAGGCGGTGTTCCTGCTGTACCAGACCGACGTCACGGGCCTCGGGATGGACGAGCTGCAGGACAACCTGCGTCGCGACGCCGGCGAACCCCACGAGTTCACGCACGCCCTGGTGGACGGCGTCGCCGTCGACCGCGACCACATCGACGGCCTCATCCAGGCCGCCGCCGAGGGGTGGACCGTCGACCGCATCGCCCCGCTCGAGCGCAACATCCTGCGCGTCGCCGTGCACGAGCTGCTCGACTACCCCGAGACGCCGGTTGCCGTGGCCATCGCCGAGGCCGTGCAGGCCGCCAAGACGTACTGCGGCGCGGACGCGCCGGGGTTCGTGAACGGCATCCTGGGCACCGTCGCCCGGCGCGAGCGCCCGGGCGAGGCGGTGTAGCGCGGCCTCCCGGCCGCGGGGTAGCCTCGTCGCATGGCCTCCGACGCCGGCACCGCGCAGTTCATCCTGGACCAGCTCTGCCCGCTCGACGTGCGGGTGCGCCGCATGTTCGGCGAGTTCGCGCTGTACTGCGACGAGCGCGTGGTGGGCTTCGTGTGCGACGACGAGCTGTTCGTGAAGCGCACGGACGGCCCGGGCGACATGGCCGCCGACCTGCCGCTGGGTCGTCCGTATCCCGGTGCGAAGGAGTACCTGCGGGTGCCCGGCGACCGGCTGGAGAACCGGGACTGGCTGCAGGACCTCGTGCGGGCCACGGCGGCCGCGGTGCCCCCGTCGGCGCCCGGCAGGGCCCGCGGGGGGCGCTCGCGCGGCGCGTGACGCGGCCGGCGGTCCCGCGGGTACCCTGTGCGCGATGGCACGCGAGAGACTGGACGCGCTGATGACCGGGCGCGGGCTGGCGCCCACCCGTTCCCGAGCCCAGGCGCTGGTGCTTGCGGGGCACGTGCGGGTGGACGGGGCGCCCGCCCACAAGCCCGGCCAAATGGTCGCCGCGGACGCCGACGTGACGGTGGCCGCGACGGACGGCTACGTGTCGCGCGCCGGGGGCAAGCTCGCGAACGCGCTCGACCACCTGGGATGGGACGTGGCCGGGGTGCGGGCGCTCGACGTGGGGGCGTCCACCGGTGGCTTCACGGACTGCCTCCTGCGACGGGGCGCGGGGCACGTCATCGCGCTGGACGTCGGGTACGGCCAGCTTGCCTGGTCGCTGCGCAACGACCCCCGCGTGACGGTGATGGAGCGGACGAACGCCAGGCACCTCACCCCCGGGGGCCTGGTGTACCCGCCCGACTTCGTGGCCGCGGACGTGTCGTTCATCTCGCTCACGCTCGTCTGGCCCGCCGTGGTCGCGTGCGCGGCGCCGGGCTGGCGGGCCTGCCTGATGGTCAAGCCGCAGTTCGAGGCCGGCAGGAGGGACGTGGGGTCGGGCGGGGTGGTGCGGGATCCGGAGGTCCGGCGTAGGGCCGTGAACCGGGTCGCCGAGTGCGTCGCCGCGTGGGGCGGCGCCGTGCTGGACGCCTCCGACTCGGGCGTGCCGGGGCCGAAGGGCAACCGGGAGGTGTTCCTGGCTCTCGCCGACGCGCGCGACGCGGCCACCGCGCCCGACATCGACGAGCGGATCGGCGCCGCCGTGGAGGCCGGGACGTCGCCTGCGCCACCGGGAGAGGTCTGAACCCGACCGGGTTTGGGTATCGTGGACGGTCACATGGCTCCCGAACGCCGCTTTCCCATCCTCGAGGCGCTGACCGACCCCCACGACGTCGCCTCGCTCTCACCCGACGCGCTGCAGAGGCTGGCGGCAGAGATGCGCGACGCGATCATCGCGACCGTCTCGGAGACCGGCGGCCACCTGGGTGCGAGCCTCGGCACGGTCGAGCTCACCATCGCCCTGCACTGCGAGCTGCAGAGCCCCCGCGACAAGATCCTGTGGGACGTGGGCCACCAGGCCTACGGCCACAAGCTGCTGACGGGCCGCCTGCCCGAGTTCGGGACGCTGCGCCAGCACGGCGGCATGAGCGGGTTCCTGCGGCGCGAGGAGAGCCCGCACGACGTGATGGGTGCCGGCCACGCGTCGACGTCCGTGAGCTACGGCGTGGGGCTGGCGGAGGCCGCCCGGATGCCCGGTGGCGGCGGCAACCACGTGGCCTGCGTCATCGGCGACGGCGCCATGACGGGCGGCATGGCGTACGAGGGGCTCAACCAGGCCGGCGCGCTCGGGACGCCGATGGTGGTCGTGCTCAACGACAACGGCATGAGCATCAGCGAGAACGTGGGTGCGCTGGCGAGGATGTTCCAGAAGGCGCGCGTCGACTCCACCATCACGCGGGTGCGCGAGGAGATGGAGCGGGGGCTCGCCCGCCTGCCCGGTGCCGAGGCGGTGGGCACCCACCTGCGCGACGCCACGAAGGCGCTCTGGTTCCAGCACGGGGCGCTGTTCGAGTCGCTGGGGTTCGCGTACGTCGGGCCCATCGACGGCCACGACATCGAGGCCCTGCGCCGGGCGATCCGGACGGGCATCGAGCGCCAGCGCCCGGTCCTGATCCACGCCCAGACCGTGAAGGGCAAGGGGTATGACCCGGCCGAGAGCGACGTGGAGCACATGCACGGCGCCACGCCGTTCGACCCCGCGTGCGGCACGGCGCGCAAGCCCGCGACCCCGCCGCCGCCCACGTACACGGAGGTGTTCGGGCAGGCGCTGGTGCGCGAGGCCGAGGCGGACCCGCGGGTGATCGCCGTCACCGCCGCGATGCTCAAGGGAACCGGCACGAACCACATGCGCGACCGCTTCCCCGAGCGCACGTACGACGTGGGCATCGCGGAGCAGCACGGCGTGGTGTTCGCGTGTGGCCTGGCCATCGCCGGGTTCAAGCCCGTCTGCGCGATGTACTCGACGTTCCTGCAGCGTGCGTTCGACCCCATCGTCCACGACGTGGCGCTGCAGAACCTCAACGTGGTGTTCGCCATCGACCGCGGCGGCCTGGTGGGCGACGACGGCCCCACACACCACGGGGTCTTCGACCTGGCGTATCTGCGGGCCGTCCCGAACATGACGATCATGGCGCCGAAGGACGAGGCGGAGCTGGTGCACATGCTGCACACCGCCCTGGCCATCGACGGGCCCGTCGCGTTCCGCTACCCGCGCGGGGCGGGGCCGGGCGCGGAGGTACCCCAGACGCCCGAGCTGCTGCCGGTGGGGCGGGGTGAGGTGCTCGAGCGTGGCGAGGGCGTGGCGCTGGTGGGCTACGGCCACGGGGTGGGCCTCGCCCTGCAGGCGGCGGAGCTGGTGGCCGACCGCGTGGGCGTGGCGCCCACCGTGGTGAACGCGCGTTTCTGCAAGCCCCTGGACACCGAGCTGCTCCACCGGCTCGCCGCCGATCATGAGCTGATCGTCACCGTCGAGGATCACGCAGCGCTCGCCGGCTTCGGCGGTGCGGTTCTCGAGGCCCTGCAGCACTCGCCGGCGCGCGTACTCACGCTGGGCCTGCCGGACCGGTTCATCGACCATGGGAAGCGGGATCTGCTCCTGGCCGAGGCGGGCCTGGACCCGTCGACGGTCGCCGACGCCGTCGCCCGCGCGTTCCACCGGGAGCAGGCCGCGCACGGCACGCGCTGACGCGGCAACGATTGAGGGCTCCGGGGCGGACGGCTCGCGCGTCGCGGCCCCCTCGCAGCGCAAAGCGATGAAATCCCCCAAACCCACCCGGAAAAGCGCCGAAGCTTTACAAAGCCGTCAAACGCAGGCGACCTAACCCAAAGTTTAGGCGAATCTGGCGTTCGGTCTCGACGTCGGCCCAGTGGTGCGAGCTCCGCCCCTCACGGACCATGCGCAACAGACCGCAAGTGAGTAGCGCAGACGGGGGAACGCGTGGAGGCAACGGCCCAGACGGCGCCGGCGCAGCAGGCGGCGGGCAAGTCCGCCGATCATGGCGGGGTGCGGCCGCGCCCGTCGCTGCGTCCGCTGCTGGTCCTCTGGGACGTGGTCTCCGTTGCGCTGGTGATCGGTCTCCACGCCCTGGTGGACGGGATCGAGGAGCAGTCCGCGCCGGGCCGCTCCATCGCGGGACTGGCTCTGCTGGCCAGCGGACCGCTGATGGTCTACCTCTCAGGCGGATACGAGCGCACCCGTCGCCCCCTGGGCAACCTGCCCCTGGAGCTGGGTGGCCTGGCGGCATCGGCCGGGTTCTCCACGTGGCTGGCGGCCGTCGTCGTCAGCGCGACGGGAGGACGTCCTTTGATCTCGAGCCTCACCGTGATCTGGGTGTCGATCGTGGTGGCATGGCTCATCGGGCGCGTGGCCGCCGCACAGGTGGTGCGCCGCCGGCCCGAACCCGCCCTGGTGGTGGGCAGCGGCGTCGTTGCCCGTCGCCTGGTGGAACTGACTCTCCGGCATCCCGAGCACGGGGTGCGTGTGGTCGGGGTGGTCGACACCGCCCCCCCTGGACTGCGGCGACGTGCCACTCGTCGGCTCCCTCGACGACCTTCCGGCTCTTGTCGACAGCGGGCGCTACTCGCGAGTGCTCATCGCGTTCTCCGATGCCAGCCGGGACCGCGACCTTGCGGCGGCCCTGCGATTGAGCACCCCGCGGGGCGTGCGCGTGGACGTCGTGCCGCGCCTCTACCAACTCATGGGATCGGCCACCCGTATCGAGGCCCTCGGTGACCTGGGATTGGTTCAGGTGGGGGCTCCCTCTGCCGGGCCGGGACGGCGGGCGGTGAAGCGCGCGTTCGACATCGTCGCGGCGGGCGTCGTGCTGGTCGTCGCCGCGCCCGTGATGGCCGCGGTGGCCGTCGCCGTCAAGGTGACGTCGCCGGGCCCGGTCCTTTACCGCCAGGAGCGCGTGGGTCGCCGTGGCGACGTGTTCCGCGTGATGAAGTTCCGCTCGATGCGGGGCGGGCTGACCGGTGCGGACGAGCTGAGCGCCGCCGCGCAGGGGGAGCCGGGCGCCGCCATCTCCGAGGTCGTGGAGCGCCTCAAGAGCGACCGGTCGCGCATCACACGCGTTGGGCACTTCATCCGGCGCACGTCACTGGACGAACTGCCGCAGCTCATCAACGTCGTGAAGGGCGAGATGAGCCTCGTGGGTCCACGCCCGCTGCGCCCCTTCGAGGTGGAGTGCCTGGAACCGTGGCAGCACGCCAGGCACGAGATGCGCCCGGGCCTGACCGGTCTGTGGCAGGTTCTCGGCCGCAGCGACGTGGATTGGGAGACCAGGATGCAGATGGACTACAGCTACGTCCGGCACTGGTCGCTTCGTCAGGACCTCAGGGTCCTCGCACGCACCGTGAAGGTCGTGCTCAGGGGCGAGGGCGCGAAATAGCGCCGGGAAGCGGGGAACCCGAGGTGGGGCCGTCCGACGCGCGAACCGGCGTCGCGGAGGACGAGGCGACGTCCGCCCCCGGGGCGGGGGTGGCGGGCCTGCGGGTGGCGATCGCCCACGATTGGCTCGTGAGCTACGCGGGGTCGGAGCGTTGCGTCGAGGAACTGCTCGCCATGTTCCCCGATGCCCGGCTGCTCACCACGGTGATGAACCCGGGCCGGATCCCGGGCGCCCTCGCGAGGGCGGAGGTGTCGTTACTGCAGCGGATCCCGGGGGCGGCGCGCCATTACGAGAAGCTGATCCCCCTGATGCCGGCCGCGTGGCGCCTGCGGCGCAGGGTCGACGACGTCGACCTCGTCATCTCCAGCAGCCACGCATGCGCCAAGGCGGTGAGGGTCGCGGCGGGCATCCCCCACCTGTGTTACTGCCACACCCCCATGCGTTACGCGTGGGAGTTCGAACTCGAGCGGGAGCGGTTTCCCGCAGCCCTCCGTCCGTTCGTGAGGGTACTGATGGCGGCGTTCCGCAGGTGGGATCGGCGCGCGTCCGCCCGGGTGACGGAGTTCGTTGCCAACTCGACCGACGTGTCCCGCCGGATCGCCGATGCGTACGGCCGGACCGCCCACGTCGTGCATCCCCCCGTCGACACCGGGTACTTCACGCCCGGCGGGACCCCCGGCGACCATTTCGTGTACGTCGGCAGGCTGGTCGCGTACAAGCGGGCGGACCTCGTGGTGGAGGCGTTCCGCGAACTGCCCCACCCGCTGAAGGTGATCGGCACCGGACCGTTGGAGGGGCACCTGCGCGAGCGTGCCACGCCGAACATCGACATCATGGGACGCCGGGAGGATGGGGAGCTGCGGGACGTGCTCCGCACCGCCCGTGCGTTCGTGTTCCCCGCTCACGAGGACTTCGGAATCACGATGGCCGAGAGCCTCGCGTGCGGAACGCCGGTGATCGGCCTCGCCCGCGGCGGCGCCGCCGACATCGTGGACTCGGCGGAGGCGGGCATCCTCATCGAGGCGCCGACCGTCGAGGCGGTACGCGCCGCGGTCGGCAGGATCGCCGGCGGGGCCGCGGCCCCCCGGGAGGAGCTGAGCCGGCGCGCGTCCCGCTTCTCCCGTGCACGGTTCCGCGACGAGATGGCGGCGATATGCCTCCGGCTCGCACGCGGCGACGGGGCGACAGCACGATGACCGGGTCCCCGGCGCCCGTGCGACGGCACGTGGCCTTCCTCACCCAGGACGACCTGCTGCCGCTTCACAACGGCGCCCGCATCCGAAACGCCCGCCTCCTCGAGGCCATGGCCCGCACGCACGACGTGACGGTGGTCTTCACCGAGGCACCCTCCCGGGCCACGGCCGCCTGGCTCTGCGATCGCGCGATCGCGCACGTCCACGTGCCGAAACCGCGCCTGTTCCGGTTGGGTGCGCTGGCGTCGCTGGCCCGCGGCGTGCCCCTGCGTTTCGCCCGCCCGCGCAACGCCGCGCTGGACCGCTGGCTCCTGGAGCGCGCGGACACCATCGACGTGGCGGTGGCGGCCACGGTGGGGAGGTGCCCCGGGCCCCGGGTCATGCGACGCATTCCCACGGTCGTCGACACCCACAACATCGAGTACATGCGGCACGCTCGCGAGCGGGCCGGCATGACGCAGGTCCGCCGGTGGGGCGACCGCCTCCTCAATGGGTCCCGCGTGCGGCGCCACGAACTGGACAGGCTGAGGCGCGGCGCCTGTGTGGTCTGCGCGCCGTACGAGGCCGAGATGCTCCATGCGGACGGCGTCGCTGCGGCGGTCGTTCCGAACGGGGCTTCCGTGCCCTCCGTCCTGCCCCCCAGGACGGAGGGCCCCGTTCCCGTCTACGCGTACATCGGTGACCTCGGGTACGGACCGAATCGGCAGGCGGTGGACGCGCTGCTGGGAGACGTGATCCCGGCCGTCCCGCCCCGGCCCGGCACCCCCCGACGCTGGATCGTGGCGGGGCGCGGAGCCGACGACGCGCTTCGCCGCCGGGCCGCGGGTGCGGGGGCCGAGGTCGCGTCGCCGGTCGACGACATGGCGGCCGTGGTCGCGGCCGCGTCGGCGGTGGTCCTTCCCATCACGTCGGGGGGAGGGACGCGGCTCAAGGTGCTCGAGGCCATGGCGGCGGGTGTCCCCGTGATCGGAACCGCCACGGCCGTCGAGGGCATCGACCTCGTGGACGGCGAGAACGCCCTGATCGGCGACCGGCCGGAGGATCTCCCGGGGCGCATCCTGCGTCTTGAGGCCGACCCGGCGCTGGCGCAGACGTTGAGGGAACGGGCGTTCGCCCTCGTCGCTGCGCGCTACGCGTGGCCCATGCTCGGAGAACGGTTCGTCGGCGTCGTGGAGCGGCACGCCGCGACGCGCTCCCGGCGGCCCCCGCAGACGCGGCTCGCGGCGGGATGGGGGCCTCGCGCGGTGCGGCATCCCGTGCTGCCGGATGAACTCGCCCTCCCGCCCCGGCCCCCGTTCGCGACAGGGGCACTCGACGTCGCGATCGTCACGCTGGGGCGCGTTCACGAACTGCGGCGCCTTCTCGAGAGCATCGGGCGGCAGACCCTGCGGCCGGCGGCGGTCCGCGTGGTCTGCAACGGCCCCGGATCCGCCTCCGCGGCGGAGACCGTGGAGGCGGAGTTCCCGCACGTCGAGGTGATCCGGCTGGGAGAGAACTACGGTGCGGTGGCCAGGAACGCCGCGATGTCGCGGGCCACGGCGGAGTACCTGGTCACGCTCGACGACGACGTGTGGCTCGACGATTCCGCCACGCTGCGCCGCGTGGTGGACGCGTTCCGTGCCGCCCCGGACGCGGGGGCCATCACGTTCCGGGTTCGCGAGGCGGAAACCGGCCGCGAGCTGAACGGATGCGTGCACCCGTCACGGGCGGCCGGCGGTGAACCCATCGAGACCGCGACCTTCGCCGGAGGCGCCGTGGCGTTCCGGACGGGGGTCCTGGCGGACGTGGGCCTGTACCCGCCCGACTACTTCATCAGTATCGAAGAGGACGACCTCGCCGTGCGGATGATGGACGTGGGCCGGCGCGTCGTGTACCGCCCGGACATCTCCGTAACCCACAGCTTCTCCGAACGGGGAAGGGCATCGTGGCGGCGGCACTACTTCGATCTGCGCAACTCCGTCTGGTTCGCCGCACGCCACTACCCGGTGCGCGACGCCGTCCGGTTCTCGGCACGCCGTACGCTGAGGCTCGGATGGCTCGCGATGCGCGACGGGTACCCCCTGTGGCCGCTCAAGGCGCTGCACGACGCCGTCGCGGGCCTCCCCTCGATCGCGCGGACCCGGAGGGTGCTGGGCCCCGACGCGCTGGCCCGGATACGCACCCTGAAGGGAGGACGGCTCTAGGCCGTGTCGTTCACCCGGTAGAGACGGGCCACGCCGTCCACCATCGCCCGCTGCGTGAAGCGCTCCTGCACGCGGCGCCGCGCCCTGTCGGCCATGCCCGCGGCACGCTCGGGCGATGCGAGCAGAGAGGAAATGGCCTCGCCGAGCTGGGCCGGGCTGCGAGGTGGGACCAGACGCGCGGTGTCGTCGTCGGCCAGGTCCGTCACGCCGGGGATCCTCGACGCGACGGCGGGGGTGCCCACGGCCATTGCCTCCAGCAGGACGAACGGCAGCCCCTCGTAGAGGGACGGCATGGCCAGCACGTCACAGCGAGCGAGGAAGCCAAGCGGGTCCCGCGTGGCGCCCGCGAACTCGATGCGGCCTCCGGCGGCATCGACGTCACGGGCACGCCGCTCCAGCCGGTCGCGCTCGGTCCCGTCCCCGGCCAGCCTGAGAAGCGCCGTGGGATGCCGCTTCCACACCGTGGGCATCGCGTCGATGAGGCTGCCGAGGTCCTTCTGGGGTTCGAGCCGCCCGAGCGCCCCCACCACCGGGCGCGCCGGATCGACCGCTCGCGCGGGACGGTGAACGAGGATGCGGTCCTCCACGCCGTTGAGCACCACCCTCAGCCTCGATCCGGGGAAGTCGTGATCCTCGACGAGGGTGGCGGCCGAGCCGTGCGAGACGGCGATCGCCTCGTGGACCAGCGCCCAGCGGCTCCGCCGCGCGATCGACTTGAGCGCGCCGCGGGCACCGCTTGCGGGTGGCAGCGCGGGCACGAGATGAAACGTCGCCACCCTGCGCGGCGTTCTGAGTAGGGCGGCCGCCACCATCGCGTTCTGAGCGGCACGGGGGGATCCCAGGTTGAAGTGCACCACGTCCGCCCGCGCGCTCCGCACCGCCCGTCCCGCGGCCGCCACGGACGCCGGTGTCAGGCGGCCGGCTGGCTCGGCCGCACACGTGATCACCCGGATACCCGCCGAGCGGAGGGCGTCGCCATGCCCGCCCGCGGCGAGCGAAGGCGTGAGGATCGCCGTGAGATCGACGCATCCCCGCGCGGCGAGATCGGCGGCGACGGTCTCCACGTACCGCTCGGCCCCACCGAACTCCGTGGCCGCGGAGAAGATGGCGACCCGCGGTGGCCGTCGGCCGGCGGGCCTAGGCATCCAGCACCACGCGACGCGAGGACAGGACCTCCAGATCCTGGCGGGTCACGGCCCCGCTCAGCACGAGGCAGGCGAGGTAGATGACGGCGGCCAGCACAACCAGCGCGAGGAGTCCGCCAAGGCGATCCGGCCGGTAGAGGGCCAGGGGAAAGACGGCCACCAGGCAGGCGACCCCGATGCGAAGCAGCCCGCCCCAGGGCAGGCGCAGTGCCAGGTGCCGTGCGGCGATCGCCAGGAGCGTGCAGCCGACGAAGACCTCCACCAGAACCGTGCCCAGCGCCGCGCCCGTCGCCCCGTGGGCGGCGATGAGTATCCAGACGACGGGCAGCGACGCGAGCAGCGCGATGAGGGAGACCACCCAGAGGGGCCGGCGTCTACCCGCGGCGATGAGAAGCCCGCTCGAGATATACCCCAGGAAGATCATGGGGAACGAGAACAGCAGGACCGCGAGCGGCCGCGCTCCCTCGCGGAACTCGGACGAGTAGATGAGGGTCATCGTCTCGGGTGCCACGAAGGCGCCGACGGCGGCGATCGGGAGGCTGATCGCCGCGGACAGACGCAGGCTGAGGCCGAACAGCTGCTGGATCGGCTGGCCGGCGGCGATGCGCTGGGAAACGATGGGGAGCAGCACCCCGAACAGGGTGGCGGGCAGGATCTGCAGCGTGTCGAGGAACCGATAGGCGGCGCTGTAGTGGCCGGCGGCGGCCGCTCCACCGATATGAAGCAGCAGGATGCCGTCGAGGCGGTAGTAGAGCGTCGTGAGCACGGCGGAGAACCCGAGCGGCGCGGCCGCCCGCAGCAGGGATCCGGCGCGCCGGCCTGCTCCGGCCCACACCGGACGGCAGTGACGACGGCAGACGAGGACCGTGATCGCCGCCAGCGCGACGGACGAGGCGAGGAACGCCGTGGCCACCCAGGCGAGCGAGGCGCCGCTTGCCGCCAGCGCGATCACGAGCGCGAGCCACACGGCGCTGCCGAGGGCGGTGAGGACGGTGACCACCAGGATGCGAAGCTGGGACTGCGCGGCGGCGGAGTAGGCGGAGGAGAGGCTGAACGGGATCGTGAGACAGATGAGCGCGCCCGCGACACGGGGCTCGCCGGGCGGCAGGACGAGCCACACGGCCGCGAGCGAGGGTGCCAGCGCCACGCTCAGCAAGAGGGCCTGCGCGGTCAGGAGGGCGCCGAGGGTCTCGCTTCTCGCGCGGGGGTGGGCGGCCATCCGGGACATCGCCGTGGAGTTGAGGCCCAGGTCGCCGAGGGCCACGGCGATGGCGATGATGGCCAGGGCGGTGGAGAAGTAGCCGAAGCCCGCGTCCCCCAGGTGGCGGCTGAGGATGGCCGCGACGACGACGCCCGCGAGCGCGCAGGCGACGCGGACGAGTACCTGGATCGAGGCCGACACGGTAACGCCGCGAGCCGACGGCGCGGGGGCGGGGGGAGGCGCCTCACCGGCGTCGACGCTCACGCGGGTGAGATGCCGGCCGGCGCGGGGGCTCGGGGTGACCACAACTCCTCCAGGAGCTCGCGCGCCTGCTCGGTGCGACGGGCCCAGGAGAACCCGTCGGCGTAGCGCATGCGCTCCTCGGCCGCGTCGGCGTCATCGCCGAGCGCTCCGTCGATCGCCTGCACGAAGTCCATCGGGGAGTCCGCGAACCTGACGTGGCTCACCTCACCCCCGATGAGGCTGGGGAGCGAGGTGGCGACCACCGGTTTCCCCGCGGCCAGGTATTCGAACACCTTCATGGGGAACACCCCGCCGGTGTACTCGTTGAGCCGGTACGGGATCATGCAGACGTCGAACCTGGCGACGAGCTCGGGAAGGTCCTCGCGCGGCCGTCCCCCCAGGAGCTGCAGGTTGTCGGGCAGCGCCCGTTCCGCGATGCCGGACGACCGCAGGCCGATACCGACCGGCCCCACCATGAGGAAGCGCCACTGCGGCCGCAGGCGGGCGGCCTCACAGAGGAGGTCCATGTCGACCTTGTGCTCCTGCACCGCGCCGATGAAGCCCACGGTCACGGGCCGACCCGGTGCGCGCGGGGGTGCCGCCCGCGCGGCGCGGCTGTACGCCCCGGTGTCCGCGGGATTGGGCCAGTACAGGGGATCCGGGGCCCCCATCCGCCGGAGGTGCTCCACCAGCGGCCGAGACGAGGCGATGCACACGTCGGCGGCCTCCACCAAGCGCTTCTCCGCTTCGCGAAACGACGGCGCGTCGATTCCGGGATACGCGGCGAGGTCGTCCACGCAGTGGTACACGAGTGCGCTGAACCGCCGCTGATCGTGCACGTCGACCGCGGTGGGTGTGTAGGTCCACAGCACCGGCCCATGCAGCGGGGTGCGGGCGATGACGCGGCGGATGCGGGCGCGCAACAGCACCCGGTTGAGTGCGCGGGCATCCCGGCGGCGGTGAAACGGCAGCACGAGCGGGGCGTCGCGCCAGAGCCGTCCGCTGATGATCTCTCGCGGCAGCGGCCTCCACGCCGCCAGCCGGGAGGCCATGCGCCTGACGTCCGCCCCGCCCAGGCCGGGGGCCCGGAGGCCGAGGGAATCGACGTACACCACCGGAACCCCGCTGGCGGCCAGGCGGGACATCAGGTGCTGCTTGTTCGTCCAGAGCGGAGCGTCCCAGTCGGCGGTGGACAGGCAGTAGACGCCCCGGCCCGCACGGCGTGGTGCGGTCATGCGGCCGAAGCCCGCCGCGACGACGTCCGGGACTGGTACGGGCGCATCCCCCCCCGAGTGCCTTCGCCGGTGATGACGACGCCGAGAGGTCGCGCCGGGCACGTGTCGAGCAGCCGTCGGACCTCCTTGAGCCCGTCGCGGCGCGCCGCCGACGTGTTGGCCACGAGGACGATTCCGTCCACGAGATGCGTGATGGCCACGGCGTCGCTCGCCGAGAGCAGCGGCGGGACGTCGACGATCACCACGTCGAACATCTGGCGGAGGCTGGTCAACATGCTCGCCACCGGGGAACTCGCCACGGCCTCCGCGGGATTGGGGGGAGTCGGGCCCGCTGGGACGGCGGCGATCATCCTGCTGCCCGGCTGGAAGGGATCGCCGTCGGCGGCGGACGACGGCAGATAGATCAGCGCGTCCTGGACCGTGTGGTGGCCGAGGGCGATGGTGGTGACCCCCGGGAGTTCATGGGCGGGCGCCAGGTGCAATTCCTCGGCGAAGTGCTCGGTGACCGCCGGGCGACGCAGGTCCATGTCCACGACGACGGCGCGCTGGCCGCCGGACGCGTAGGCGGCGGCCAGGTTGACGGCGGTCGTGGACTTGCCCTCCCCGGGCCGCGCGCTGGTCACCATGATCGCGCGCACCGAGCGGTCGGCCCGAAGGAACTCCAGGCTGGTCCTGACCGAGCGCAACGCCTCGGCGTACGGCGAGGCGGGGTCCGTGCGCACCGTGATCGAGCGTTCGGAACGGCGCCCACCGGGAGGCGCGGGCAGCCGGCCCAAGAGGGGCACTCCGAGCGCCTCGACGATCTCGTCGGAGTCCCGGACGTGCTTGTCCACCAGCTCGATCACCGCGACCGCACCCCCCGCGAGTAGGAGACCCAGGATGGCCCCCATCAGGGCGCTCTTGGCGGGGGTGGGTCGGATCTTCGTCGCGTCGGTGGCCTGATTCACCACGAGGGCGTTCGATGTCTGGAGCGTCTCCAGGGTGCGGAGGGTCGCGGCCTTCTGCTCGAGGTCCCGGTACAGCGCGGTGCCACCGTCGCCGCGCGCCCTCATCTCGGACATCCGCTTCCCGATGTCCAGGCGTGCGGCCACGAACGCCGCGGAGTCCACCGCCTGCTTGTAGGTCGTGAACTCCTTGGCGTAGGCGTTGGCGATCACCGAGGCCGTCGCGGCCGAGCCGTTCGTGGCGGTGATGACGAGGAAGTCGCTGTCGGGGGCGCTCTCGACCGTGGTCGACTCGTGGATCTCCTTGGCGGTCAGGCCGGCCCCGGGCACCGCCGCCGCCGTCCGCTCCGCAACCTCCGGCGCGGCGGCGATCTGCGCCTGGGTCGCGGCGATGCGGCGGGGCTCCTGGATGACCGAGTTGGAGAAGTTGGTGCCGGTGAGGGCCCCGGCGAGATCGCGGTAGCTCAGCAGCACCTGGGCCGAGGCGGCGTACTCCGGGGCGGTCCTGGAACTCTGGATCAGCGCGACCAGCGGGCACGCGAGGGCGATCAGCAGAACGGTCCACCGGCGGCGCCACGCGGCCAGGGCGAAGGAATGGGACGTCAACGCAGCTCCGGGAAGGGGGCCACGTACGGTAGCGACCCCCTTACCCAGCCGCACCTAGGCGTCCGGTGGGTGAGTGCTGGCCGAAAGACCCGTACGGATGTGAGCGGTTTCGCCGCTACCGTGGCGGAGCACGCGTTCGTCCGTTCGTGCGCGCGCTCTCATCGCCGTCGATCCCGGGACGTCCGTTGCACATCGCTGTCGTCGTCACGTCCGACCACCTGGGGGGTGCGGAGCGATACCTGACACGCCTCTACGCGGAGACGGCCCGCCGTGGCGCGGGGGCCACCCTGGTGGGGAGGGTCCCGTCGTGGACGGACCACGGGCTGGACGCGGTCGACCCCGACCTGGGACCGAAGTGGTCACGGCGGACGCTCCCCGCGGGCCTGCTGAGGCTACCCGCCGAGGCGCGACGGACCCGCGACGCCGTCGGACGCCTGCGTCCGGACGTCATTCAGATGCAGTACAAGCGCGAGCAGATCGGTTTCAGCCGGGGCTTGTCACGTCTTGCACCGGTCGTTTGGATCGAGCACGGGCGCTGGCTCAGCGGGCCCATGGGAATCGCCCTGGCGGCGGGTTACCGGCGCGCATCGCGCTTCGCCGACGCCATCATCTGTGTCGACGAGCGCGTGGCCGGGGACGTCCGGCGCATCACCCGGCACCCGCACATCGAGGTCATCGAGAACGCGGTGGACACGGTGGCCCAGCATCCCCCGTCGGCCGCGGACCGTCAGGCGGCCCGCGCGCGGCTCGGCCTCGCGGCGGACGAACCCGTCGCGCTGTGGATCGGGCGGCTCCACCGCAACAAGCTCCCGGTGCGGGCCGTCGAGGCGGCCGCCGCGGCGGGGTTGCGGCTGCTGATGGTGGGGGACGGCCCCGAGCGGGAGGACGTGGCCGCGGCGACCCGGGCCAACGGGGCGCGCTTTCTCGGCACGGTCCCGGACCTCACTGACGTGTTCTGGGCCGCCGACGTCTACCTGTTCACCTCCACCGGCGAGGGGTTCCCCACGGTTCTGCTCGAGGCCGCGGCGCACGGTCTGCCCCTCGTGATGAACCGGGGCGCGGGCATCGGCCACCTCGCGCGGGCGGCGGGGGCTTGGGAGACCGGTGACGATGCCGGGGCGCTTGCGGAGGGGATGCGTTCGGCCCTGGCGGCGGGCGCGTCCGCGCGGGATCGATCGCTCGCGTGGGCGCGCGCCCATGACACCCGGCCGTGGGCAGACCGGCACCTGTCCCTGTTCCGGAGCGTTGCTCGGCGGGCGGCGTGACCGCCCGGACGGGTTCCGGCTCGTGAGGGTCGCCGTTGTGTGCACCGCCAACCGGTTTCGCAGCGTCGTGGTCGCGGACGCCCTGCGCAATGCGTGGCACGGATGGGGGGCGGACGTGACGTCGTACGCGTCGCGGGGGCCGTCGGGATGCCCACCCCTGGACGCCGTCACGGCTGAACTCGCACTGCTGGGGCGGGACGTCGGGGGTTGTCGAAGCCGGGCGATCAGCGAGGCGGACCTGCGCGGGTGCGACCTCGTCGTGGGTTTCGAGCTGGAGCACCTGGCGGCGGCCGTGACCCTCGCGGGCGCCCGCCGGTCGCGCGCGGTGCTGCTGGGCGCGTTCCACGACGCGGTGCCCGCCGGCGGGGTTACGGAGAGAAGCGTCCGCGACGCCGCGCGGTGGGTTGCACCGTTTGCACTGCGTGCGGCGGACGCGTCCGCGGCGGGCGCGGGCGTCTACCCCGACCCGGCGGGAGCGCGCCGGGCCCGCCAGCGCGTGCACGTCCGGGCCCTGTGGCTGATGGGGTCTGGCGTGGGCTGCCGCATCCGTGGGCTGCCGGAACCGCCACCCGCCGGTCGCGCGCGACCATGGCGGGCCTTTCGCCGGTGACGGCCCGGTGCGATACGGGCGTGGGATATGCGAATCGCCGCGGGAGGTGGCGGGATGAACTCGGATGAACTCCGTAACGCCGCGCTGCTGCTCGGCGCCGACCGCGCACGAGTCCTGTCGGACGTCGACGGACGGGGCTGCCCGGCGCTGCTGACGGCGGCACGACGCCGCCGGATCCCACGCCGTGCCGTTCGTCTCGCCCACGCCGTGCTGGCGAAGGCCGGACGGCTGTCGTACGAGTCCGGGAGCCTCGCGCCCGCCACAGCGGCGCGACGTGCCGTCCTGGGCGACGCCGCCGAGGACGCGCCCCGCTTCCTGATCCGCGTGGACGAGTTTCCGCACGCCCGGGCGGCGGACCTCCCCGATCGCTACGGCGCCGGGGCGTTCGCCCGCTTCCACGAGGTGATGCTCGCGGCGGGGGTGCCCTACCTGGTGGCGGCTCTTCCCCGGCTGAGCGTTGACTACCTCGATCCGGAGGAAACGGCGTGGGTACCCATGGACGAGCGCTCCGCCGGGATGCTGCGTCGCGTGCAGGACGAGGGTGTCAGCGTGGGGCTGCACGGCCTGACGCACCGGACCGTCAGCGCCGACCCACGCCGCCACTCCGAGCTTTGCGGGCTCTCCGAGGGGGAGCTCTCAGAGATGCTGGACACCGGCCTCGGCGTGCTCGGCGAGATCGGCGTGGTCCCACGGGCGTTCGTGGCCCCGTTCAACCGGTTCGATCCGGGACAGTACGCACAGCTCGCCCGCAGGTTCCCGGTGATCACCGGGGGTCCGGAGAGCGTTCGTCTCATGGGCTGGCACCCCACACCCACGTGGCTCGGTGACGCCGTGTACATGCCGTGTTATCCGCCGCTCTACGGCAGGGCCCGGGATCTCCTGGCCGTCGTCAGGGATCTGGTGGGCCGGCGCGTCGGCGGCTGGGTGCCCCTCGTGCTGCACTGGGGCTGGGAGATGGACGCCGGGCTCACCGACCTCCGGGCACTCTGCGACGAGCTCGCCGGCGTCGCGGCATCCTGGGACGCGTTCCTCGCGGAGGTGCTGGCGGCTGAAGGCGGACCCCGGTAATCGTGGCGCCCTCCCACGGCGCCACGATCACGGGGGCTCCTATGGGGTCTTCGCCAGCTCGTCCCTCACGCGGGCGGTGAACGCCCCCTTGTCGGCGCCATCGCTGGCCACGGAACCGAAGTAGCGCTCCTTGTCGGTGCTCGCCCCGGTGGGGGAGAGGTCCCGCGTGGAGTAGATGAACAGGCCCCCGAGGCGCGTGGGGTAGTGGCTACGCAGACCGGCGAGCATCGAGTCCAGGGCGGTGGCCGCACCGGCGTAGGTGATGCACGGGTCCCATCCCGAGTTCTCGGCCATGCACCGGCCGCCCGCGGACGCGACGCCGACCTCGGTGACGTAGACGGGCAGCGAGTCCGGGGCGCCGTTGGCCGCGGCTGCGCCCAGCGAGAGATCGGCGCTCGCGCGCCACGAGGGGCCGTACGCGTGGATGGTCCAGCCGTCGACGTGCGATGCGAGATCCGGCGCCGCCGCGAACATCGCGTTCATCCAGGCCGCGGACACCGGGTACGAGTCCGCCACGGCGATCACGCCGACACCGGGGTTGGCGGTGGTCACCGCGTCGTGGGTCTCCCTCAGGCGAAGCGCGTAGTTGCGGGCGATGTCGGAGTACGCCGCGGACGACGCCCAGTTCGGGTCGGTCGCCAGCTCCGGGTACTGGGAGCGATGGCTGGACTCGTTACCGAATTCGATCACCGTTACGGCGGTCGACTCGGCCCAGCCCTTTCCCCGGCGCTCGGAGCCGCCGGGGCCGAAGGCCGCGGCCCACGTGGCCAGGTTCTTCGCCTCGGCGGTGGTGGGACGCCGACCGTGGAAGCCGGCCAGGAGCAGCGGCCGGATTCCCGCCCCGAAGTACTGCGCCAGGATCGGGGACATCTCGGACACGGGGGTCGAGATATCGAACTCCATGCGCACGTTGCGGGCCCCCAGGGGACGGCTGAAGCCGAGCTCCCACGAGATGGCGGACCCCGCGACCAGGCCCACGACGGGCGTCGTCGTCGACGGCGCGGGGGGAGGTGGAGGAGGCGGTGAGGGCACCGGGAACGTGGTGGACGTGGTGGGCACCGTCGCGGTGGGGGGCGGGGGTTCGGGCGTCGTGGGCGTCGTGGGTACGGTGGGGGTGGTCGTCGCCGGTGGGGGTGTGGTCGGCGGGGGCGTGGTCACGATCGGGGGCGTCGGGGTGGCCGGCGGCGGTGCGGGCGCGGGGTACGTGACGGTATTCGACCACGCCGAGTTGCGACGGTCGGTCCGGATCATGAACCGCTGCCCGGCCACAGGGCCCGCCAGGACGTACGATTCGCCGCTCACGCGACGGGTGCTGCTCCGCGAGCCGGTGATCGTCATGAGCACGTACCGCGGGGTCGCGGACACCCGCGTCCACGTCAACCGGCTCCCGGTGATCGACAGCTGTGGCGCCACCACCTCGGTCAGACGCGCGCGCAGCCCCGATGTCCGCCGGGGCGGGCGGACGGCGACGGGGCGCGTCGCCTTCCCCGCCACGCAGGGACGGGGGGCCGCATCGCGGGCGGGGGCGGCGCCCGCGGTCGCGCAGGTCCGGGCACTCACCGTCGCCGCGGTGGCCGGGGAGACGGCCGCGCCGCCCGCGCCGCTGAGCACGCACACGAGGGCAAGGCCCCGCAGAGCCTCACGTTTCTTCGACATGTGGGAACCTCCGGCGCCCGTAGAGGCGAGCACCGCGTGGCACGCGGGCAGGGCCGCTCCGCGCGAGTTGACGTGGGACGGCGAAAACGTCGTTATCGGCCGGTGCCGAAAGGATCGGACGACCGGGGATCAACCTTGAACGGCCTTCCCCGCCTATCCCGTGCGAGGCTCCCCGCCGGAGCGGCCCGTCAGGGCGATCAGCAGCACCGCGACGACGCAGAGAAGCGAGGCCGTCTCCACCAGCAGGTAGTCGTTCCAGCCCTGGGCGACGAACCCCATGAGTGCCTCCGCGGCCCCGCTCGACAGCGGATCCACATCCCTCCACGCCGACCGGATCGAGGTGGCGAACGCCCCCGCGAAGAGCAGCACGAACCCCGCGCCCGCCAGCCATCCGCCCTCGATCGTGACCTGGACGGGCGTGCGATGCGCGTGCTCGACCTCGGCGCGCGTGTGGGTGGCGCGCACGTTCTCACGCACGTAGCGCCTGAACCCGCCGTACCCGAGACCAAGGGGATGGGACGTCGCGGCCGTGACGCCTGCCGTCTGGATGAGGCGGCGCTCGATGTCGCTCGTCTGGCGCGTGGTGAGCCGTTCCTTCAGGGCCGCGGTCTCGGTACCGGGGGTCAGGGTGAAGGCCACGAGCAGGACGGCGACGACCCCTGCGACTCCGACGAGAGCGACCGCGGGCCGCTTGACCTGAAGCAGCAGGAGGACGATGAGGCCGACGCCGAGGGCCAGGATGCCTCCGCGCGACACCGCCAGCCCGATGCCGACCACGCCCGAAACGGCCGAGATGACCGAGAAGACGGCCCATGCGGGCGCGCGGACGCGTGCCGCGTGCAGGGCGCAGCCGATCGCCACAACCGACCCGAGGGCCAGGAAGCCGGCGTAGTTCGTGTAGTAGCCGAACGTGGAGTCGAGGTGCTCCTCGAACGGTTCGCCGATGGGCGGGACCGTGACGCCCGCCGCCTGCACCAGTGCGCCCAGCACGACGATCGGGGTGGCGATGGTCACGGCGCGGGCGACGGCGACCCGGGTCGCCGGCGACTCGCGAAGCACCCCGGCTCCGGCGATCAACACGGTCACCACGGCGATCCAGCGTGCCGCACCGTAGGCGGCGAGCGCGGGGTCGTCCGCCGCGCCCGTCGCGAGTGCATACCCGGCGACCATCAGGGCTGCGCCGATGCCCACGACGGCGGGGACGCGCTCGGCGTCGAGGCGACCGATGAGGGCGAGCCCGGTGACGAACAGCAGCAGCGATGCGGTATCGAGCGGGAACCCCGCGACGGTGACGGTGAAACTGAACGGTGCCGCCACAGCGCAGAGCACGAGTATCCGTCGCGGATCGCGGGCCGTCACCATCACCGCCGCGGCTCCCGCCGCCACGATCACCGCCTTCACCAGGTTGTCGGCGCTCGGCATGCCGGGGATGATGAAACCGGCCCCGAGGGACGCGGCGACGGCGGCGATGCACGCCAGCCACACGGGCAGAGGCGTATCGCGAAGCGGTGTCCGGAGGTTCACGAGCGGCCGGCGTGGCGGATGGATGCCCCCTGGGTCATCGTGTGACGGCGGGTGGAGACGGGAGTGGAGGGCGCCGCCGCCTGGCGCGCGGGACGGATACACACGTTAGCGCCAGGGCCCGAGGGGCGGACGAACCGCGCCGCGTCCGACACCCGTGCCCCCGGGCCCGCCGGCATCGTCGGGCACCGGATCGCGAGGGCCGGAACCTTCGCCGCGCCTCGGGTCATGGCATGCTGCTGCCATAGACCGGAGAGGATCAGTGACCACGGCGACGCACAACCACCACGCGCCTCGCGGGACCCCCCGCGGGGGGGCGGCGAGAACCCGATGACCGACGTGGCAGGCGCCGGCGGCCCCGTCCGGATCGATCGGTCCGGCACCCGGGTCCAGCGCGTGCTCCTCCTCACCCACCGCGCGCCGGAGGCGACGAGCGGTGCCCTGTCTTCCGTGCTCGGCATCATCGAGGAGCAGGGAGCACAGATCGTCGTGCCCCCCACCGAGGTGCTCAAGCACGATCGCCTGGGGCAGTACCAGGTGGAGAGCGGGCTGACGCTCCGGAAGGACGGCACGGATCTCATCCTCGTGCTGGGGGGCGACGGCTCGATGCTTCGCGCGCTCGCGCGGGAGGCGGGATCCGGCGCCCCGGTCATGGGCGTCAACTTCGGCCGCGTCGGGTTCCTGTGCTCGATCGAGCGAGACGACCTCGAGAACGGTCTCCGGCGGGCCCTGGCGGGCGACTACATGGTGATCGGCCTTCCCTCGCTCACCGTGGACTGGAGCGACGGGCAGGTCAACGCGGTCAACGACCTCGCGCTCGTGAGGGGCGGGGAATCGCGCATCGCGGACCTCTCGTTCGCCATCGACGGGGTGAGGGTCTCCAACGTCCGCTGCGACGGCGCGGTGGTGTCCACCCCGGTGGGTTCGACCGCCTACAACCTCGCGGCCGGGGGCCCCACGGTGAGCTGGCGCGTGCGCTGCTACGTGCTGTCGTTCCTGGCCGGGCACCACCTCGACACGCGGCCCATGATCATCTCCCCCGAGGAGTCGCTGGTGCTGACGAACTCCGCGATCTGGGGCAGCTGTGACCTCCTCGCGGACGGTGTCAAGGTCGGGGCGCTCGCGCCGGGCCGGCAGGTGGTGGTGGGGCTTCAGGGGGCCGAGGTGAGGCTGGGGATCTTCGCCGAGAACGCCTTCTTCCAGCGCTATCGGGAGAAGTTCGGCCGCGGATGATCCGTCGCCTGGAGATCTCGGGCCTGGTCGTCATCGAACGGGCCGAGCTGGACCTGCCGCCGGGCCTGGTGGCGATCACGGGGGAGACGGGCGCCGGCAAGAGCGTGCTCATGCAGTCGCTCACGCTCCTGGCGGGCGGGCCGGCGGACTCCTCCCTGGTACGCCCCGGCCACGCCCACGCGCTTGTGCAGGCCGTTATCGGCCTGCCGGACGGGTTCTGGGACGGCCTCTCCGACGACGATCCGGCGGGACAGCTGCGCGAGCTGGTGGAGGACGAGTGCGAGGTGGTCGTCGCCCGGCGCATCCCCGCCGACGGGCGGGCTCGGGCGTTCGTGGACGGGCAGGTGGCCTCGCGGGAGGCGGTCGGCGCACTGGTGCGGCACGCGGTGCGGTTCTCGGGCCAGGGCGATCAGCGGGCGCTGATCTCGCCCGCCGTGCAGATGGACGTGCTCGACGCGTTCTCCGGCCCCGCGGCGGCGGCCGACGCGCGGGGCGTGCGCCGTATGCGTCGCGAGCTGGCCGCGCTCGACCGCCGCATCGAGGAGCTCCACGCCCGGCGGGACGCGTCGGCCGCCCGCGTGGCCGAGCTGACCGCTCTGGTGGAGGACGCCGCCGCGCTGGGCGGGGGGCCGGACGAGCTGGCCGGACTGCGGCGCGACCGCGACCGGATGCGCAACGCGGGGGCGCTGCTGGAGGCCGCGGGCGGGGCCGCCGAGCTGCTCGCCCCCCACGACGGACGCGGCGCGCGCGAGCTGGTGGGCGACGCGCTGGCGCGCGTCGAGGCCCAGGGAGACGTCGATCCGGGGCTCGCCGACATCGCCGCCCGCCTGGTCACGGCCCAGGAGGCCCTGCAGGACGCGGCCATCGACCTGCGGGCGTACGTCGAGGGGCTAGACGCGGACCCGGCGCGGCTGGCCAGCGTTGAGGACCGCATCGACCAGTACGTCACGTTCGAGCGGCGCCACGGGGTCGCCGCCGGCGCCCTGGAGCGGGCGGTGGAGGACGCCGCCGCCGAGCTGGAGGGGACGGCGCGCGACCTCGACGTGGCCCCCCTCGTGGAGCGCCGGGCTGCGCTGGTGGCCGAGGCGCGCCAGGTGGCGGATCGCCTGCACACCGAGCGGCGCGGCGCCGCCCCGCGGCTGGGACGCGCGATCGGTGACGAGCTCGCCGCCCTGTCGATGGGTGAGGCCACCCTCCGCGTGGAAGTGGAGCGCGGGGAGGGGGACGTGCCCCTCGACGCCTGCGTGTTCCGCTTCCGGGCCAACCCGGGGCTGCCCGAGACAACGCTGGCCGACGCGGCGTCGGGTGGGGAGCTGTCGCGGGTGCTGCTGGCCATCCACGCGGTGGCGCAGTCGGACTCCGGTACCACGTGGGTGTTCGATGAGATCGACGCGGGCGTGGGGGGCACCACCGCGGGCGCCGTGGCGTCACGCCTGGCGCGCATGGGGCGGGCCACGCAGGTGGTGGTCATCACCCACCTACCCGCCGTGGCGGCCGTCGCCGACGCCCACGTGCGCCTGGTGAAGACCGTCGCGGGCGACGTCACCAGCACGCGGGTGGAGCCCCTGGCCCCCGGGGACGTCGAGGACGAGGTGGTGCGGATGCTGGGGGGAGAGGGCGGCGGCGTCCGCGAGCACGCGCGGGAACTGCTGCGGCGCGCGGGCCGCCCCGGCTGACACCGGGCGGGCGCCGCCGGCCCGGCCCGGTATCCTCCCGGGGGCGGCGATCGGAGGGAGACGCGCACGTGGCACGGCATCCGGTGAAGTTCGTGTTCGTGACCGGAGGGGTGGTCTCGGGCCTGGGCAAGGGCATCTCGGCGGCCTCGCTGGGAACCCTGCTGAAGGCCCGCGGGTGGAAGGTCTTCATCCAGAAGTGCGACCCGTACATCAACGTCGACCCGGGCACGATGAGCCCTTACCAGCACGGCGAGGTGTTCGTCACCGAGGACGGCGCCGAGACCGACCTCGACCTGGGGCACTACGAGCGGTTCGTCGACGAGCAGCTCACGCGCATCTCGAACATCACGACCGGCTCCATCTACGAGTCGGTGATCCGGCGCGAGCGCCGCGGCGACTACGACGGCGCGACGGTGCAGGTCATCCCGCACGTCACGAACGAGATCAAGAGCCGCATCATGATGGCCGCCGAGTCCAGCGGTGCCGACGTAGTCATCGTGGAGGTCGGCGGCACGGTGGGCGACATCGAGTCGCTGCCTTTCCTGGAGGCCATCCGCCAGCTGCGCAACGACGTGGGCCGCGACAACGTGGCGTTCGTGCACGTCACGCTGGTGCCGTTCCTCGACGCCGCCGGCGAGCTCAAGACAAAGGCCACCCAGCACTCGGTCAACGAGCTGCGGCGCATCGGCATCGAGCCCGACGTGCTGGTGCTGCGGTCCAACCTGCCGCTGTCGGAGGACATCAAGGAGAAGATCGCGCTGCACGCGGGCATCTCCATCGACGCCGTCGTGTCGGCCGTCGACTCCCCCGACATCTACTTCGTGCCGCTCGAGATGGAGGCCGAGGGCCTGGACGCCGCGGTCTGCGCGAAGCTCGGGCTGGTGCTGCGGCCCGCAAGCCTGGCCGACTGGCGCCAACTCGTGCAGAGGATCCACGCGCGCGAGGGCATCGTCCGCGTCGCGCTGGTGGGCAAGTACGTGCAGTTGCGCGACGCGTACCTGTCGGTGGCCGAGGCGCTCAAGCACGCCGGCATCGCGCACGCCGTCGAGGTGCTGATCGACTGGGTCGACTCCGACGACCGCAACCTGGAGCAGCGGTTCGCGAACGCCGACGGCATCCTGGTGCCCGGCGGGTTCGGTCAGCGCGGCATCGAGGGCAAGATCGCGGCGGCCCGGCACGCCCGCGAGAACGGCGTCCCCTACCTGGGGATCTGCCTGGGCATGCAGGTCGCGGTTATCGAGTATGCGCGGCACGTCGCCGGCATGCCCGGCGCCAACTCCACCGAGTTCGATCCCGACACGCCGTATCCCGTCATCGACCTGCTGCCCGAGCAGCGCCAGATCGAGGAGCGCGGCGGCACGATGCGGCTGGGGGCCGACCCCGTGACGCTGCTGGAGGGCACGCAGGCCCGCGAGTTGTACGGCGCGGACGTCATCTATCAGCGCCACCGGCACCGGTACGAGGTCAACCCGTCGCTGCGCGATCAGCTGGAGGAGGCGGGCCTCGTGTGCTCGGGGCGCTCGCCGGACCTGCGCCTGGTCGAGATGATCGAATTGCGGGGCCACCCGTGGTTCATGGCCTCGCAGTTCCACCCCGAGTTCAAGAGCCGGCCCACGCGACCCGAACCCCTGTTCGGCGCGTTCATCGGTGCCGCCGCGGCCCACAGCCGCGCCGAGGACGCCCCGCCGGCGGAGTCGTCCGAAGAGGCCGCGTGAGCGACCCGCGGGCCGCGCTGCCGGACGTGGCGCGGCTGATGGCCGACCTGTGCGAGATCCCGTCGGTCTCCGGGCAGGAGCAGGCCGTGGCCGCCGAGATCCGCCGTCGGCTGGCGGCGCTGGGCATGGACGTCACCGAGGACGATGCCGCCGCGACGATCCCGGCGGGGTGCGGCAACATCCTAGGCCGGTGGGGACCCACGGCCCCGGGTACGCCCATCCTGTTCTGCGCCCATCTCGACACCGTGCCCCAGGACGGCCCCGTCGACGTGGTGCTGACAGATGACGGGTTCCTTACCAACCGCAACCGCACCATCCTGGGCGGCGACAACAAGTCCGCGGTCGCGGCCATCCTGGTGGCGCTCCAGCGGGTGCGCGACGGCGGCATCCCGCACGCCGGCATCGAGGTGCTGTTCACGCCGTGCGAGGAACAGAGCCTGCGCGGCGCGACGGCGTTCGACGTGTCGGCGCTGCGCAGCGACGTGGGCTTCGTTTTCGACCACTCCGGGCCCATCGGCGGCATCGTGACGTCCGCGCCGTCCCACCGTCTCATCACGGCGACGTTCCGCGGCGTGTCCGCCCACGCGGGCCTGGCCCCTGAGGAGGGGCGCAACGCCATCCTGGCCGCCGCGGCCGCGGTCACGGCCATGCCGCTGGGACGCATCGACGACGCCACCACGGCCAACGTGGGCGTCATCGACGGGGGCGTCGCCAACAACGTGGTGCCCGACGCATGCCGGGTCGTGATGGAGGCCCGCAGCCGCGACGACGCCGCGCTGGCCGCGCAGGTGACGGCGATGCTCGACGCGCTCACGTGGGCCGCCACCGAGCACGAGTGCGACGTGGAGTGCGACGTGCGCGCCCAGTACCACGCGTTCTCTCTGCCCGACGACGCGCCCCAGGTCGCGCTGGCGGCGCGGGCCCTCGCCGCGTGCGGGTTCACGCCCACCCGCATCGCGTCCGGGGGAGGCTCCGACGCCGCCGCGCTGCTGCACTCCGGCTTCGCGGCCGTGAACCTGTGCAACGACATGGTCGACATCCACACGCCCGACGAGCGCATCGCGGTCTCCACCCTCGAGCGCACGCTCGACGTGGCGCTGGCCCTGATCGCCGCCGCGAGGGACGACGCGTGAGGCACCACGCCGGGGCGCCGTCGCAGGCCGCGGAGGGCTTCCTCGACCCGCCCGCCCGCTCTGAGCGCGTGTACGACGGGCGCATCTTCCGGCTGAGGGTCAGCGCGTACGCGCGCGATGACGGCACCGAGGTCACCCGCGAGGTGCTGGACCACGACGGGGCCGTCGCCATGATCCCCATCGAGGACGACCACGTGCTGATGGTGCGCCAGCCGCGTGAGGCCATCGAGGAGGTCATGCTCGAGCTCCCCGCCGGCAAGCTCGATGTCACCGACACCGACCCCCTGTCCGCCGCGCGGCGGGAACTGGCCGAGGAGGTGGGTCGGCGGGCCGCCCGCTGGGAGTACCTCGGGGGGTTCTACGTGGCGCCCGCGATGCTCACCGAATTCATCCACCTGTACATCGCCACCGACCTGGAGCCGTTCTCGCTGGAGGCCGACGAGGACGAGCGCATCGAGGTGGTGCGCGTCCCGCTGTCGGCCATCCCGGGCGTGATCGAGCGCAGCCGCGACGCAAAGACCCTCATCGGGCTGCTGCGGCTGGCCCGCCTCCTGGGGATATAGGGGACGCCCCACAACACGGCCATAACCCGCGGGCCGGTACGCTGCCGCGCGGCCGCACACCGACGAGGAGCCCGATGACCCACCGACCGCATCCCGAGACGGATCCCGAGCACGTCGCGCCCGTCGTCCCCGGCGAGCCCGAGGTCGAGGTGCCGGACGCGGGAAGCCCGCGGGGCATGATGGTCGGGCTGGTCGGCATCGGGGTGGCCACGGTGCTGGCCATCGTGTTCTCCATCCCGAAGGCCGGGGACGCGCTGCTGTCGATCCCCGAGGCGATCCTTCTGGGCATCGTCGAGGGCCTCACCGAGTTCCTGCCCATCTCGTCCACGGGCCACCTGCTGGTCACGAACGACCTGCTGGGCCTGGCCGAAACCGACAAGGCCAAGGAGGCGTCCGACGCGTACGCCATCGCCATCCAGGCGGGCGCCATCGTGGCGGTGCTGGGCCTGTACCGCCACCGCGTGGCCAACGCGCTGGCGTCCATCGCCGGCAAGGGGGCCGACCCGGTGGCGGGCCGGCGCCTGTTGGCCGCGCTGATCATCGCGTTCCTGCCCGCCGCCGTCGTGGGTTTCCTGGCGAAGGACCTCATCACCGAGTACCTGTTCGGGCCGTGGCCCGTCGTGGCGGCGTGGGTCGTGGGCGGCATCGTGATCCTTGCATGGCCGAAGATCCGCGACGGCGGCCGCCCCCTCGAGGTCATCACGTGGCGCGACGGGATCATCATCGGCCTCGTGCAGGTCATCTCCATGTGGCCCGGAACCAGCCGCAGCCTCGTGGTGATCCTCGCGTCGCTCGCCGTGGGGCTCAGCCTGGCGGCGTCCGTGGAGTTCGCGTTCCTGCTGGGCCTCATCACGCTGGGTGCCGCCACGCTGTACGAGTCGATGAAGCAGGGTGGCACCATCGTCGACCAGTTCGGCGTCGGCGCGCCGATCGTGGGCTTCATCGCCGCGTTCATCACGGCAGCCGCGTCGGTGATCTGGATGGTGGACTACGTCCAGCGCAGGGGGCTGCGGATCTTCGGCTGGTACCGCATCGCGGCGGGAATCGTGGTCGCGGTCCTGGCGCTCACGGTCATGAACTAGGCCCCATGCCGCCCCCCCGCCGGCGGTCCGTCTGCCGATCCGGAGCAACGTCGTGGCACGGGGGCGGTGCCTCGCGGCGCGCAGGCCGAGCCGCGCGACCGGTCGCCGGGCGTTTCCCTCAACGGCATGCTCCTCTGGAGCACCACGCGCGATGATGAGCCGGTTGCCGGTGCCGGGCATGGGGCCATCCGCGGCGGGGCCAGGACCACGGAGCGCCGCGCGATCCCGTCGCGCTTCGGCGAGCGATGTCCATGGTTCGTCCCAAGGTCCGCGTCGAGTGAGGTCACCACGGTGAGGGGGGCGGCGGGCGCGTGGGCCACCGCGTCGAGGCACGCCGGCGCGGTCGAGAGCCTCCCCACGAAGCGGGGGTCGTGGTTGGTCGCGAACACCGCGATCGGCGTCGGCGAGGGGGTGGGGCCTCCCGCGTCGATACCGCACCCCGAGCACCGCGCCCCCGCGGAGGGGCGAACATATGTCCGCCCCGTGCGCTAGCCTCACACGCATGGGATACCCGCGCGGGCAGTCGGCCCCGAAGATGCTGCCCGCACACGAGCGGGCCAAGACCGAGCGCGACGCGTACGCGCCCCGCCGCGCGTTGCTCGCCGAGCCGGGCGACAGAAGGGTGTACCGGCTCGCGCCCCGCCCCCCCGCGGGCGATCTGTCCGAGCGGCTCGCCGGCATGCTCGACGACGAGCAGTCCCACGCGGTGCGGTCGGCGACGGGCCGCACGCTCATCCTGGCCGCGGCCGGGACCGGCAAGACCCGGGTCATCACGTCGATCGTGGCCCACCTCACCGAGACGGGCACGGAGCCCCGCAACGTGCTGCTGGTCACTTTCACGCGCCGCGCGGCGCGGGAGATGACGCTGCGCGCACAGACGCTTGCCGGGCGGGACCTGTCGGAGATGACGGCGGGCACGTTTCACTCGGTCTGCCAGCGCATCCTGCGGCGGTACGGGCCCCTCGTGGGGCTGCCCAACCGGTACACCATCCTCGACGGCGAGGATCAGGCCGACCTGGTGCGCATCGCCCGCGACGCCGTCACCGCCGGGGTAAGGGACCGCGCGTCCCTGCCGCGCCCGGAGTGGATGGCACAGACGCTGGCACTGGCCCACGAGTCCGGCAGGCCCTTGGCCGCCGTGATCGTGGACCAGAACCCCCGTCTGGCCGACAGGGTGGAGGAGATCGTCGCGGTGTGCACCCGGTACGGGGCGCTGAAGCGCGAGTCGGGGGCGGTGGACTACGCCGACCTGCTCACGCTCACCGTGCGGCTGTTGACCGACCACGCCGACGTGTGCGCGAAGCTGGCGGCCCAGTTCCGGTGGGTGCTGGTGGACGAGCTGCACGACGTCAACGCCCCCCAGGCGGCCATCGTCGAGGCGCTGGGCGCCGCTGGGTCCCATGTCGTCGCGGTCGCCGACCCCGACCAGTCCATCTACGCGTGGCGTGGCGCCGACCCGGCCGTGGTGCAGAGGTTCGCCGACGTCCCCGGGACGACCGTGGTTCCCCTGGGACGCAATTACCGCTCCACTCCGCAGATCGTCGCGCTGGCGCAGGAGTGCCTGCCCGAGGGAAACCGGTGGGACAAGCGCATGGTCGCCCATCGCGACGCCCACGGCGCCGAGCCCGTGGTGGCGCATTGCCTGTCCATCGCCGACGAGGCGGCGTTCGTCACGCAGCGCATCGCCGATCTCATCACCGAGGGCAGGGAGCCCGGCGAGATCGGCATCCTGTACCGCGCCCACCACCACAGCATCGACATCCAGATGGCCCTCGCGCAGGCCGGCGTGGAGTTCGAGCTGTTCTCCGGCGCCCGGTTCGTCGAGAGCGCGCACGTCAAGGACGTGCTGGCGTTCTGCCGGGTGCGGCACAACCCGCGCGACACCCTGGCGTGGCACCGAATCCTGCGCCTCTTTCCGGGGGTCGGCGAGCGCACGGCGTCGGCCGCGGCCGAAAGGGCCGGTAAGGCACCCGGCACGCCCGACGCCCTGGCGGCGGCGGGGGAGGGCGGGCCCGCCGCGCTGGGCCGGGCCGTCGCGCACCTGGCCCCCCTGGCCCAGCTCGACCGGCCGGAGGACATCATCCTCGGCGTCGCCCGCGCCGACTGGTTCCGCGACAGCCTCCAGCGGCGGTTTCCCAACTGGCAGGACCGCGAGGGAGACCTCGCCCGCGTCGCCGAACTGGCGGTGCGTGCCGCGGACGTCGAGTCCTTCCTGGCCGACATGCAGCTGGCCGAGCGCGTAGAGGCCGACGAGGACGTGTCGGGCCCCGCCAAGCGGGTGGCGCTGTCCAGCGTCCACCAGGCGAAAGGCCTCGAGTGGCCCGTCGTGTTCGTGCTGCAGTGCGAGGCCGGTTCGTTCCCCTCGTCGTGGGCGATGTCCGAGGGGCGCCTGGCTGAGGAAGAGCGCCTGTTCTATGTGGCCCTCACCCGGGCGCGCGACGAGCTGTACCTGTGCCGGCCCATCCAGGCCAAGCGTCCATGGGACACGGGTGCCAACCGTGTCGTGCTCAACTCCGGCCTCGGGTTTCTCGACCGGGACCTGCGCGGCCTCGTTGACGAGTGGTCGGTGCGATAGTCGGGACATGATCGTCGGCGACGACGGAAGCGTCCTCACCCTGGTGCGCCAGGACGACCACCAGCGCCAGTGCCTGGCCCTCGCGAGGGCATGGGGCGGCGCGGGGTTCGCGCGCCTGCCTCGTTGGCGCAGCGTCGAGCGCGCCGCCGCCCGCCACGACGACGGCTGGATCGCCGCCGACGCGCGTCCCGGTATCGGCGAGGGCGGCCTCCCGGTGGACTTCCCCGACGTGCCGCGCGGCGTGCACGCGGCGTTCTACGAGGCGGGTGTCGCGGCCGTCCAGGCGGACGATCCGTGGGCGGGCCTGGTGTGCTGCCTGCACGCGCGGGGCCTTTACGAGAGACGCCTCGGCCTGGATGGCCCGCGGCCCCCGCGGGCTTCGCGCCCCACCGTGGAGCGGGCGTTCGTCGCGGTCCAACTCCGTCGTCAGGCGCGGTTGGAACGCCGGCTGGGAGCCGAGGCCGCCGGCTGGGCGTGGGACGCGTTCCGCCTGCTGCAGGCGTGGGATGCCCTGAGCCTGTACCTGACCTGGACCGGCCTGCGGCGGGGCGCCACGTGGACCCTCGCGTCCGTGCCGACGCGGCCTGGAGACCTCGACGGCGTGAACCTCACGGTCGGTGCCGTCGACGGCCGCACGGCGACGGTGACGCCGTGGCCGTTCGCGGCCGACGTGGTGGACGTGCCGGTGCGCGTCCGCCGCGTCGCGCGCCGCGCGTATCGCTCCGATGCGCACCTGGCGCGCGTGCTGGCCGCCACGCGCACCTCGGGCGTCGCGTACCGCGTGGTGCCGGGCGGCGCCACGCGGTCCAGAGGCGTCACCCCTCCCCGCCGCGCGTGACGCGGCCCGGGACGCGGACCCGCCGCCGGCATCGAGCCACGCCGGCCCCGCCGTGATGCCCCGGCCCTGCTCGACGCCGCCGAGCCCGTGAGCCCGGCGTTCGGCCGGGTGTGCGCCGGGCGGGCGGCCGTCACGGGTGCGCTCTCGGGGAAGGAGCGCGTGGCAACCGGCACAGGTCGGCGTTCGTCGATCCATGCCCGTCCATAAGGATGGTCCTTTCGTCCAGTATCCGCCGAACGGACGTCGAGGACCCGCGTACCCGGATTCATCGACGATGAACGGCGCTTGGAAACGCGGCAACACCCCGCTAGAACGCTCACCATGACCACACGGATACCTCGCCGGCTCCTCGGTGCCACCGTCACGATCGCGTCGTCTGCGCTGGCCCTCGTGCTGCCGTCGGGTGCGTTCGGTCAGGGCGGCACCATTCCGCCGCTGCAGAAGGTCGACACCAACGGGACGCAGATCGAGGGCGCGAGTTGGCAGTTCGAATCCTGCACGCGCTACAACAACGAGCCCGATTGGACCTGCATCCAGGGCAGTGATTACGGTCCTCTCCCGAAGATCGGGTGGACCGACTGGATCGGGCGCGAAATCGACACCGAGGGCGGTGGCGGTCCTAACCTCATCCAGGTGATCACCGTTTGGGAGACCGAGGCGCCCGCCGGATATGCGCTCGACTCCACGCCGGTGAGCTACACCGCCGGCTGCAACGGCTGGCGTCGCGGAGTCCCGCCCGCCGACTACCCCGGACGGGACCGCTCGCCGCGCTGGGAGGGGCAGCCGACCGTCGATTGCGACAGCGATCCGATGGGGCCCGACGAGCCGATGCGACTCGTCAACGAACCGATCATGGTTCCCGTGTTGCAGAACCAGATGCCGCTGCTTCAGAAGCTCGACCAGGACAACAGGCCGCTGCTCGGCGCCGTGGCCACCGGCCACAGCTGCACGCGCTGGGACAGCGATCTCAACTGGCAGTGTCAGAGCCTGGACGACTACCCGGCGATCGACCCGCAGGCCAACAGCACCTTCCTGCGTGACGACATCGCCAGCCGGTTCCCGACGACCCCGACCACGCCACTGCTGGGCCTGACCAGCCACCGCCTGATCATGTGGGAGAAGTCGGCGCCCGCAGGCTACTCGACCACGCCGCGGACCTATGCCGTCGAGTACGCATGCGGCGCGTGGCGCACACTCGAGGTCTCCGGCAGGAGCGCCGATGATCTCACCGGCGCGTCGACCGCGACCTGCGATTCCCCGGTGCTCGCCGACAACACGTTCACCTGGGTGAACGCCAGGATTCCGACGACCACGGTCCCCCAGACGTCGGGGGCTCAGGGGACCCCGGTGGCGTCCGTCCCGGCGGGCGCGCCCGTCACCAGCACACCCGCCACC
>JAGQUM010000048.1 GCA_020438485.1 Thermoleophilia bacterium | reverse complement strand
GGCGGGGCCCGCGGGGGCCTGCGCCACGATCACGTCGCCGGCGGGCGCCGCGCCGATCGACAGCGTGAGCGTCGCGGCGCCCTTCGGCGCGGCGATGCCCTGCTGCGGCTCGGCGTCGACCGGCGCCGCCGACGTCGCCGGGTCGGCGACGCTCTCGGCGGACGGGAGCGCCTGAGATGCCGCCGCGGTCGCGGTAGCGGCCGGGGCCGGCGACACGCCGGCGACCGCGGTCTGCCCCGCGACGGTGGCGGCGGGAACCGTGCCCGCGGGGTCCGCGGGGTCGGGCTTCGCGGCCGTGGCCTCGATCACCGCGGGGGCGACCTGCGGCACGACGGCGATGGCCGCGGCCACCTCGGCACCCTGCGCGGGGGCCTGGTCGTCCTGCGGGGCGTCCTGGGACGCGTCTCCCGACGCGTCGCGACCCGAGCGGGCCACCGCCGAGTCGTCGGCCGCGCGTTCGACGGCGCGGTCGGAGGCCTGGGGCTCGCGGGTGTCGTTGGCGGATCCGGCGACGTCGGCGTCGGAGTCCTGGGGCAGCTTCCCGTTCGTGGGTCCGGCTGCGTGGTGGCGTGGGCGTTCCGGTCGCGCGGGTGCCTGGCGACGGGGTTCGGCGTCGCGAAGCGCGCCTGCAAACCCGTCACGGTCGGGCGACGGCGCGGCCTTGGTGACCCCGGCGTCGTCCGCCCTCCTGGCGCCCACGACCGCCGGCGGCGGCCCGAGCGTGGCGTTCAGCATCGTGCGTGCACACTCTCCATGTCGTGCGTCAAAGGCGTCCGCGCGTCGTCCGGTGAGGGCGCGGTGGCGGTCGCTGTCCCGTGTATCGGCAGGACCGCCGGATTCATTAACCCCCGGCCGGCGGCGGCCGGGACGTCAGGCGGCGGCGCCGGCCGGGGACGGGCCGCGGTGCGGACCCGACGTGGAGCGGGCGGCCCGCCGGGTGGCGAGCTCGTCCAGGATCTCCTGCTCGCGGCGGTTCTGCTCCTGGCGCCAGGCCTCCTCCGCCCGGCGGCGCAGCCCATCCAGCGCCTCGCGGTCGCGGCTGGCCTGCATGAGCTCGTCGCGGCGGTCGGCGGCGATCTCCTCCATGCGCAGCACCATGTCCTGCTCGTGCTCCATCACCCGCCGCAGGCGCGCGACCTCGTCGTTCATCGCCCGCAACTCGATCAGTTGCATGGGCTGCGCGGACGCGCCACGCAGGGATTCGACGGCGGCCTCCACGGCCTCGCGGGCGCCGACGGCGCGCTCTTGCTGCTGGGCCACGGCGTGGATGGCCTGGGCAAGTTCACCCTGGACCGTCTCCTCGCGCCGACGGCGGATCTCGAGGACGGGATCGAGGCGGAAAGTGAACAGGCGCGCCATTGAGGCCCGTATCGGCGCGCACCCCCGCGACCTTGAGGCCGCGCCCGGCGGGGGTGACGCGCCGCCGCGGCGGGCGTAGTGTCACCGTATGGTCGGAGCGATCCACACGCTCAGCACGCTCGCGATGTTCGTCATCATCCTGGGCTGGATAGCGACGGGACTGCGGCGGCCGGAACCGCCCGCCGAGGGCGACGAGGGAGGTGGCGGGGGGCCGCCTCGCGGCGGCCCTCCGATCAGGCCGTGGCCCCGACCGCCGGGATCAGCCCGCCGACCCGCACGACGTCCCGCATCGAGAGCACCCCGACGAGGGCCTCCTGGTCGAACACCAGCACGTGCCGCACGGCGCGGCGCACCATCAGCGAGGCCGCCTGCGAGATCGGCCACGACTGGTCGGCCACCACGAGGTTGACGGTCATGTGATCGGCGACGCGCTCGTGGTCCATGTCGAGACCACCGGCGATCGCCTTCAGGATGTCGCGCTCGGAGATGACCGCGGGCCCCGGCATGGAGATATCCAGCACGACCGCCGCCCCGGTGTTGTTCTGCACCATGCGAACCGACGCCTGACGCAGCGTGTGCTCGGGGCCGACGATCGCCGTCACCGGGATCATGGCATCACCGACGTGTGTCTCCACTTTGTTCCCACGCACGCCGGACCTCCTTGTGACGATCGTTGCTTGTTCGGGAATGATAGCCGACTTTGCGCGAGGTGGAAGCCCTGGTTCGGACGGGGTGCCCGACCCTCATCCGATTGACGCCGCCGCGACGGGATGACAGCATCATCGAACACCTGTTCGCCTCGCCCCCCTCTCCCGGAGGCCGCCGTGCCCGTCCCCCCCGTCCCCGCCGACTACCCCCGCGTTGCACCCCACCTCGCGGTGGACGGGGCCGCCGCCGCCATCGACTTCTACGTGTCCGCGCTGGGCGCGCGGCCGCGCGGCGGTCGGATGACGCTGCCAGACGGACGCATCGCGCACGCCGAGCTGATGTTCGGCGATGCGCTGGTGATGCTGGCCGACGCCGACGCCGGGTCCGGCTTTCCCGGCCCCGACGACGTCGGCGGGACGCCGGTGACGCTGCACCTGTACGTCGAGGACGTCGACGCCGTCTTCGCTGCCGCGATCGAGGCGGGCGCACGCCGGCTGGCACCCGTGGCGACGCGGTTCTACGGCGACCGGTCCGGCCTGCTGCGCGATCCGTGGGGACACCGCTGGAACGTCGCGACCCACGTCGAGGACGTGCCCGAGGCCGAGATGGACCGGCGCCGGCGCGAGCAGTTCGGTGGCGCGTGAGCCGAGACGCGCCCGCGCGCATGACCGCCGCGGGGGAACCCCGCGGCCGCCCCGCCGCCGCGTCCCGCAGCCGGGCGCGGCGGCCCGCCGATCCGGCCGGGGGCGGCTGTAGCGTCTCACCGGTGACGGGCATGGCACACGCGCACGCAGATGACCCCGGCCGCAAGGCCCGCGGGGCGTTCTTCACCCCGCCTGGACTCTGCGACCACCTCACGCGGTGGGCCGTCCGCGACGGCGCCGACGCCGTGCTCGAGCCCTCGTGCGGCGACGCCGAGTTCCTCGTGTCGGCCGCGCGGCGCCTGCGCGCCCTGGGTGCCGACGACCCCGACCTCATCGGCATCGAACTCCACGCCGAGAGCGCCAGCCGCGCCGCCGCCAGGCTGCGAGCCGAGGGTGTCGCGCCGCGCGTCGACGTGGACGACTTCTTCGCGCGCGCACCCGAGCCGCGGTTCGACGCGGTGGTGGGGAACCCGCCGTATGTGCGCTACCAGCAGTTCCGCGGCGAGCCGCGGGCTGCGGCACGGCAGGCGGCCCTCGCCGCGGGGGTGCGGCTGACGGCGCTGGCGTCGTCGTGGGCCGCGTTCACGGTGCACGCGGCCCTGTTCCTGCGGCCGGGGGGGCGCCTGGCACTGGTGCTGCCGGCCGAGCTGCTGTCGGTGAACTACGCGGCCGACGTCCGCGCGTTCCTCATGCGCCGCTTCGCGCGCGTGCGCCTGGTGGTGTTCACCGAGCGCGTCTTCCCAGGGGTCCAGGAGGAGGTCGTCCTGCTGCTGGCCGAGGGGGAGGGCCCCACCCGCCACTGCGAGCTGGTGCAGGCGCGCGACGTCGCCGACCTCGCGTCCCGGGAGGCCCCCGTGTCGCGGTGGGTCCCCGGGGACCCCGCGGGCAAGTGGACGGGCGCCCTGATGGACGAGCGGGCGCGGGACGCGTTCACCGACGCCACGTCCCGGCCGGGCGCGGCGTGCCTGCTGGAGTGGGGCGAGACCACGCTGGGCACCGTCACGGGCAACAACCGCTACTTCACGCTGACGCTGCAGCAGGTGGTCGACGAGGGCCTGGCACCCGCCGACATCGTGCGCATCTCACCGCCGGGCAGCGCCCACCTGCGCCCCATCCTGGACCTCGACGAGGCGCGCTGGTCGCGGCTGGCCGAGTCGGGCTCGCCGGCGTGGCTGCTGTGCCCCACCGGCGAGCCGTCTCCGGCCGCCCGGGCGTACTTCGACCGGGGCCTGGGCGCGGGGGTGCACGAGGGATACAAGTGCCGCATGCGGCACCCGTGGTGGCGCACACCGCTGCTGGCGCCCCCCGACCTGCTACTGACGTACATGAACGCCGACGCGCCCCGGCTGGTCGGCAACTCCGCCGCCGTGCACCACATCAACTCCGTCCACGGCGTCTACCTGCGTCCCCCGCACGCCGACGCCGGGCGCGACCTGCTGCCGGTGGCGTGCCTCAACTCGGTCACGCTGCTGGGGTCCGAGACGGTGGGCCGCGCGTACGGGGGCGGCGTGCTGAAGCTCGAACCCCGCGAGGCCGATGCGCTGCCGGTGCCGTCGCCCGACCTCGTCGCCTCCCAGGCCCGGCCGCTCGGCGCCATCCGCGACGCGGTGGCCGCCGATGTGGCAGGCGGCCGCCTGTGGGACGCCGTCGCCCGCGTCGATCGCGTCGTGCTGGCGGAGGGCATGGGGCTGGGCGACGCGGCCATCGCCCTCATCGCGGACGCCCGCGACGCGCTGCGCCAGCGGCGGGCCGCGCGCGGGAGAGCGCGGGTCTGACGCCCGTGGCGGCCGCCGACGGGTTCGCCGCGTTCGACCCGCTGCTGGAGGCGGCGGGCACGGCGTCACCGTGGGACGCCGGCGGCGTGTACGTGCCCGACCACGCGCTGCTGGCGCGCCTGCTGGCCGTTCCCACCCAGGCCCGCCAGACGTCCCGCAGCGGCCGCTTCGCCCGCGCCATCGACGCGTGGGTCGCCCACGAGCTGCGCCGGGCGGGGTTCGGAGCCGACGAGGTGTGGCCGCGGGCACGTCGCCCGCGGGTGCTGCCGCACGACGTCGCCGAGCTGCTGGCGCGGCTGCCGCGGTCGCTGGCCGCCGACGTGGCGCGCCGCCTGGAGGACCTTCCGTCCGTGGCCCCCACGGACGCCCGGGTGCTGGGGCGGGCGTACGAGAAGCAGGTGGACGTGTGCGTCTCGCGGTGGGACCGAGGGCCCGAGCTGCTGATCAGCACCAAGGCCCAGACGTCCTCGTTCGGCAAGAACCTGCCCAACCGCTTCGAGGAGGCGTACGGCGACGCGGGCAACCTGCGGGGCCGCTACCCGCTCGCGGCGGTGGGGTTCCTGTTCGTGCAGCGCGACACCGTGCTGACGCGGGAGCCCGACGCGTTCGAGCGTGCGGTGGACATGATCCGCACGCTGCGCGACCAGGGCGGCGGGGACGGCTACACCGCCACGGGCCTGGTGCTGGCGGGCTGGGACGACGCCGCGCCCGCCGCCACCATGCGCGTGGCGGACGACGCGGTGCCCGACGACGTGCGGGCACCGCAGTTCTTCGCCCGCATGATCGCGCAGGTGCTGCGGGCCGCGCCGGTCACGACGCACGTCGCGGTGCGTCAGCGCCTGCGCGGGCGGCTTCCGGCGCCGGGCGACGCCGGGACGGGCGCGGTGTAGTGACCACGCCCGTTGCCCGCCGGCCGCGCCGACGACCTACCGGGTCACCGCCGTGAACGTCCCGGGTCGGACGTGCTGCCGCGGCCTGGCGGCGGCACGCTCACGTGCAAGCCCATCACGGCGCGGCGAACCCGGGATCCCCGTGCGCGCCGCCTCGTCGGCGCGGGCCCGGCACGACCGTCGTCCCGGATCCCCTCCCCGTGCACGCGGTCCTCTCTCACCACGCTGCGCGCGAACGGCCGACTCGCCGCCCTAGACGACCTCGGCGCCGGGGGGCAGCGGATTGAACGCACCCGTCACCGCGCCGGGCGTGTCCACGACCTCACCGGCCCCGGCGGGAGGCCCGGCGGGGATGCCGCCGGGGGGCTCGGCCAGCGCACGGACGCGGTCGAGCGCCGTCTGGCGGTCGTGAGGCTCGTCCACGCTCTGCCGCAGGAACGCGTTGATGGCGTCGTGCTTGGCCCGGGCCTCGTCGATGAGCGGGTCCGAGCCGGGTACGTACGCACCGATGGCGATCAGATCCTCCGCCCGGTGGTACGCGGCCATCAGCTCGCGCAGCCGGTCGCCGGCGTTGCGCTGCTCGCGCGAGAACAGCGACCCGGTGAGGCGCGACACGGACTGCAGCACGTCGACGGCCGGGTAGTGGCCGCGATGCGCCAGGTGGCGCGACAACACGATGTGGCCGTCGAGAATGCCTCGCACGGCGTCCGCGACGGGCTCGTTCATGTCGTCGCCCTCCACCAGCACCGTGTAGATGCCCGTGATGCTGCCGCGGTCGCTCGTGCCCGCCCGCTCCAGCAGCCGCGGCAGCATGGCGAACACCGACGGCGTGTAGCCGCGCGTGGCCGGGGGTTCGCCGATGGCGAGGCCCACCTCGCGCTGGGCCATGGCCAGGCGGGTGACGGAGTCCATCATCAGCAGGACGTCGGCGCCCTCGTCGCGGAACGACTCGGCGATGGTGGTGGCGACGAACGCGGCCTTGATGCGCACCAGCGCGGGCTGGTCGGAGGTGGCCACGACCACGACGGAACGTGCCAGGCCCTCGGGGCCCAGGTCACGCTCGAGGAACTCGCGCACCTCGCGGCCACGCTCGCCGATGAGGCCGATGACGTTGACGTCGGCCGTGGTGTGGCGGGCCATCATGCCCAGCAGCGTGCTCTTGCCCACGCCGGACCCGGCGAAGATGCCCAGGCGCTGGCCGCGCCCGCACGGCAGCAGGCCGTCGATGGCGCGGGTGCCCAGCGACAGCGGCTCCTCGATGGGCGGCCGCCCCATGGGCGGGGGCGGCGGCGCGTCGATGGCGCGGTTGCGGCCCTCCGACAGCGGCGGACCGCCGTCGATGGGGCGTCCCAGCCCGTCGAGGACGCGGCCCAGCAGGTCGCGCCCCACGTGGACGCGCAGCGCGGCGCCGGAGGCCACGACGGTCTGCCCCGGGCCGATGCCCGCGGGATCGCCCAGCGGCATCAGCAGCGTGCGTCCCGAGCGGAAACCCACGACCTCGGCGTCGAGCGGCGGGGTGCCGGTGCGGTGGCCCTGGGTGAGGATCTCGCAGCGCTCGCCCACCCGCGCAGAGGGTCCGCGGGACTCGACGACCAGGCCGATCAGCTCGGAGACCCGGCCGTTCATGCGATACGGGTCGCAGTTGCGCACCCGCGCGCGGGCGGCGCGGACGCCGTCCTCGGTCAGGCCCGCCAGGTCGACGCTCACGCCGCACCCGGGAACGCGTCGCCCGCGGGCTCCACCAGGTCCTCGTCCGGCACGTCGGCCAGGGCCTCCGCCAGACGGGTGAACTGGCTCGACAGGCGCGCGTCGATGTCACCGGACCCGGTCTCCACCACGCAGCCGCCTGACGGGATACGGGGGTCGTCCACGACGTCCAGGCGGGTGATGCCGCCGATCTGGGCCGTGAACGACGCGGACGCGTCGCGCACCACGTCGAGGTCGGCGGGGTTGACGTGCACCACCATCCGTTCGCGGTCGCTGGCGCGCCGGATGGCGCCGCGCACCACCTCGGCGACCCGCTCGGGGCGCACGCTGAGCTCGGCGCGCACGATGCGGGCCGCGACCTCGAGCGCCATGCCGGTGACCTCGGGCGCCAGGCGCTCGGGCAACTGCGCGATCTCCTCGGCCATGGCGGTGACCATGTGCTCGATCATCGACAGCGTGCCGGTGACCTGGCCGATCCCCTCGGCGCGGCCCGCGTGGTAGCCCTCGTTCCAGGCGTCCTGCAGGATCTGGTCGCGGCGCACCTCGGCCTCCGCGATGATCGCCTGGGCCTCGGCCTCGGCGGTCTCCACGTCCACGGTCTGGACGAACCGCAGGGGGACCTCGATGGGCTCGCCGGCGATGTCGGCGGCGCGCAGGACGGGCTTACGCGATGAGATCATCGTCCCCGCCGCGCGAGATCACGATCTGGCCGGCGTCCTCGAGGCGCCGGATGATGCCGACGATGCCCTGCTGGGCCTCCTCAACCTGCGAGACGCGCACCGGGCCCATGTACTGCAGGTCCTCCTTGACGTTCTCGGCGGCCCGCGAGGACATGTTCTTCAGGATCTTCTCCGACACCGCGTCGCCGGCGCCCTTCAGAGCCACGGCCAGGTCGCGTCCGTCCACCTCGCGCAGCACCTGCTGGATGGACCGGTCGTCGAGCATGACGATGTCCTCGAACAGGAACATCAGTCGGCGCACCTCGTCGGCCAGCTCGGCGTTGTGCTCCTCGAGCGACTCAAGGATGCCCTTCTCGGTGCCGCGGTCAACCTGGCCCAGCACCTCGACCAGCGCCTTGATGCCACCCGCGGACGTGAAGTCCTGGCTGATCACCGAGCTGAGCTTGCGCTCGAGCACCGACTCGATCTCCATGATCACCTCGGGCGACGTGCGGTCCATCAGCGCGACCCGCATGGCGACCTCGGACTGAAGCTCCCCCGGCAGCGCCGACAGCACCTGACCTGCGGTGTCGGCGGGCAGGTACGCCAGGATCAGCGCGACCGTCTGGGGATGCTCGTTGGACACCACGTTGAGGATCTGCGCGGCGTCGGTGCGGCGCAGGAACTCGAACGGACTGACCTGGATGACCTGCGACAGCCGGGCCAGCACCTCGGCGGCCTTCTCCTCGCCCAGCGCCCCCACCAGGATGTTGCGCGCGTAGTCGAGGCCGCCCTCGGTGATGTAGTTCTGCGCGATCGCGGTCTCGTACATCTCCTCCAGCACGTCGGTGCGGGTCTCCTGCGAGACCGAGCCGACGCCGGCGATCTCGAGCGTGAGCTCGTCGATCTCCTCCGAGCGCAGGTGCTTGAACACCTCCGCGCTGGCGCGCTCTCCCAGGGCCACCATGAGGATGGCGGCCTTCTGACGTCCTGAGATCTGTGAATCGGTGGGCATCGTGTTTCTTGGGGCGGGGTGGTCGGGGTGAAGGGGTCTAGCGCTGGGTGAGCCAGCCGCGGATCAGCTTGGCCATGTCGTCAGGCTTGCGCAGCGCCAGCTCCTCCATCTGCTTCTCGATCGGGGACTTCACGAGGCCCATCAGCTGCGCGGCTTGGGGCGCGGCGGGCTCCTGCAGGGCGGCCACGGGGACGGGACCGGACTCCAGCAGCTCGGGGAGGATGCCCTCGAGACCCGTCTGGCGGCGGCGCAGGGAGCGGCGGGCCAGGAACAGCACCAGCAGCAGACCGATGATCGCGATGGTGGTCTTGGCGATGTTCACGGGAGTGAACGCCGGGGAGGCGAGCAGACCCTTCTTCTCTGCCGCCGCGGCGTCGCCGGAGGCCTGAGCCTCCTGCACCACCAGCGAGTCGGGACCGAACGCCACCTGCTTGACGCTGACCTGGTCGCGGTTCGCGGCGAACCCGATGGCCTTCTGGATCTGGTCCTGCAGCGCCGTCACCGTGGCGGCCGGCACCTTGTCGCTGATCGTCACGGCGACCGACTGGTTCACGATGGAGCCGGGGGTCACCTCGGCCGAGCTGCGCGTGCGGTTGACGCCGTTCTTCACCTGGTCCTGGGTGCGGTCGTACGTCACCCGCCCACCGCCCGCGGCGTTGGACTGCGGGAACGTGTTGCCCGGCGAGTTCGGGGTGACGCCCACGACGGCGCCCGTGCGACCCGCGTTGTTGCGCATCTTCTCGACGGTCTTGGTCTGCTCGAGCGGCACCTTGCTCTTGGGCTGGTACGTCTCGCTCTCGACGCTGCGCTTGTCGAGGTCGAGCGTGGCGTTGTACGCGACGACCGCGTTGCCCGGGCCGAGGATCTGGTCCATGAGGCCCTGCAGCTTGCGCTGCTTGGCCTGCTCGTACGCCGTCTCCAGCGCGATGCGCGTGTTGGCCTGGCTGGAGAACGTGCCGTCCGCCGCAGCCAACGTGTTGCCACGCGTGTCGGTGATCTGCACGTTCTTGGGGTCAAGGTCCGGCACCGCGGCACCCACGAGGCGGCCGACGACGCCGACCTGCTCGGGCGTCAGCGACTGCCCGGGGGCCATGGTCAGCATGACGCTGGCCGTCGTGGACTTCTACTCGCTGGTGAACGCCTGCTTCGCGGGCACCGCGATGTTCACGTCCGCCGACTCGATCTGGTCCATGCTGGTCAGGGCGCGCTCGATCTCGCCCTCCTTCGCGCGCACGAACTTGATCTGCTGCGTGTAGTCGGTGTCGCCGAAGCCCGACTTGTCGAAGATCTCCCACCCCGGGGACGTGCCGGAGTTGCCCGACACCAGCGCGATGCGCGCCTGGTCCACCTGGCCGGCGGGCACCTCGATGGCCGTCGCGCCGTTGGCGGTGCGGTTGGGGATGCCGGCGGCGTCCAGCTCCTTCTGCATCGCCTGCACCTGGTTGAGCGGCACGTTCGTGGCGACGGTGGAGTACTCCACCTTGCCCGACACCCGCATCAGCAGGAACAGGCCCACAATGAAGATGACGACGGCGCCGATGAGAAGGCGTCGGCTGGGTCCGGCAAGGCCGGCCCAGAAATCGGTGGCGGAACGCAAGCGGCCCATGGGGGTCAGTGGTCTCCTACGAACTCAGGCGGGGAAAGCGAGAAAAGGGGCGGGCGGGTCAGACCGACATGCGGCTGATCTCCTGCCAGCCCTCCAGCAGTCGATTGCGCACCTGCACGGCGAGGCGAAGCGAGAGGTCGGCCTTCTCGGTGGCGACGATCGCCACGGTCGGGTCGGGCAGCTGGCCGGACGCCGCCATCTCCTGGAGGCGGTCGGCCGAGGTGACCTGCTGGTTGAGGCCGCTGACGGCCCGGGACAGCATGGTGCCGAAGCCCTCCACGCCGGCCGGTGCCCCGGTGGGCGACACCTCCGCGGACTGGAGGTCGGCCATCGGGGCGGGCATCGGCGCCAGGCGCGCGACGAGCGAGTCGCCGCCCTGGCCGATCGGGGAGATGGACGTACTCACTGGAGCAACCTCAGGGTCTCGGCGGCCATGTTCTTGGTGGCGTCGAACGCGGTGACGTTCGCCTGGTACGACCGCGTGGCCGCGACCATGTCCACCATCTCGGTGACCGGGTTGACGTTGGACTTGGTGACGTACCCCTGGGCGTCGGCCAGGGGGTTGCCGGGCTCGTACACCTTGCGCAGCGGCGAGGCGTCCTCGGCGATCTGCTGCACGTCGACGCCGTGCAGGTCGCCCTCGGCGCCCGCACCCACGTTCAGGTTGGTGCCGTCGGCCGCGACGGGCCGCGGCAGGCGGAACTCGGCGCTGCCGGGCGCCTCGCCCATCACGACGACCTTGCGACGGTACGCCTGGCCGACGCCCGTACTGCTGTCGACGTTCGCGAGGTTGTTCGCGATCACGTCCATGCGCAGGCGCTGGGCGGCGAGGCCGGTGGCGCTCACTCCGAGTGCGGGGTACATGCCCATGTGTTTCTCCCTATCCCTGGGTCGGTTCGCTCGACGCCTACGCGCCGGCGATCACGGTCCTGAACTGGCCGATGCGCGTGCGCAGCAGCGCGTTGGCGGTGTTGTAGGCGATCTGGTTGGCGGCCAGGTCCGACATCTCCTTGTCCGGGTCCACGTTGGACCCGTCCACCCGCTCGGTGGTCGACGTCTCCCGCGATTGGGTCGGGCTCACGCGGCCGACGGCGTCCCCGCCCATGCCGAGGCCGGCCTCGGGCGTCTGGTCCCACCACTGCGGCCCCTGCACCGAGCCGAACGACGTGCTCGACAGGCGCGAGCGGTCCGACGCGATGGCGGCCGCGAGGGCGCCCTCGAAGTCGACCGACAGCGCCTTGTAGCCCGGCGTGTCCGCGTTGGCGATGTTCTGCGAGATGACCTGCTGACGAGCCATCCCGCCGCGGATCGCGGCGGTCAGCGCCTTGGTGGTGATGTCGTCGAACACGGGGGTTCCTTCCCTTGCGGCCGGTCGCCTAGGCGGCGAACGCGTCGGACTCGAACATCGGGCCCAGCTCGTCGGCCAGGCGCAGGACGCCGTCGCGGTCGAGACCCAGCACCTCGATGGTGGTCGGGTGGGCCTCGTACGCCAGGCCGTCGATGCCGAGGCCGACGCCGAACGTCATGCACATGACGTCGGCGAGGTGCACCACGTGGGCCAGCTTCGGCTTGAGCGTCGCCTGGTCCGGGTCGTGGTGGAAGCGGATCGACTCCTCGAGCTCCGGCGGGAACGACCACTGGGCGGCCACGCGGGCACCGAGCTCGGCGTGGTCGAAGCCGAGCACCTCGGCCTCCACCAGGTGGAACGGCACGCGGCGCTCGCGGGCCTCCGCGCCCATCTCCTCGAACACGTCGGCCATGTGGGTGGCCAGCACGAGCTTGCCGATGTCGTGCAGCAGGCCGGCCACGAACGCCTGCTCCACGGGCGCCAGGTGCACCTCGACCGCCAGGCGGCGCGCGCAGAACGCGGACGCCAGCGAGTGCTTCCACAGGTCACCGGACTCCAGGCCGTAACCGGGCAACGGCCTGTTGAGCAGCCGGGCCGTGTGACTGGAGATCGCCAGGCTCTTGATGGCCGAGAACCCCAGCAGCACGACCGCCTCGGTGATGGTCGTCACCGTGCGGGCGTGGCCGTAGAAGGCGGAGTTGCTGAGCTTCAGGATGTTCGCGGTGAGGTTCTGGTCGCGCAGGATGATCTGCGAGAGCTGCCCCACGGACATGTCCTGGTCGTCGCAGGCGGCGATCACCTCGCTGATGCTGGTGGGCAGCGGGGGGAGCTCGGCGAGGGACGCGGCGATCTCGTCGGGCGAGATGCGGGCGGTGCGGGCCATCGAGGAAGCCTTTACTGTCGTTTCGGACGGGACGGAGTCGGGCTCAGGCGGACTGGAGCTCGGAGCTGCGCTGCTCCACGAGGGCCTCCCACGCGGCGCCGATCTCCTCGATGTCCGACACGACGCCGACGACGTCGGCGCGCTCCACCACGGGGGCGGAGATGCGGCGCATCAGGTACTCGTAGATCGCGGCGAGGTGCCGGCCCAGGGGGCCCGCCTCGTGGTCGATCGTGCGGTCGAGCTCGGCCAGGATGGCGCGCACGCGGTGGATGCTCTCGGCCGCAAGGTCATCGCGGTCGTCGTCCAGGTGGGCGATGGCCTCGCGGCCGAAGCGGGCGGCGCCCTGGAACAGCATCATCACGAGCTCTTCGGGGCGGGCAGACAGAATCTGCTCGGAGGTGGGTTCGGACTGCATCCGGCGTCTCCTCGACGTTCGAGAATTGTTGGACGCGGGGATCCGTCCCCTCTGGCTGTGTACGCCGGCGACGATCCCTGCCGGCAGAGAGTGTTTCGGACGCATCGCCGCGGGACTTGAGTCCCGGGACCGCCGCGGGAGAGCGCGTCGGTCCCGGGAGCCCCGCGGGATTCAGCGCTCCTTGTCGACGTACGACGACGAGCTGGCGCCGGGTACCCGGTACGCGCGCAGCGCGCCTCGCCCCTGGGACAGCGTGCCCAGCTCCAGGCCGACGTTGCGCCGGATCTCCTCCGCCACGCGCATCAGCGACTCGTGCTCGGCCGTGATCTGGCACACGAGTTCCTCGGCGCGCTCGCGCTCGAACGGCGCGAGGCCGGCGGCGTCCAGCGGCATCAGCCGGGCGTTGAGCGCGCCACGCTCGGCGTCGATGTCCGCCAGCCTCTCGCCGTCGGCGTCGATCAGCGCCCGGCGCTGCAGCACCTGCAGGTCGCGGATGCGCTCGAGGTCAGCCAGCAAGGTTCACCCCGACGACGGGGCGGTTGACGGCCACCTGCGGCCGCGGGGTGTTGGCCACCTGGGCCCACGCCGAGCGCAGGTCCGCCAGCATGCCGATCACCTGGTTGATGCGCGCGGTGTCGTTGGCGAGGCGCGCGTCGATCACCTCGTCGTGGCACCAGTCGTAGATGCCCGCGAGGCGCTCGGGAAGCTCACCCTGGGTCATGTCGAGCGTGCACCGCAGCTCGGTGACGATGGCGAGGCCGCGGCCGACGCGCTCGTTCATGGTCTGCACGTCACCGCTCTCCATCGCGGCGCGCGCCTGCGTGAAGAACCGGATCATCCCGTCGTAGAGCATCACGACGAGCTGGCCCGGCGTGGCGGTCTGAACCGTGCGCTGGGTGTACTGACGAAGGTCCACGTCACTCCTTGGGGTCAAAGTGTCCGCATCCGTGCGAGTCGCGGCCGGGCGGGGATCCCGGCCGCGGGATGCTGCGGGGTGCTGCGCGCGCTAGCTCTGGCCGAGTCGCGCGGCCATCTCGGCCTGTTGGTTGCGCATCGCGGCGATGGCCGAGTCCATGGCGGAGAACTGCGCCTTGAGGCGCTGCTCGCGCATGGCCAGGGTGTCGTTGAGGCGGGCGATCTTGTCGTTCATGTCGCGGACCGACGTGCCGTAGCCCGTGATGCGGTCCGCGATCGCGCCCGAGCTGTACTGCTTGGCCATGGCGTCGATGCGGCGCGCGATGCCGTCCGCCGCCGAACTCGCGGCGTTGTCGCCGTCGCTGGCGCCGAACACCTTGTCCAGCACATTCGGGTCGGACTTCAGCGCCGCCGTGAGCTTGCCCGCGTCGAGGGTCAGCTGGCCGCCGCGGGACGTGTCGATGCCGATGTTGAACAGCGTGTTCGCGCCGTCCGGCAGCCCCTGGACGACGCTGCCCAGGACCGAGCGCAGGGAGTCCTGCAGGCCGCGGAACAGCGGGTCGCCCTGGAGGGCGCCGGAGTTCTTCGTGGCCGCGTCGTAGCTGGTGACGCGCGCCATGTTGGACTGCAGCGCGTTGTACGCGTCGACGAAGTCCTGCACCTTCTTGACGGTGGCGGAGTCGTCGGTGGCCACGTCCACCTTCGTGGTGCCCACGGCCTTCGCCGTGAACGTGACGCCGTTGACGGCGTTCGCCACCTCGTTGGTGGAGCTGGTGACGGCGACGCCGTTGACGGTCAAAGACGCGTCCTGGGCCGCCTGCGTCGTGGTCATGCCGAGGCCCGCGGCGGCGGTGCCGCCCAGGCCGATGGCGCCGCTCTGGCCCGTGCTCTTCGAGATGAACACCAGCTGGTTGTTGATGACGCTGGCCTGAGCGCCCGCCGAGGAGTCCGCGTTGACGCGGTCGGCGAACGTCTGCAGCGTGTCGCCGGCCTCGACAGCGAACGTTTGCGTGTTCCCACCCACCGTGATGCCCAGGGACGTGCCCGCGGTGAGTGTCGCGCCGGGCGTGGAGGCCATCGTGTGGTTCTGCGCCAGGGCGTTGACCGTCACGTTGTAGCTGCCGGCCGAGGCGGCCGCCGTTGCCGATGCGCCCAGCACCGTGTCGGTGCCGACCGTCGCCTTCTTGGCGAGCGTCGTCGCGGTTCCCGCGTCACTGAACAGCGCCTGCGCCTTGGTGCGCAGCGTGCCGAGCTGGGTGTTCAGCTCCTGCACGACGCCCTTCTCCGTGTTCACGGTCTTGATCTTGTTCTGGAGGTTCGTCACCGGCATGCGCTCGAGGTCCATGAGCGCCTTGACCATTGAGGCCGTGTCGATTCCGGAGCCGACGCCGCTGAAGCTGATCGCGGGTCCACTGATCGTTGCCATCACACAATCCTTTGTGTTCTAGTTCGCGGTGTCCACGGCGAGCCCACGCCCCTCGAGCGCCGCCACGGTGTCCAGCACCTCGCGAGGAGGCGTCTGGCGGATCACCTCACCGGTGTCCCGCTGGTACATCGTGATGACGACCCGGTTGCTGGCCTCGTCGATCCAGAACCTCGCCAGTACATCGGACGTCGCGAGGTCGAACTTGACCGGCTCGGCGTCTTTCGGGTCGCGCGGCTGTCGCTCCCTCGCGACCGAGGCCCAGCCGTTCTCGGCCTCGATGTGAGGGGCCTGCCGCCAGGTGGGCGGCAGGCTTCTGAGGTACTCCGCAATCTGGGGGTCCCTACCCGCGTGCCGCGCCGCGTACGCGGACTCCGGCGTCGTCCCCTCCACGTGTCGTGTGGGGGCCGCGTGCTCGGGACCCTGGGTGGAGTTGGGCCCCGAAACGATGTTGACATCCATGTCAGACCTCGCTTCGCCTGTGGCCCGCCCGGACCGGTTGATCCGGGGCGGTGGTTTTCCTGACTATCGGCAGGGGTCCGGAAAGACTGAAGGGGCCCCGTGACGGGACCCCTTCGGCGGAACCACGGCGCTGCGGGCGTTGGCTACCGGGCGCTTGACTGCGCCATCAGGCCGAGCGACTCCGACAGCTCGCCCAGCACGGTGGAGTGGGGCCACGTCCGCAGCCCGTCCCTGACGGCCTCGGCCGCCTCCGCGTAGCGGCCGCGGCCGCCCAGGAACGCGGCCAGGTCGACGATGCGCGTCTGGTTCTCGCCGTCCTTCTCGATGGCGACGCGGAAGAACGTCTCGGCGTCGTCGTCGTAGCCCTTCGACGCGCAGATGCGGGCCAGCGCGGTCGCCGAGCCCGTGGCGATGTCGGCGCCCCCGTCGAGCGCGCTCACCAGGCACTGCAGGGCCTGGTCGGCGAAACCGCCCTCGTAGAACAGCATGCCGAGCGCCTCGTCCATGTGCACGCGGTCCGGCGCGTGCCGCAGCAGGACGGGGACCAGGTCGTTGAACGCCGCGTACGCGGACATCTGCAGCAGGGCGCGGGCGAGGTCCAGCACCGAGGCCGTCACCACCTCGGGGTTGACGCCCTCGGGAAGCTCGTCCACGGTCTCGCCGGCGCGCGTGCGGCGGGCGATGTCCCACGCCACTCCCCAGGCGGGCATGGAGTAGACGCGGGCGCGCTCGATGCCCTCGGCGGCCAGCGCGTCGTCACCGGACGCGATGCCGGCCAGCGCCAGGCGCGCCGCGGCCATCGCGTACGAGTCGCTCGTGTCGGGAACCGCGTTGAGCGTCTCGACGGCGTCGTCGAACCGCTCGAGGGCGATGAGGCAGTGACCCAGCGTGACGCGGGCCGGGTGCAGCGTGGGCTCGAGCGCCAGGGCCTCTTCCAGCAGCGCAAGCGCGTGCTGGGGGTAGCCGCCGCCCAGCAGGGCGTTACCGGCGTCGTGCAGGGCGTCGACGCGCCGCGTGGACGGCAGCAGCGAGCGCAGCAGCGACACGGCCGTGTCGGGGTCCTCGGCCTCCAGCGCGATACGGGCGATGTTCACGAACGGCGGCGAGAAGTAGCCGGGGCTCGACGTGATGGAACGGCGGTAGCACGCCACGGCCTGCTGCACGTCGCCCATGTACTCGTGCGCCGTGCCGAGGGCGTTCCAGCAGATGAACGAGCCCATGCCGGCCTGCGCGATGAACTGGTCGCCCATGTGGTCGCCGATCTCGACGGCCTTGCGGAACGAGCCGATGGCGGCGCGGTACTGGCGGCGGTGGGCGTACGCCTGGCCCTCCAGGTACAGCAGATCGGTGTAGCCGGGGTAGGCCTGGACGGCGTCCGAGAGGATCTCGATGGCCTCGTCGTAGCGCTCCTCGGCCAGCAGCGTGGCGACGATGTTGCGCATCAGCAGCGACGCGAAGTTCATGCGCAGGTCGGGCAGGTTCTTGAACGCGCGACGGAAGTAGTCAAGGGCCATCTCGTGCTTGCCCTGTCGCTGGAACTCGACGCCGGCGTTGAACAGGATGAACGCGTCGTTCGGCTGGCGGCGCACCTCCTGCAGCGCGATGCGCATGTTGCGCTCCATCTTGCGCTTCGACTCGGTGTTGCCGTCCAGGTAGCCGTAGTGGAGCAGCTCGATGCCGACGAACTTGCTGCGCGCGCCCGTCTGGTCGACGTGCGCCGCGATCTGCTCGTGCAGGGCGCCGGTGTAGCGGTGCTCCGGCCTGTTGCGGAACACGCGGAACGCGGCGTTGACGATCCAGTCGACGCCGGCCTCGGCACCGACGTAGTTGACCTCGCGCAGGCTGTAGCCGTCCATCGCCGGGTCGTTGAGCAGCGGCAGCAGGTCTGCGCCGTTGACCAGCTCCTCGTCCGCGTCCATCACGATGATCCAGTCGCCCGTGGCCTGGTCCAGCCCCGTGTTGCGGTGGTGGGCGAAATCGTTGATCCACGGCTCGTGGATGATCTTCGCGCCGAAGCGCTCCGCGATCTCGATGCTGCGGTCAGTGGAGCCCGTGTCGACGATCACGATCTCGTCGACGACGCCCTGGACCGACTCGAGGCAGCGCGCGAGCTGCTCCTCCTCGTCCTTCATGATCATGCAGAGCGACAGCTTCTGCGCGTGCTCGGGCCCGGCGCTCGCCGGCGGGGTGATCCTGAGGCCCATGTCGTCCTCTCACTCGATTCGGTTCGGGGTGGACGCCCCCCATTCGGCGCGTGGGGGGCGGGTCTTGAGGGTTCGGGGTGACTACGCGCCCGCGCCGGCGGTTGTGCGCACGAGGACCCGCATCCAGCGGCGCTCGAACGCCGTCCGCGCGTCGTCCTCGTCCACGTTCGCGTAGCCGCGGAGGGCGGTCAGGAGCGCGTCGTTCTCGGGCGGCATCGGCACGGAATCGTCCTCCCAGGCCACCACCTCGAGCCCGGCGTCGGCGATGTGACCGCGCAGGGACGCGGCGGTGAACAGGCGCTGCGGGTGGTCGGCGAGCTCGCCCGCCGTGTAGAGCCACTCGTCGTGCAGCAGCAGCGGGGCGAGGATGCCCCAGTAGCGCACGTTGCGCACGCCCAGGACGGCGACGTCGTCGTCGCCCATCGTCTCGGCCAGGGCCTCGAGGACGCGCTCGGGGGAGCGGGTGTGGCCCAGCACCGAGTCCAGCACGAACGCGCGGGGCCACGAGTCGTCGGCGCCCTCGATGTCGGCCAGGACGCGGTGGTCCAGCGGGAGGCCCGGGGGGGCGTCCGCGGCCACGCGCACGACGCGCTTGCCCGGCGGGACGAGGGCGTCGAGGCCCGGGGTGGCGATGCGCGGCGCGACGGGAGCGGCCACGGGCGTCGGGGCGGGGCCGTCCAGCGTCGCGCTCACCAGGTACTGGTAGGCGGTCGCGCGGGCCACCGCCTCGTACGCGTCGCCCGTCGCGGCGGCGATCCGGTGGACGAACGGCGTCGCCTCGGTGGGCAGCTCCACCGGCTTGGTCATGCCGACCGTGATGGCCCGCAGCCCCAGGCGGTCGAACATCGCCGACACGGAGTCGAGAGTAAAGAAGTTGACGTGCGTGCGGTCCAGCAGCCCGGCGTCCTCGTACGTGAACGCGTCCATGATGGACAGGGGGCAGACCACCGACCAGTGGTTGATGTTGGGCACCGAGATGGCGATGACTCCCCCCGGCGCCAGGGACGGCAGCAGCGCCGCCAGCGTCCGCTCGGGGTCGTTGAGGTGCTCCAGGACGTCGCCGAACGTCATGGCGTCGAACTGGCCGGCCTCGGGGGGCAGGCCGGTGAACGTGTTGAGGTCCACCTCGTACACCGCGTCCAGCCGGCGGCGCGCGTTGGCGGCCGCGTCGGGGAAGCCCTCGACGCCGGCGGCGTAGCGTCCGGCCGCCTCGCTCTTGAACACCGCCCCCAGGGTGCCGGAGCCGCACCCGACGTCCAGCAGGCGGCGAGTCGTGTGGGGAAGCAGCGACCGGAGTTCCGCGCGGTCGTGCCCGAAGTAGTTGTCGGCGTGCTCGCCCTCGCGGAGCCCGGCGGAGCGCGGCGCGTTGGATGCCTGCGTTGATGTGTTCACGCCGCCCTTATCGGAGGCGGGCGCGAGGACTTGACCGACGCGGCCCCGCGGGTCAAGACGGGGACCGGCGGGCCGATATGGGCGGCGTCATGAGAATCATCCTCCCCCTCTCCACCGGCCTCTCGCAGGCCCGCGCGTGCGTCGAATCGCTCGCCGCGCTTCCCGACTCCCCCGCCCACGACGTGGTCGTCGTCGACAACGGCGGCGCCGACCTCGGCCCGCTGCTGCGCGTCCTCGAGGGCGACGTCACGGTGGTCCGCCGCCCGCGCGGCCACCTCTGGGAGGCCGTCAACGACGGCCTGCGTGGCGGCGACCCGGCTGGCGGCGACGACACCGTCGTGCTGCTCACCGGCATGGCGCAGGTGGACGCGGGCTGGCTCGCCGCGCTCACGGGCGGGCTCACCGACGGGGTGGCGGCCACCACGGGCGTCACCGACGTCGAGCCCGACATGGCGCCGGTGGCCTCCGGATCGATCGCGTGGCGCGCGGGGGACCTGGACCACGTGCCCGCGGTGCCCGACGGCCTCGTGGTCGCCGCGATCTGCGCCGGCCTGGCCGGGCGCGGGCGGGTCGTGTCGCGGCCGGCGGCCCGCACCCGCCCCGTCGGGTCACGCGTCACGGCCGCCCGGGGGGGCCACCCCTACGGCGGCTCCCCGGAGCTGTCCATCGTCATCCCGACCCTGGACGCGGCGGGCGACCGCCTGCGGGGCTGCGTGGCCGCCATCCAGGCCCACACGGACGCGCCGCACGAGATCATCGTCGTCGACAACGGCGCGCCCCCCCAGGGCTTCACGGCGCCGGTCAATGCCGGCCTTCGCGCCGCCCGCGGCCGCTACATGGTGGTGTGCAACGACGACGTCGAGGTGCTGCCCGGCTGGTGGCCGCCGCTCGCGGCCGCCGTCGACGACGGCGCGGCCGTCGCGTTCCCCATGACCGTGGACGGGGTGATGCGCGAGGACTTCGCCGCGTGGTGCTTCGCCATGGGGCGCGACACCCTGACGCGCCACGCCATCGCGCCGGGGGAGTTCTTCGACCCCGAGATGGTGGTCTGGTACCAGGACACCGACCTGCTGTTCCGCCTGCGCGCCGCGGGCAACCCACCCCGCCTCGTGCGCGACGCGCACGTGCGCCACGGGCTGTCGCAGACCGTGCAAACCGAGGATCCCGCCCTGCACCGCTGGATCGCGCGGCAGGTGCAGCGCGATCAGGCCGCGTTCGAGCGCCGCCACGGCGCCGCGGCGTAACCGAGGAGAGACGACGTTGATCGCCTACGCCGCCTGCATCGCCGACCGGGGCAAGTTCGACCGCATCTGCCTGCCCGGGCTTCAGCGCGTGATGGCCCCCGATGACCGAGTCATCGAGACCTCCTCGAACCGCTCGATCTTCGAGGCATACAACGAGGTCCTCGACGCCGTACGCGACTGGGCCGACCTGGAGGCCCTCGTGCTGCTGCACGAGGACACCGAGATCACGGACGCCGCGTTCGCCGACATCGTGCGCCGGGAGCTCGCCGACCCCGACGTCGGCATCGTGGGCGCGGTCGGGGGCGTCGGCGCCCGCGGCATCGCCTGGTGGGAGGGCGAGATCAGGGGCTGGGTCGCCGAATCGCGCGGCGTCACGGGCCCCCGGCCCGCGGGCGGCGACGTCGACGCGGTGGACGGCCTCATCATGGTGCTGTCGCCGTGGGCGTTCCGGACGCTGCGCTTCGACGACGAGTGGTTCTCGGGCTTCGACGGCTATGACGCCGACCTGTGCCGCCAGGCCCGCGCTGCCGGCCGGCGCGTGGTCGCCGTCGACCTGCCCGTCTTCCACGCCCACGACCGCACCGGGGAGGACCGCGCCGTCGACGACGGGCAGTCGTACAGCCGCGCGGACGCGGCGTTCCGCGCCAAGTGGAACACCGTTGCCGGCCCGGGGACGCTGAGCGACGACGAGCTCATGGCCCGCCGCGCGCTGCTATCGCCCCCGCTCGCGGCCCTGGTGCCGGCCGACGCACGGCGGATCCTCGACGTGGGGCCCGACGGCTGCGGCCGCCGGGACGCACTGACCGCCGACCGCCCCGCCGCCCTCGTCGACTCCGTGGAGACCCTCGACGACGTCGCCGACGAAGAGCTCTACGACACGGTCGTCATGGCCGAGGCGCTCGAGGCGACCACGAACCCCGATGCGACCCTCATGGCCGCACGCGGCATGTTGAGCCCCGGCGGCGCGCTGGTGTTCTCCGTCCCCAACCCCGGCGCGATGCCGATCGTGCAGGTCAGGCTGATGGCCCGGGCGTACGCCCCGGAGCTGGTGGCCGAATCGGGGACGAGCGCGCCGCATCACCTGTTCACGCTGCGCGGCATGTTCGAGGCACTCCGCCGCTGCGCCCTCACGCCGGTGGGCATGGGCCTTACCGGCTACGACGTGCGCGCGGTCGACCCGGGGATGCTGCGCGAGTTCACCCGCATCGTCGGCAACGAGGAGATGGTCTTCCAACGTCTCAGCGGAACCCGCTTCTTCGTCAGCGCGGTGCCCTCCGCCGAGGAGCCCCGGCCGCGCCCCGCCCCCCGCCGGGGCACGCAGGTGGACCGGGAGCTCCTGGACCTGCTCGACGGTTCCGAGGGCCGGGTGGCCCGCGTCGACTCCATGCTCGGCGAGACCGGCGACGTGGTCGCCGACGCCGACATGCGTGCCGCGTTCGGGTCCCTTGGCGGCGACCAGTACGACGCCGTCGTGCTGGGCACCGCGCTGCGGCACGCGCTTCACCCCGGCGAGGTCCTGCGCGCCGCGCGGGAGATCGTCCGCCCGGGCGGCGCGGTGCTCGCGAGCGTCGAGAACGTTCTGTACGCCCCCACCCTGCTCGGGCTCCTGGAACACGACGAGTGGTCGGACGAGGGGGGCGCCCACGCCCACCACCCCGTGGCGTTCTTCGCCCACCGTGACCTGCGCACGTACGCCGCCGACGGCGGGCTCTACATCGACCGGACGGTCCGCGTCCCGGGCCCGTTCGACCGCGGCCAGGTGGCGGAGTGGATGACGGCGCTGGCCGTCCTCGAGGTCCCCACGGGCGAGCTGCGCGAAGAGCTCGGCATCGAGCGGATGCGGCTGGTCATGCGCCGACCGGACCTGGGACGCGGGTGAATCCTCGCCCCCACCCCACCGTCACTCAAGTATCGCCCCTCCGCAACGGAGGTTGAACCCATGCCAAGCTCCCGCGCCACCCCAACCAACCGCGAGGCGCCGTTCGCCCTCGACGAGCTGTTCTTCTCCACCACCGACACGGGCGGCCGCATCCGCGGTGGCAACGACGTGTTCGTACGCGTCAGCGGCTACTCCCGCGACGAGATCATCGGATCGGCCCACAACATCGTGCGCCACCCCGACATGCCCCGCGGCACCTTCCACCTGCTCTGGGAGCGCCTGAAGGCCGACCGCCCCATCGCCGCGTACGTCAAGAACATGACGGCCGACGGCTGCTTCTACTGGGTCATGTCGGCCGCCGAGCCGACCCGTGACGGGTTCCTGTCGGTGCGCCTCAAGCCCAGCACGGAGACCCTTGACACGGTCGTCGCCCTCTACGCCGAGGTGCGCGCCTACGAGCAGGAGCTCGAGGAGCAGGGCATGCCGAACCGCGAGGTCGCGGCGGCCGGCGCAGAGAAGCTCCTGGCCCTGCTGGCCGAGGCCGGCTACGAGAGCTACGACGCGTTCGAGCAGTTCATCCTCCCCGCCGAGATCGTGTCCCGCGAGAGCCAGCTCGGACGGCAGCGCAGCACCGGCTCCATGGGCAGCCACGACCGGGCCATCGCGGCGCTCGACCGCACCACGGAGTGCCTCGACGACCTGTTCCGCCAGGTGGGGGAGCTCCAGGAGAGCAGCCGCGTCCTCGGCGCCTCCGCCGGCACGGTGCGCCGTCTCGCCGAGGACGTGCGCCTCAACGCCGTGAACGGCCTCGTGGCCGCCGCCCGCCTCAGCGCCGACGGCGCGACGCTGTCGATCGTGGCGGACCGCATGACCCACGCCGCGCACGACATCTCCCAGCTCGTGGGGCGGCTCGACGAGAGCCTGCGCCCGGCGATCTCCGCCCTGGGCGCCCTGGCGCTGCGCATCTCGATCGCGAAGGCCCAGGTGGACATGGCGCGCGCGTTCGCCGTTGACCAGGCCGGCCAGGCGGCCGATTCGTCCGTGGCGGCGCTCGGCGACCTGCTGTACTGCGTCGACCAGGGCGCCGGCGACATCGCCCGCTCGTCGGCGGATGTCCAGCACCACATCGCGGGCGTCTCGGGCGTCGTCGACGACGTGCACGCCACGCTGGAGGCGCTCGGCGCCCTCCACATGTGCGGCCGCATCGAAGTGGCCGGCGTGCGGGACGCAGCCGGCTTCCGCGTGCTGCTCGACGACGTGAAGGTCCAACTCGATGAGGGCGCCCAGCAGGTCACCAGCCTGCGCGACGCCGTGGACCGCTGCTCACGCCAGGACTACAACGTCGCGGAGCTCGTCGCCTGCGTCTCCGGCGTGCGTGAGTGCATCGACGGCTGCGAGTCCGTGGAGCCCGTCGCCGCGTAGGACGACCCGCGGGGGTCGTCCCCCGCATCCAGGACCCGATGGGGGTGTCCGCGCGACGCGCGGGCGCCCCCTTCGTGGTTGGGGGCCGCACCGGCTCCCCCGGCGCCGCCGGGCCGTCCGCTCACCCGGAAACCCGGGCGCCGCGGACGTCCCCGCCCCGCCCCCGCCGCGCCCGGCCCCGCGGGCGCCGTTCCACGACCGCTTGGCCGGGCCGCACGAGCGTGCCGGTGTCGTCGCGCCGCGGGGGTGCCTCGCCGGGACCACCCGGGCGGCGTCCTCCCGCCAAGGGCCGGCGGGCGTACCTCCCGGGGCACCCGGCGGCGCCGGGCGCCCGGCCGCACGCGTGGGGACGGTCCCTCTCCGAGGAGGCGCGGGCACCGGCGGATGTCGGCCGAACGGGCCGCCCGGGCGGCCGGACACGGGCGTTAAGGGCTGGTGGGGTCCCCTGGGGGACCCCACCGTGTGCCGCTTGTGCTCTCCCGGGCTCAGGCCGGGGGAGAATGTGCGTGCTAGCGCAGCAGCGACAGAACCGACTGCGGGGCCTGGTTGGCCTGCGCAAGCATGGACATGCCCGACTGCTGCAGGATCTGGAACTTGGAGAAGGCGATCATCTCCTTCGCCATGTCCGCGTCGCGCACGCGCGACTCGGCAGCGGTGGTGTTCTCGGACATGATGCCCAGACGGTCGATGACCTTCTCCAGGCGGTTCTGCAGGGCACCGACCTTGGCGCGCTCCGTCGTGTTCTTCTGGATCGCGGCGTCCAGCGACGCGATCGCCGAAGCGGCGGAGACGGCGCTGCTGATCGCAGTGCCGTTCAGGCTCAGGCCCGTGGTGGACACGGTCATCAGCGTGAACGCGATCTGGCCGGCGGCGTCACCCTTGTAGCCCACCTGCAGCGTCATCGCCGAGGCGGCCTGGCTGAGGGAACCGTTGAACAGCTTCACACCGTTGAAGTCCACGGTGTTACCGACGCTGTCGAGCTCCTTCATGACCTGCTGGTACTCAACGTTCAGGTTGCCACGCTGCGACGCCGAAAGCGTCGTGTTGGTGGCCTGCACCGCCAGGTCACGCGCGCGACCCAGAAGGTCACCCGTCGAGCTCATGGCGGCGTCCGCGATCTGAGCGACCGACACACCATCCAGGGCGTTCCGCTGCGCGATAGCCATACCGCGGATGTTGGAACGCATCTCCTCACTGACGGCCAGGCCGGCAGCGTCGTCGGCGGCGCGGTTGATGCGCAGCCCCGAGGACAGCTTCTCGATCGAGCGGCTGATCGCCATGTTCGTGTTGTTGACCTGGCGGTGCGCGCTCATCGCGTCGACGTTGTTGTAAATGCTAAGGCCCATGTGAGATTCCTCCGTGAATCATTGGGTCGGTAATGGAAAGAGCCACACCCGCGACCACGACCCACCCTCATCCATGAGAACGGACCGCACCCACGCCGGCATCCATGCCGGAAGTGCGAACTCACACTGCATATCGGCGGCAACACCTCACGGCTTAACCCCCCGGCAGGAAATCCACCTCCGCGGGACGCGCGCCGGCACCGCCCGAGTCAGCCCTCGGCCGCGTCCCCCCCGCGTCCCAGTGCCTGGTTCAGCGCGTCGGGGCTCGAACCGGCGGCCTCGACGTTCTGGGCCTGGATCTCGAGGAAGACCTCCTTGCGGAAGACCGGTACGTCGCGCGGGGCCTGGATGCCCAGCCGCACCTTCTCCCCGAGAACCGACAGCACGCTCACCTCGATGCTGTCGCCGATCATGATGCTCTGGTTCGCCTTGCGCGTGAGCACGAGCATGCGAGAAGCCTCCTTGCGCCCGTGGGGGACCCGACGGCCCGTGGCCTTTGCTGCGGTAGTATGTCGAGTCTCGCGGTCACCTGCCACAACCCCCCGGGGAGGTTGAATGCTGTACGGACGTCGCCTGGACGAGGCGCTGGAGCACGTCGACGGGTCGCGCTACGCGCTGGTGCATGCCGTGTCCAAGCGTGCACGGCAGATCACGCTGTGGCTCACCGCCGACCCGGCCGAGCTGCGCGCGGAGGACGCTCCGCCGCCCGCGGCCGGCGAGCTGGTGACGCGCGACCCGGTGGCCCTGTCGGAGGCCGAGATCCTCCGCGGCGAGGTGCGGGTGCGCTGGAACCCCGACGGCGTCACCGAGGACCACGAGGCGCTCACGGGCGCCGCGGTCGAGGACGAGCTGCTGCTGGACGGGCTCTCGGACGACGACGATGAGGGCGAGGTGGCCGACGACGACGCCAACCTGACGCCCGCCCTGTCGCAGGTGCTGGAGGGCGACGCCGCCGAGGCCGCCGCGGACGACGCCGACGAGGAGGAGGCGGGCGACGACCCGCAGGACGAGGACCTGGGCGAGGCCAGCCTCGAGAACCTTCAGGAGCAGGAGCTCAACGACGACTCCGACGAGGAGGATGAGCTCGACTGAGCGCGCGTGTCGCGGCCCCCGCGGACCGCGACACCGCGGGTCACCCCCGGCTAGGCCAGGGGATGACGGGAGTGGTACTGGTCGCTCAGCAGGACGACCTGTTTCGCGGTGCGGTTGACCGCGTTGAACACGATCGGGGCGCGGAGGTTGATCGTCATGGCCCCCTCGCCGGGGACCGTGAGGATCGCCACCACGGTGGCGTCCTGGAATCGGGTCAGGCCCAGCTGATCAGCGTCGGCGTCGGAGATCTCGGGGGCGTAGTCCGCCACCGCGCCCCACGGGTCCGTCACGATGAACGCGTGGTACGGGGCCGTGACGGCCTGCAGCCACATGATCGTGTCGCTGGCGGTGCCGTCGGGAAGCGTGTGCGGGATCAGCACGTACCGGTCACACTCCGCGAAGCCGAGCACCGGCTCGCAGAACGAGATCACGTCGGCGGCGTCGAACTCGATGTCGCCCAGCTGCCGGCTGCGGATCGCGATGCGCGCGCCGGATGCGGGAGCGACTGCCGGGACGTTCATGGTGCTCATCTGGTGCTCCGTCCTTGAGGAAAGCGGTACTCGTGCGTCACGTCGGAAACCTGGTCGCGGAACGCCGCGTGGTCGACGGCCCGGCCGCCGCGGACGTTCCCGCGGACCGGGGATCGCGCGGCCCGTGTCCGTCACGTGGATCGCCGTGGCGGCACCCGGGATGCGTCGTGCGGCTGCCTCATCATCTTCGGCAGCCCGACGCACCCGGTTGAGGGTTCGTCCCACCCGATCGGCCCGGCAGCCTTGTGGACTGCGCCGGCATGGCGGCCTCGGGCGGGTCCGAAAGCGTCGGTGCGTGACGTCCAACGCCCGCCGACGCATCGACGTCCCCCCATGCGTGTTCCGGCCACGTGGAGGCTCTCGGCCGCCGGCGGGGTGGTGGGCGTCCTCCCGACGGGCCTGGCCTGGACGGGCGCCGACGCCACCCTGGCGGAGTCGACCGACCGGATCGCCGCGTCGACCGACGCGACGGACGCGGTGGCGCCGGGGGCCGTCGCGGCGCCGACCCTGCCGATGCCGACACCCGCGGCGCCGACGGCCGGGAGGAAGGACGCGGCGGGCGGGTCGGTGGCCGCACGCTCCCGGTCGACCCCGAGATCAGCGCCCGCACCGCACCGTCGAGCGACGCGCCACGTGCCCGCCCAGGGTGCCGTCGGCGAACGGGAGGCCGGCTCGCGGGCGCGCCGCAGGGCCTCGCCGACGCCTCCGGGACGCGTCGGCCGCCTGCACCCGCCAGACGCCGGCGCGTCGCGCGCCGCGACGCCCAGCCCGCGCGCCGTGTGCGCGGGGGGTGCGGTGGGCGCTCTGCGCGTCGGCGTCCTGATCGCCACGGAGACCCACGGTTGACTCCCTCTCGCCCGGCCCGCGGCGCGGCACCGTGCGGCGGCCCCGGGGCATCCCCGGGGGACGGGTACGCGGGGCCGCGTGCCCACCCGCGGCGTCGTCTGGCCCCCGGGGGCGCCGACGTCAGCCGCCCGGCGTCCTCGGCGGTCGACGACAGCGGGCCGGCACGCGGTGGCGGGCCGGCCCGGTCGGAGGGCGTGCGACGGGGCGCGCGGTCAGCGCAGGAAGTCCGCCAGGCTCGGCTGCATGATGCGGGCACCGACGGCAAGCGACGACTTCAGCACGCTCTCGCGGGTCATGAGGTTCATGGCCACCTCGGCCATGTCGGCGTCCTCGATGTGCGACAGCGTCGTGCGGCGCGCGATGTCGTCCACCGCGTACCGCGACAGCGTCGACTCCATGCGGTTGATCTTCGCGGCGTTCTCGCTGCGCAGGGCCGAGAGGTTCTTGAGGTGGTCGTCCAGCCGGTTCAGGGCGGGGCCGCTGACGGCCGCCAGGTCGCCGGAGCGCAGCGCGGTCGACAGGTCCCTCAGCGTGGTGAAGATGTCGGGAGTCGCACCGGGCGGGTCGGCGAAGCGGTCCGCGGTGATGTTGACGCTGAACGTCTGCGCCTGTCCGATCTCGCGGGTCAGCAGGCCGGTGTTGGCCGGGCCGGTGGGGCCGGGAGGGGTGGTGGTGAACGGCGCAGTGTTGACGGCCGTGCCGCCGAACAGGTAGCGGCCGCCGAGCTGGGCGTTGCCCACCTGCGCCGACTCCTCCAGCAACTGGTCGATCTGATCGGCGACGGCTCCGCGGGCCGTGGGGCTCAGCAACCCGTTCGCGCCCTGGACGGCCAGCTCGCGGGCGCGGTGGATGACGCTGGTCTGGTCGCCCAGCGCCGTCTCGGTGGTGTTCATCCACTCGAGGCTGTCGGCGATGTTGCCCCGCCACGCGTTGACCGCGTCGATGTCGTTGCGGATGCCGAGGGCGATGCCCACGCCCACCGGGTCGTCGGCCGGGCTGTCGACCTTCTTGCCAGTGCTGTACTGGTGCTGGCTCGTGGCCAGCCGCATCTGGTTGGCGTTCAGGTCGGTGAGGAAGTTCCTCACCGTCTGCACCGTTCCGACTCTCGTTCCAAGCACCGCTGCTGCCCTCCTTGGCAGGTGGTGGGGCCCACGCGGGCCCCGCTCAGTTACCTATCGGCCGACGAGGCCCATTCGGTCAACGATGGTCTCCAGCATGCTGTCCATCGTGGTGACCATGCGGGCCGCCGCGTTGTAGCTCTTCTGGAAACGGACCATGTCGGCCATCTCCTCGTCCAGGTTCACGCCGCTCACCGAGTCGCGACGTCCCTGCGCGACGTGGAGGACGTTCTGCTGGACCTCGCGCAGGCGCGTGGCCTGGTCGGTGTCCGAGCCGAGCTTGCTCACCCACGCGCCCCACGCGCCGTCGATGGTGGTGGTGGCGCCATCGATGGTCAGCACGGAGAACCGCAGCTGCGCCAGCTTCACGGCGTTGCCCGAGTCGCCGGGCAGGCCGGCGGCCGTGGACGACGCGGCGATCGCGTCGGTGGAGCCCTTCACCGCGGTGCTCACCGCCATGCCGGCCGCGTCGGTGCCGGCGAAGAACGCCGTGCTGGTGCTGCCGTCGAGGCCGACGCCGGCCGAGTGGATGGCGTTGGTCTCGTCGATGATGCTCTTGGCGAGCGCGTCGAGCTTGGCGATGTACCCCGTGGGGCCGCCGATGACGGTGTCGCGGATGTCCACGAGACCCCGCAGCGTGCCCTCGGTGACCGTGGCGGCGTTCGCGCCGACGTTGATCGCGCCGCCGGCCGTCACGGACACCGGGTATCCGGTGTCGGCCGTGCCGTCCAGCAGCACCTGGCCGCCGAGGTTCAGCGACACCTTGCCGTTGGCGGCGGTGGTGACCGTGAGGTTCCCGGCCTTGGAGATGCTGTCGATCAGGACGTCGCGCTGGTCCTTGAGGTCGTTGGGCTCGTGTCCGAGCGCCTGGACCTTGAAGATCTCCTTGTTCAGGGTGTTGATCTGGCCAACCCACCGGTTCACGTCGGCGACGGCGGCGTCGATGCGCGCGTTGGCCTCGTCCTGGCTTTCCACCAGGCGGGTGCGCGTGTCGTTGAAGCCCAGCGCCAGCGCGTCGGCGGCGGCACGGACGGCCTCGCGCGGCGCGGCGCCCTCGGGGCGGGTCGACAGCGACTGCCAGCTGGCCCAGAACGTCCCGAGCTGCGCGGTCAGGCCGTTGTCCCCGGGCTCGTCCACGATCTGGTTCAGGCGCTCCAGCGCTTCGGCGCGCGCGTCGAACGTGCCCAGCTTCGCGTTCTGATCACGGTACTGGACGTCGATGAACTGGTCGCGGACGCGGACCATCTCCTGGATCTTGACGCCCGTCCCGAGCTGACCGGGGGTGGTCGGCGTGTTCCACGCCGGGTTGGTGTACGGCACGTTGGCCGACAGCTCCACGCGCTGGCGCGAGTAGCCGGCGGTGTCCGTGTTTCCGACGTTGTGGTTGACCGTGTCGAGCGCGCGCTGGTGGGCGGCGATGCCCGTGAACGCGGACGACAGGCCGAAGAAGGTGGAACGCATCCTTGCTTTCCGTTTCGGGCCTAAGCGGCCAGGTTGAGGAGGACGGGGTTGGCGGGGGCCGGCGCCGACGCGTCGCCGCGAGACGTGTAGGCCCGGGTCGACGCCTGCGCGTCGCCCGACGCGAGGGTGCGGATGGAGACGTCCACCAGCTCGAGCTCGTTGCCGATGAGCTGGCCGTTGATGGTGTTGTGCAGCTCGAGGTCACGCACCAGCTCCTCGACTCGCGCGACGCGCTCGCCCAGGTACTCGCGCTCGTACGTCTCGAGGCCCTCGCGGATGGCCGACCAGCGGGCGGCGACGACGCCGAGCTCGTCGGCGAGCTCGGCGGCCAGGCGCGTGCGGTTCGACTCGATGCCGCCTAGGCGAAGCAGCTCGCCCTCCATCTCGGTGGCGGCGGCCTCGATCTCCGCGTGGTCGGCGGCGATGATGGCGCGGCGCTGGGTCTGCAGGCACCCGAGCATGCGCTCCTGCACCTCGATGGCAAGGTCCAGGCACTCGGCGAGCGCGATGACGCTGTCCCTCATTGGTGGTCCTTCCGGTGCATGCCGACGCTGCGGCGGGTGGGTGCGGGCGGGCCGGGCGCGGCCGGCCCGTTGGTGGTCGTCACGGCGGCGAACTGCGTGCGCAGGTCAGCGAGGCGCTCGGCCTCGGCCAGCTGCGTCGCGGCGTCGCCGGCGTCGATGCCCATCTTGGTCGTGAGGCGGCCCTGGGCCACCCACTCGAGGATGATCTCGATGCGGACGCCGGTGGCCTCGGCCACCTCGTGCGCGGGGGTGCCGGCGTGGCGGCGGAAGTACTCCCTGACCTTCTTGAAGCCCTCCGCGCGGGCGGCCTCGCACTCGCGGCACACGCCGGGGGACATCAGGGGCTTGACCGTGGCGCAGTCCTTGCACTTGCCGAGGCTCACGCCTGACCCTCCATCTGCTTGGTGAGCATCGCCGCGAGGCCGAAGCCACCCGAGTCGGCCAAGGCGTCGCCGAACTGCTGGGTCATCATGCCGCTGTAGATGCTGTTGCCCTGGGTGAGTGGCGTGCCCTTGAACATCTCGCTCACGAGCATCGACACGAACAGGCCCTCGAAGTCCTTCGCGGCCTCGACGATCTTGGGGTCGGTCTTCGACCCGGTGGCCTGGCCGGCGGCGGCGGCCACCGGGGCGGGCGCGGCGACGGCCGCGCCCGCGATGGAGACGGGCGTGATCATCGGCGCATGCCGTTCGCCATGCCCCACATCTCGTCGGTCGCGCTGACGACCTTCGAGCTTGCCTCGAAGGCGCGCTGCGTCGTGACCATGGAGATCATCTCGTTGGCCAGCTGGACGTTGGAGCCCTCCAGCACACCCTGCACCACCGTGCCCCGGTTACCCGTGCCCGGGGCGCCCGTCTGGGGCGTGCCCGAGTTGGCCGTGGGCTCGAACAGGTTCCCGCCCAGGGCACGCAGGCCCGGCGGGTTCGAGAACGTGGTGACGGTGAGCTTGCCGACCGTCTGAATCGTTCCGTTGAGCGTCACCGAGACGGTGCCGTCCTGCCCGATCGACGGCTCGCTCGCGCCGGCCGGCAGCGTGATGCGCGGCTGGACGAGCTCACCCGAGGGCAGCTCGAGCTGCCCCCGGGCGTCGACCTGCAGGTTCCCTGCACGGGTGTAGGCGAGGCTTCCGTTGGCCCTCGTGACCTGGAAATAGCCCTCACCCTGGATCGCGACGTCGAACGGGCGCCCAGTGTCCTGGAAAACGCCCTGCCCCATCTCCTTGTCGATACGACCGGGGGCCGACCCCAGCCCGAGCTGACCATCCTTGCCAGACGGGAGGCGGAACGGCATGTATGCCAGATCGCTCTGGTCCATGCGGTCGCGCTTGTAGCCGACCGTGTTGGCGTTGGAGAGGTTGTTCGCGATCACGTCCATCGAGGTCTGCTGCGCGAGCATCCCCGTGGCGGACGAGTACAAAGCGTCAATCATCTGACCTAGCGCCCCTTCGTTCCTTCGCGGAGTCCGAAAGAGTGGGCAGACGCGCCGACTAATCGCATTGGACACCGTCTATCCGTCGGGTGTCCGGAAGGCTTCCGCCACTTCTGGGCGGTCCAGCTTCGTTCGATGCGATCTTGGTGTTACATCAGCGTGCCTAGACCACTCCCACCTTTGAGATTGCCTGGCCCAAGGTCTCATCCTGAGCCTGGACCGACTTCTGGTTCGCCTCGAACGAACGCATCACGCGGATGAGCTCAACCATCTCCGAGACGACGTTGACCGAACTTCCCTCCAGGAAGCCCTGACGCACACTTGCGTTCGCGTTGCCACGCGGCGTGCCGGTCATCAGGCTGGCGCCTTCCTTGGCCAAGCTGTTGGGATCGAGCGCGGTGATCTGCAGTTGACCCAGCGTGCGGGTGCCCTGCGTGATCACCCCGTTGGTGGAGATGCCGATCGGCTCCGTGCCACTCGCCTTGATCGGACCGTTCTGTCCGCGGACCGCGAAACCTTCCTTGGTCACGAGGGTGCCGCTCTGGTCGATCGTGAACGATCCGTCACGCGTGTAGCGCGTGCCGCCGGGGGCGTTGACGGCGAAGTAGCCGTCGCCCACCAGGGCGAGGTCGAGTTGGTTCCCCGTGCTGCGCAGGGGACCCTGCGTCGAGATGATGTCAAGACGCGAGACCTCCGAGCCCATGTTCATGGACCCGATCTCGGGCTGGCCCGGCATGGCCATGTTCCTCAACAGGAACGACTGAAACGGCTGCGTCGCGGCGTCCGTGCGCTTGTAGCCGGAAGTGAGGGCGTTGGCCAGGTTCTCGGCCACGACCTCCTGCCGTGTGCTCTCGGCAAGCATCCCGCTGCCGGCGATGTAGATCCCTCTCAGCAATGCGTATTCCGTCCGTGGGGGTGGAATCCGTTCACAGGCCCTATCGACAGGGCGGTGCGCGGACTTAACCCCGTGTCACTTTTTCCCGCCGCCCCGGACGTCCCCTCGCGGGCGCGCACGCGCGCGTGTCGTGCAAGGGGATCCGGCGCGGGCCTGAAGTCGGCGGGGCACCCGGCCGATGACGAACACGGATGAGTGTTCCCACCGCACAGGTCATCACGTCGCAGGCCGTCGTCCAGGGTGACGTCGCGCTGCGCCCCGTGCTGCCCGTCACGCCCGGGCAGACGATCGCCGCCCGCGTCGTGACGAACGCGGACGGCCGGCTGGAGCTGGCCATCGGGAACCAGCGGCTGGTGGCGATGTCGGACGTCCCGCTGGAGCCGGGTGAAGCCCTCCGCCTGGTGGTGCGCGCCGCCGACGAGCAGCGCGTGACGCTGCAGCTGATGGCCCGCGGCGACGGCTCCGGCCAGGCCGCGGCCGCGCAGGGCGGCGCGCGCCTGGGCCGACTCCTCCCGCGGCACATCGGGCAGGATCACGCCGGCCAGCCCGGCGTCGGCCGCCGCGTCCACGAAGGCGTCCAGCCCCAGGCGCAGCACCGGGTTGAGGTAGGTCATGAGCACCACCGACGCGCCGGTGGCCGCGGCGTGCTCGCCGGCGTCGTCCAGGGCGGTGCGCAGGGTGGCGCCCCCCGCCAGGGCCGCGTGGCCGGCGGCCTGGATCACGGGGCCGTCGGCCACCGGATCGCTGAACGGCACGCCCACCTCCACCACGTCGCAGCCGGCGTCGGCCGTGGCGCGCAGCAGGCGGCGGAACGCGGCGCGGTCAGGGTAGCCCGCCGACAGGTAGGGGACCAGCGCCTTGCGGCCGGCC